>NZ_JAVXUS010000019.1:0-68895 GCF_032334135.1 Halomonas sp. I1
TCGTAGCTCGTAGCTCGTAGCTCGTAGCTCGTAGCTCGTAGCTCGTAGCTCGTAGCTCGTAGGCAGCATACCCCCAGCCCTTTTCGGGTCCAGGGGGTTCTTACCGCTTATAGCTTAAGGCTTACAGCTCCGGGCGAAGCCCGGTTACAGCTCCCGGCGAAGCCCGGGGGTCAGCCCAACGCCAGCCAGAAGCCGACTCCCACCATCAAGGTGCCGGCAATGCGGTTGAGCAGGCGCACGTTGCGGCTCTTGCCCAGCAGGTGGCGCAGGGTCTGGCCGCCGGTGGCATAGGTGACCAGCGCCAGGAACTCGATGGTGAGGATGAGCGCGATCAATATCGCCAACTGCCCCGCCAGAGGCCGGGACGCGTCGAGAAACGGCGGCAGCAGGGCCACGAAGAAGGCCCAGCCCTTGGGGTTGGCCACCGCCGTGACGAACCCTTGCACTGCCAGCTCGCGGCGACCCGCCGTGGCCTGGGTATCCAGGTCTTCGGGAACCGCCATGCGCCCCCTGGAACGCCACATCATCACGCCCAGATAGATCAGGTAGGCACCCCCGAGCCACTTGAACACGGCAAAGATCTCGGGCTGACGCAGCATCAGCGTCGCCACCCCCGCCCCGGCGGCGGCCGCCACCAGCCCGACCCCGGCGAGCTCACCGAGCATCATCCACAGGGTCCGCCGCACCCCCTGGGTCATTCCCAGCACCATGGCCAGCGTCATGCACATGCCGGGCGTCAGAGAAACGAGCAGAAACGTCGGCACGAAGACCGAGAGAAGGGAAACATTGAGCATGTCCATATCCTTATGGCCCGGACAGGAGCCCTGTAGAAGCACTTGCTTCGAAGAGGGTGTTTACAAATTACTGCGCTCGACCATACTGCGTTGAAATTCGGCTCGAAATGCTCATTTAGTACGGATAAACTCCGCATTCTCGCCTAATTTCGCCTTGTCTGGCCGTCGCTCGTGACTTTTGTAAACACCCTCGAAGGAAATACTGAACAAATCGCCCCCGTTACGGCGATTCGCCCCAGCGCGGCATCAACCGGTGCGTTATCCCCAGTTGGTTGAGGATCCGCGCCACGATGAAGTCGATCATGTCCTCGACGTCACGCGGTCGATGATAGAACCCCGGCGCCGCCGGCATCACTACCACCCCCTGGCGGGTCAAGGCCAGCATGTGCTCCAGATGGATCGCCGACAAGGGCGTTTCCCGAGGCACCAGCACCAGGGTACGGCGCTCTTTCAGGGCCACATCCGCGGCGCGCTCGATGAGGTTGTTGCTGGCACCACAGGCAATGGCCGAGAGCGTGCCGGTGGAGCAAGGGCAGACCACCATGGCCGAACTGGCGCCCGAGCCGGACGCCACCGGCGCCATCCAGTCCTCGCGGCCGAAACAGCGAATCTGGCCGGGCCGTGCGCCGAAACGCTCGGCGAGCGCCTTCGTCAAGCGCTCGGGTCGTGCCGGCAGCTCGCTGTCCGTCTCCGTGGCGATGACCATATGGGCGGCCTTGGAGATCATCACCCAGACCTCATGCTCGGCAGCCACCAGCACCTCGATCAAGCGCAGCCCGTACTGGGCCCCGGAAGCACCGGTGATGGCCACGGTGACAGGTGGTTGAAGCTCATCGGCCATGGGAATCCTCCAGCGCGGCCAGCAGTCGTTCGTGAATGCCGCCGAAGCCCCCGTTGGACATCACCACGATACGATCTCCGGCCCTGGCCTCGACGACCAATGCGGCCACCAGGGCGTCCAGGTCGTCGTATTCACGACTCGGCGTCGAGGCAGCCTCGATCATTGGCGCCAGCGACCACTCCAGTTCCGGCGGCTGGTACCAGTAGGCCAGGTCGGCACTCGTCACACTGGCGGCGAGACGCTCGCGCAACGAGCCCAATCGCATGGTGTTGGACCGAGGTTCGATCACCGCCAGCAGCCGCCCGCTGTCTTCAGCGGCACGCATGCCGTCCAGGGTGGCAGCGATCGCCGTGGGGTGATGGGCGAAGTCATCGATCACACGAATGCCCGCGACATCTCCTCGCAATTCCTGGCGGCGCCGAGGGGTCTCGAAACGAGTCAGCGCCTGGCTCCCTCTGGGCAAGGGCATTCCGAAGGCATGCGCGACAGCCAGGGCGGCCAGTGCATTGCTGGCGTTGTAGGTACCACTCAAGGCCCAGTCGACCGTGGCCTGCTCGTCGCCATGCTCGACCCTGAAGCGACTCGCATCACCGCGCTCGAGCACCAGTCGCCAATCGCTGCCCGGGGACTGCCCGAAACGCTCCACCGGTGTCCAGCAGCCCGCTTCGAGCACGCGATCCAGCGCCGGCTCGTCGTCGGCCACCAACAGCTTCCCCTTGCCGGGCACGGTGCGCACCAGGTGATGGAACTGGCGCTCGATGGCCGCCAGGTCGGGAAAAATATCGGCATGGTCGAACTCGAGATTGCCCAGCACGGCGATCTCGGGACGGTAATGGACGAACTTGGAGCGTTTGTCGAAGAAGGCCGTGTCATATTCGTCGGCCTCGACCACGAAGGGCGCATTCCGCGCCCCCAGACGTGCCGAGATGCCGAAGTTGCGCGGCACTCCCCCGATCAAGAACCCCGGCGACCACCCTGCCGACTCCAGCAACCAGGCGACCAGGCTCGCCGTCGTTGTCTTGCCATGCGTCCCGGCCACGGCGATGACGCGACGCCCTGGCAGCACATGCTCCGCCAGCCACTGAGGGCCCGACACATAGGGCACGTCCAGATCGAGCAAAGCCTCCACTTCGGGATTGCCGCGCGACAAGGCGTTGCCGACCACGACCAGGTCGGGGCGCGGCTCGAGATTGTCGGCCCGGTAACCCTCCATCAGGGTGATGCCGGCTTCCTGCAATTGCGTGCTCATGGGGGGATAGACGCCCGCATCGGAGCCGCTGACCCGAACCCCCTGCTCTCGGGCCAGCAGGGCCAGGCTACCCATGAAAGTGCCACAGATGCCGAGGATGTGAAGGTGCATGCCGTCTCCGCAGGAAATTCGTGCCAGACTGCGACTGCCTGGCGGAAAGCGGCAGACTAGCATGGCACCCGCGCCCCCTCCAGCCATCGCGGGGCGAGCAGGGCGAGGCCATGGGATGCAGCGACCCGGTCGATGGGCTAGAATCCCCGCTTGCTCCGAACCCTCGGCGGCGCCGACATGCGACAGGAACGTCGCCGGCCGCACGCCCTCGATGCGACATCAACAGGATAGCTCCATGGCTCAGCACAACGCCTTTTATGCCCAGTCCGGCGGCGTCACCGCCGTGATCAATGCCAGCGCCTGCGGCGTCATCGAAGCCTGCCGTCGCCACGACGACCGGATCGGCAAGGTCTACGCCGGGCACAACGGCATCATCGGCGCCCTGACCGAGGACCTGATCGACGTCAGCCAGGAGAGCGACGAGGCCATCGCGGCGCTGCGTCATACCCCGGCCGGCGCCTTCGGCTCCTGCCGCTACAAGCTCAAGGATATCGAGACCCACCGCGCCCAGTACGAGCGCCTGATCGAGGTCTTCCGCGCCCACGACATCCGCTACTTCTTCTACAACGGCGGCGGCGACAGCGCCGACACCTGCCTCAAGGTCTCTCAACTCTCCGAGAAGATGGGCTATCCGCTGACCGCCATCCACGTGCCCAAGACCGTGGACAACGACCTGCCGATCACCGACAACTCGCCGGGCTTCGGCAGCGTGGCCAAGTACATCGCCACCTCCACTCTGGAAGCGTCGCTGGACATCGCCTCCATGTGCGCCACCTCCACCAAGGTGTTCGTGCTCGAGGTAATGGGCCGCCACGCCGGCTGGATCGCCGCCGCCGGCGCCCTGGCCGGCCAGGGCGAGGGCGACCCTCCTCATCTGGTGATATTCCCCGAGATCGATTTCGACCGCGCGGCGGTCATGGCCCGCGTCGAGGAATCGGTCAAGCACTACGGCTACTGCGTGATCGTGGTCTCCGAAGGGGCCCGCTATGAAGACGGCACCTTCCTGGCGGACTCCGGCAACACCGACGCCTTCGGCCACCGCCAACTGGGCGGCGTGGCACCGACCCTGGCCGGCATGATCAAGCAGGACCTCGGCTACAAGTACCACTGGGCGGTGGCCGACTACCTGCAACGCGCCGCACGCCACCTGGCCTCCAAGACCGATGTCGACCAGGCCTATGCCGTCGGCGAAAAGGCCGTGGAGCTGGCACTGGACGGTCAGAACGCCCAGATGCCCGCCATCAAGCGCACTGGTGACGCACCCTATGCATGGACCGTCGAACCGGCGCCGCTGGCCGACGTGGCCAACCGCGAGAAGTTCATGCCAAGGGATTTCATCCGCGAGGACGGCTTCGGTATTACCGAAGAATGCCGCCGTTACCTCGCCCCCTTGATCCAGGGCGAGGACTTCCCCCCCTTCGAAAACGGCCTGCCGAAGGTCGCCAAGCTCGCCAAGCACCGCGTCGAACGCAAGCTGCCCGAGTTCAAGCTATAAGCTTGCGAGCTACGAGCTACGAGCTGCGAGATTCTCGTATCGTGGCTCGTGGCTCGTGGCTCGTGGCTCGTGGCTCAACGCAGCAACCAGGACAACACCAACAACAGCAACAGGATCCCCGCCACCCCCTGCCAGAAGAGGGCAGGCTCGCGAGATGACACGCGCTCCTCCGAGGCGTCGTTCGTCTCCTTGGCCGGCCCTCGCAAGGCATGGAGAAACTCGGACAGCCGACGAAACCGCAGGGCACGCTGAGGTGCCAGAGCTCGACGCAGGGTATCGTCCAGTGCCGGCGACACCTCGGGATTGAGGGTCCGAGCACTGCGATAGGTCATCTGCTCCAGGTCGGTGTGTCGCAACAGGTCCTTGGTCGGCAACGAATAGGGCAGTTCACCGGTGAACAACCAGTACACCGTGGAAGCCAGCGAGTACTGGTCACTGCGCCGCCCCACCTCGTCGTCCAGTGCATACTCCGGGGCACTGTGTTCGGTCAGTCCGACCTGACGCACCAGAGTGCGCGAGCGCCGGTGGCCATCGACGTCGCGCAGATGGCAGGCACTGAAATCGGCCAGGACTACCTGACCGTGCTTGTCGATCAGCACATTGTCGGGATGTACCTGCTGGTGCAGCAGGTCGCGGTGATGCAGTGCCTGCAGGGCCTTGCCCATCTGGATAGCGATATCGAGACGCTGCGCCAGACTCGCCTGGGGGTGGCGGCGCGCCCAGGCAGTAAGCGTCTCGCCTTCGACATAGGCCATCAGGTAATAGAGAAAACGGCGTGGCCGAGAGGGCTCCATGACCTTGACCACGAAGGGCGAATGCACCCGCTCCACCACCCACTGCTGCAGCAGGAAATGCTCCAGATAGGCATTGCGAGTGGACAGTTCAGGACTCGGCGCCTTCATCACCATTTCCCGGTCGCTGCGCAGATCACGCACGCGATAGACGCGAGACTGCGCCGTCCGCGACAGTACCGACAGCACCTCGAGACCATCCAGTCGCTCTCCCACCGACAGCTCCGGTGGAATCGGCAGGTCGCCATAGACCTTGCCGGGCCTGTCCTCTTCCTCTTCGGGCAACTCGTCGATGCGCACCAGCTGGAAGCAGAACTGGTCGCCACCGTAACCACGCTCCTGGGCGCGTTCTCGAGCGGTCTGGGCCAGCCGCTCACAGGCGGCATCCAGGTCACTGGCGTCCTGGCGGATCAAGCCGACGTAATCGGACGGCATCAGGGTGCCCTGTACCGCCTGGGTGGTGAACAGAAAGATATCGCCCTGCTTGAGGGGCAGTCGCACGTAATCGATATCGATGCTGGCATCCATGCCCAGCGCCCGGGACGGATAACGATACCCGCCAAGGTCAGTGACGTGATCGCGCGAGAGCTGCTCGAACTCGGCGCCACGCAGACGAAACACCAGGGTATCGCCCATGTGGAAGAGATGTGCCTCGCGCCCGCGATAGACCATGGCGGACAACGAACTCACATAGCTGCCATCGCTCACCTGGCGACTCTGACCGAAGCACCAGCCATTGAGCGAGCGCAACACTCGATTGGCCGACGCCTTCACGTCCCAGTGATCGGGCGTCGAGAAGTAATCGGCCAGAAAGCCGCGTACGCTGATGTCACCGGCTTGCTTGGCCAGGGTATTGCGGGTGGTGGAGTCGCTGATCAGGGCACAGGCACCCTTGGTCGACAATTGCAATGCCTCGGGCGTGAGGACCGACATCGAACTGCGATGCCGGCGCCGCTCCGGCGCCACAAAGGCCTGACCATGACTCAGAGACAGTTGCGCGGATGCCAAGACATTCTCCTCGGGCTCGCAGCGACTCGCCGGACATACCGGCGGTTCAACAGGGGGCCATCATACACGTCGTCCGCGACGCTGGCTCGCCCATCAAGGCCGTAACATCCTCGACACCATCCGGGGGGATTGGTAATCGCCCCGGTGGCTTCGTATAATTCGCCGCATTTGCTCCACTCGACCCGGACACTCGCCAGAGAAGGACCCCCTCATGAACTTCGATAACATCCCCGCCGGCAAGGATCTGCCCAACGACGTCTACGTGGCGATCGAGATCCCCGCCAACCATGCGCCGGTCAAGTACGAGATCGACAAGGACATGGGCGCGCTGCTGGTCGACCGTTTCATGGCCACGCCGATGTTCTATCCGGCCAACTACGGCTTCATCCCCCACACCCTGGCCGATGACGGCGATCCCCTCGACGCCCTCGTGGTGACACCCTATCCGGTCACCCCCGGCAGCGTGATCCGTGCCCGCCCGGTCGGCATCCTCAACATGACCGACGAGGCCGGCGAGGACGCCAAGCTGGTATGCGTGCCGCATCCCAAGCTGTCCAGCCTCTATGATGACATCCAGGAAGTCACCGACCTGCCGGAACTGCTGCGTCAACAGATCGCCCACTTCTTCGAGAACTACAAGGATCTCGAGAAGGGCAAGTGGGTGAAGGTGGAATCCTGGGAAGGCGCCGACGCCGCTCGCAAGGCCATCGAGAAATCCGTGGCCGCCTACGACAAGGCGTGATCGACCTGATGGCGCACTGACGACGAAGGGCCGCCCGAGGGGCGGCCCTTCGTCGTCGAGTCGCCCTTTTCTCTCTCAGCCTTCACTCGACCGAGTGGCAGCGCCCTCTTCCACTCCACCATCAAGGGCCCCGGATTCGCTCGAACCGGATTCGGCCGCTTGCGTCTCTGCCGGTTCCCCACCGTCTCCCATGCCCTCACCCGGGCCGGGCAGCTCTTCGGCCAGCTCGCGCACCAGATCTCTGGCCCTCAATACATGGCTGGCCATCACCAGTGAGTGGTTGGCGAAGATGCCGAACCCCGAGCCGTTGAGCACCACCGGACTCCAGAGGCGACGCTGGCTACGTTCCAGCTCGACGGTCAAGGCATCCCAGCGTTCGGACAAACCGGCCGCTTCCAGCACATCCGCCTGATCGCGACGCACCGCCGCCAGCAGATGACGCAGCGCCCAGGCCTGTCCCCGGGCCTCGAAGAAGACATTATCGACTCGATACCAGGGGGTCGACTCAGGCAGCGACGCCGCCGGCACCCCCAGTTCGGCAAGCCGCTCCTTGTCGCCGACGCTGGCGGAGAGCCGTCCGCCGAGGCCGTCGAGTGCCTCGGCGACGCCTGACAACCAGGTAGCGAGCCCCTGCCCACCGTCACCGAAACCGGCGCTTCCGGATTCCTCGAACCGCATCAGGTAGGCATCGAGCTCATCGAGGGCCTGGCGTAGATGATGCTCCGTGGAGGGATAAAGCCAGTCACGGCCATCGCCGCGCAGGCTGGTCGCCGCCGACTCGGGTGCCTCGGTCGAGCCATTCGCCATGGCCGGCATCGCCGCCACCAGGCCACGTGCCTGACGGAGTACGCCGTGTTCCCAGGCCGGCATATTGTCGAGCCAAAGGCCCGGCGGCGCGACATCGTTGCGCAGATAGCCCCCTGGCTTGTCGAGCAGGGTCGCCAGGGTGGTCCGAAGGCCCGCGACGGTCACCGCACCGCGCGCAGCCGTACCGCTCCCGCGTTGCTCGGCAACGGCCTGTTCCACATCGAAGTTCGCCGGCGTCCGGCTCCACCACACGCCCAACGCCAGCGTCACCACCAGATACAGAGCCAGAAGCACCAGCAATGGCTTCCAGATCCAGCCATACTGTGGCCGCTCAAGCACCTCGACCTTGCTGCGTCGACGAATCGAGCCCTTTCTCGCCAATCCCATTTGCGTGTTTCCCTGTCGTAAGATTATGGAGATGAACGACCATGGTCATGACGCCATGCCGGTCGACTGCGTTTGAGCATAGCGGCACAATCTCGGAACCCCAAGCCACATCATGAGTCTCAACCGCGCTACCCATGTCTCGGAGAAAGGAAACCCCGTGTCACAGCTTCGCTGCTTCGCCGGCCTCATCCTGCTGCTGCTCCCCTTGATGGCCCAGGCCGACTGGTTCTCCTCGGACGATGAATCGGACTTCCTGCCGGTCATGGAGGCCTTCCAGCCCAGCGTCTGGCATGACGGCGACACGCTGAAGGTCGGCTTCGAAAACGCCGAAGGCTATTACCTGTATCGCCATCGGTTCGATATCGCCACCCGAGACACGGACACCACCCTGGGCGAGTTGAAGCTTCCCCCGGGCGAGCCCAAGACCGACGAGTTCCTCGGCGACGTCAATGTCTACTATGATCGCGTGGTCCTCGAGGCCCCGATCGATACGCCTCGGCAGGGCCCTCTGGACCTGGCACTGACCTTCCAGGGGTGCGCCGACGCCGGGCTCTGCTATCCGCCCGAAACCATCGAGCTCCAGGCGCCGGAGGGCCAGGCGCCAGCTGCCTTCACGGATTGGCGACCGCCATCGCAGAGCGACGGGGCAACGCCACGCGCCACCACTCCCGAGGGGGGCGGCGCAACGGCGAAGCAAGCGCCACGCAGTGAAGATGGCCAGTTCAGCGCCCTGATGCACGACGCCAGCCTGCCTCTGGTGCTGGGACTCTTCCTGATCGCCGGCCTCGGCCTGACCTTCACGCCCTGTGTGTTGCCGATGATACCGATCCTGTCATCGATCATCGTCGGCCAGAACCCCAGCCGTCCTCGCGCCTTCGCACTATCGGCCAGCTACGTGGCCGGCATGGCCGCCACTTATGCCGTGGTGGGCGTGCTCATGGGCCTGTTCGGTGCCGGCCTGAATCTTCAGGCCCGGCTTCAGTCGACACCGATACTGACCCTCTTCGCCGCCCTCTTCGTGCTCTTCGCGCTGGCCATGTTCGGCACCTTCGACCTGCGCCTCTCCCCTCGCCTGACGCGCCGACTCGATGCCTGGCAGGACAAGGCCCAGCGCAGTGGCCCCATGGGACTGGCACTGGCCGGCGCGCTCTCGGTCCTGGTGGTATCGCCCTGCGTCTCCGCTCCGCTGGCCGGCGCCCTGGTCTTCATCTCCTCCACCGGCGATGCCCTGGTCGGCGCCGCCGCCTTGCTTGCCCTGGCCCTCGGCATGGGGATTCCCTTGCTGCTGGTCGGCACCTTCGGCGCCACCCTGCTGCCACGCACCGGTCCCTGGATGAACGGTGTCAAGATCGCCTTCGGTATTCTGTTGCTGGGGGTAGCGATCTGGTTGATCGAGCGCCTCCTGCCGGGCACTGTCGTCCTGTTGCTGTGGGCCGCTCTGGCCACCGGCACGGCACTGGCACTGGGCGCCCTGAGTCTCGACCAGCCCCAGGGCTGGCCGCGGGTTCGACAGACCGCCGGCCTGTTGCTGCTGGCCTGGGGCATCATCCTGGTGATCGGTGCCTCCAGAGGCGCTCAGGACCCGTTGCGCCCTCTGGCTCCGGCTCCGGCCACGACCGCCCTGTTGCCATCATCGGCCGGCCAGACCGCTCGCCAGGACGTCACCGTCGTCGAGACTCTCGACGGGCTGCAGAAAGCTCTGACCACCACCGACACGCCCGCCATGGTCAATGTCACCGCCGAGTGGTGCATCTCCTGCACGGTCATGGAACGAGAGGTCTTTCCCGCTCCCACCGTGGTGGCCGCCCTCACGGACTTCCGGCGGATCGATGTCGATGTCACCGAAACCAGCGAAGCGAGCCGCGAGCTGCTCGACCATTTCGGCCTGTTCGGCCCGCCGAGCCTGCTATTCTTCGATGGCAGCCGCGAACTGCGCGAGGCGCGAATACAGGGCGAAGTCGATGCCCCCGACCTGGCCACGCACCTGAACGAAGTGGCCACCTGGTTGCAACGAGACCAGGCCGCATCAGGCACCGTGAAAGCACTAAACGAACAGCGTTCGTTGCTGGCTGGACAACCACGCTGATTTTCGGCAAACTTCGCTGACATCAGCCATCGCGGCTCCTGGAGACGGTAAAGCACGCCAATTTGCCGCGATCTATTCAGAAATCGCCCGGGTTGACAGCGCCGGGCGGCCCCAGAACCCACCGATCGAGACAACGTCATGGATATCCGTAAGGTCAAGAAGCTGATCGAGCTATTGGAAGAGTCGAACATCAGCGAGATCGAGATCCAGGAAGGCGAAGAGTCGGTTCGCATCAGCCGTCACCCCAACGGGACGGAACAGCCTCAGCCCGCCGCCCCCGCCTGGCCGCAACCGGCCGCTGCGCCAGCACCGCAACCGACCTCGACACCGGCGGAACCCGCCGCCGAGGCAGACGCGGGCCCCGGTTACCAGGGGCAGGCGATCCTTTCTCCCATGGTCGGCACCTTCTATCGGGCACCGGCACCGGGCGCCAAGGTCTTCGTCGAACTCGGTCAGAGCGTCAAGAAAGGCGAAACCGTGTGCATCGTCGAAGCGATGAAGATGATGAACCAGATCGAAGCCGACCGTGACGGCGTGGTCGAAGCGATCCTGGTCGAGGACGGCGAGCCGGTCGAGTTCGAGCAACCGATGGTCGTCATTTCCTGATCTTCCCACAACACTGGCGGATTCCATCATGCTGGACAAGGTTCTCATCGCCAATCGCGGCGAGATCGCCCTGCGCATCCTGCGCGCCTGCAAGGAACTGGGCATTCGGACAGTCGCGGTCCACTCCAAGGCCGACCGCGAGCTGATGCACGTACGCCTGGCCGACGAGGCCGTCTGCATCGGCCCCGCTTCTTCGGCCCAGTCCTATCTCAACATCCCGGCGCTGATCAGTGCCGCTGAAGTCACCGATACCAGCGCCATCCACCCCGGCTACGGTTTTCTCTCCGAGAACGCCGACTTCGCCGAGCAGGTCGAGCGCTCGGGTTTCACCTTCATCGGCCCGACTGCCGAGACCATCCGCCTCATGGGTGACAAGGTCAGTGCGATCAGTGCCATGAAAGAAGCCGGCGTCCCGACGGTTCCCGGTTCCAACGGTCCGCTGGGCGACGACGAAGGCGAGATACTCGCCACCGCCCGACGCATCGGCTACCCGGTCATCATCAAGGCCGCCGCTGGCGGTGGCGGCCGCGGCATGCGCGTGGTGCACACCGAAGGCCACCTGCTCTCAGCGGTCAACGTGACCCGCACCGAGGCGCATTCCTCCTTCGGCGACGGCACCGTCTACATGGAGAAGTTCCTGGAGAATCCTCGCCACGTCGAGGTCCAGGTACTGGCCGACGGCCAGGGCAACGCCATCCATCTCTACGACCGGGACTGCTCCCTGCAGCGCCGTCACCAGAAGGTCCTCGAAGAAGCCCCTGCCCCCGGCCTGGACCAGCAGGCCCGCCATCAGGTCTTCGAGGCGTGCCGGGATGCCTGCATCAAGATCGGCTACCGCGGGGCCGGCACCTTCGAGTTTCTCTACGAGAACGGTGAGTTCTTCTTTATCGAGATGAACACGCGGGTACAGGTCGAGCACCCGGTCACCGAGATGGTGACCGGTGTCGACATCGTCCGCGAACAGCTGCGCATCGCCTCCGGACTTCCGCTATCGATCCGCCAGGAAGACGTTGAGCTGTCCGGTCATGCCTTCGAGTGTCGTATCAACGCCGAGGACCCCAGGACCTTCATGCCGTCCCCGGGCCGGGTCACGCTCTATCACCCGCCCGGTGGCCTCGGGGTGCGCATGGACTCCCACGTCTACACCGGTTACTCCGTGCCGCCCCACTACGACTCGTTGATCGGCAAACTGATCACCTGGGGCGACGACCGCGAAACGGCACTGATCCGCATGCGCAACGCCCTGGACGAACTGCTGGTCGAAGGCATCAAGACCAACACCGACCTGCACAAGGACCTGGTCCGCGATGGCTATTTCCAGCAGGGCGGCGTCAACATCCACTACCTGGAGAAGAAGCTCGGGCTCTGAGGAAACCCTGATTTATGGCTGCGCTCGCGGCATAAATCAGCGCTTTCCCAAGCTCGGCCGATACTCCACCGGCGCGGGGCGGCCAACGCCGCCTCGTCGTCGTTTCCCACCACCGCGCCAATCACCCGGGAGTCCCCATGCCCTGGCTGCAACTCAAGGCCCGCATCGCGCCGGAACATGCCGAATTGCTCGAGGAACTGTTGCTGGACGAAGGCGCCACTGCCATCACCCTGCAGGATGCCCAGGATGAACCGCTCTTCGAGCCAGAGCGCGGCACCACCCCGCTATGGGACGAGACCGTACTCACCGGCCTCTATGATGACCTCGAGGGACTCTCGGCCATGCTCGAGCGCCTGGCCGCCGCCTGGGCGGAGGCCATGCCGGGTGAGCCTTGCCCCGAGATCGAGCATGAACTGCTCGCCGATCGCGACTGGGAGCGGGAATGGATGGCCGACTTCGAGCCCCTGCGCATGGGCAAGCGTCTGTGGATCGTGCCGAGCTGGCACCAGGTGCCGGATCCGCAGGCGGTCAACCTGCTGCTGGACCCCGGCCTGGCCTTCGGCACCGGCACTCATCCCACCACCGCGCTATGCCTCGCCTGGCTGGATGCCCTCTCCGTGGACGGCACACTGACGGATCGAGACGTGCTCGACATGGGCTGCGGCTCCGGCATCCTGGCCATCGCCGCCCTGAAGCTCGGCGCCCGCCACGCCACGGGCACCGACATCGACCCTCAGGCCCTGACCGCCAGCCGCGACAATGCCGAACGCAACGGCATCGACGAACCGGCATTGCGCCTCGAATATCCCGAGTCGCTCGAGGCCGAGGCGAGATTCCCGCTGGTGGTCGCCAATATCCTGGCCGGCCCCCTGGTGGAACTCGCCGACGAGATTGCCGAACGCGTTGCCCCCGGCGGCCGACTGGCTCTGTCCGGCATCCTGGAAACCCAGGCCGATGAGGTACTCGCGACCTACAGCGCGCGCGGCCTGGTGATGGATGAGCCGGAGGTGCGCGAAGGCTGGGTGCGTCTGACCGGACGACGTTCGACCTGAGTGGCCTTCACCCAGAATGGCGGGGGGCGTATGATGTGTCCCCCCTTTCAAAGCAGCCGATCGAAAGCATGTCCGACGCCAGCCCACTGCCACGCATTGGTCGCCATACTTTGCCCAACCGGGCCATTCTGGCCCCCATGGCCGGCGTGACCGACCGCCCCTTCCGGGCGCTCGCTCGTCGCCTGGGCGCGGGCCTGGTAGTGGGCGAGATGGTGACCTCGGATCCTGGCCTGTGGCATACCCGCAAGTCGCGGCTGCGCATGGACCATCGCGGGGAACCCGGCCCTCGAGCCGTACAGATTGCCGGCGGTGATGCCGCCATGCTCGCCGAGGCCGCTCGGCTCAACGCCGAGATGGGTGCCGAGATCATCGACATCAACATGGGCTGTCCGGCCAAGAAGGTCTGCAACAAGGCAGCCGGCTCGGCCCTGCTGCGCGACGAAGGCCTGGTCGCCGAAATCCTCGAGGCCGTGGTCGGCGCCGTGGACATACCGGTGACACTGAAAATCCGCACCGGCTGGTGCGCCGACAGCAACAATGGCGTGCGTGTGGCGAGGCTGGCCGAGTCGGCGGGTATCCAGGCGCTCGCCGTGCATGGCCGCCATCGCCAGCAGCGCTACGGGGGCGAAGCGGAATACGACACCATTGCCGCCATCAAGTCGACCGTGGATATTCCGGTGTTCGCCAACGGCGATATCGATTCTCCCGAGAAGGCTCGCCACGTCCTCGACTATACTGGGGCGGATGCGGTGATGATCGGTCGCGGCGCCCAGGGAAATCCCTGGATCTTTCGCGAGATCGACCACTACCTGCGCCATGGCCGACGAATGGCGCCCCCCGACGATGCCGAGCGCGTCGCGGTATTGCGCAGCCACCTGTCGGCCCTGCATGACTTTTACGGTGAGCACATGGGCGTGCGCATCGCGCGCAAGCACATCGGCTGGTACCTCGCCGGTGATGCCCGCTTCGACGACGCCGCACGCAAGCACCTTCGTGCCACCTTCAACGGCCTGGACAACGCCGACGACCAGTGCCGCTTCATCGACGAACTGTTTCGTCATGGTCCCGCCGACACGAAGTCAGAGGTCGTTCGGGACATGACATCGGATGGAACCTGTGCCGCATGACCAGCAGCCAAGCCTTTACCCAGTCCTCCGCGCTGCCTGAGATCGAATCCCGGGCCTCTCGCGACACCGCCAATGACGGCGCTCCCGCGCCCGGCGACGATATGCTCCTGCGTGATGCCGTGGATGCCGCCATGCGCCGCTACTTCGCCCACCTGGATGGCTGCGAGGTGACCGACCTGCACGCCATGGTGATCGCCGAAGTGGAAGCCCCTCTGCTCGCCTCGGTACTGGAGCACGCCCAGGGCAACCAGACCCGTGCCGCCGAGATGCTGGGGCTCAATCGGGGTACCCTGCGCAAGAAACTCAAGCACTATGGATTGATCTGAACACGAGGGCGCCCAGGCGCCCTTGCTTCTTTTCCCGTCACGCTCCCATGCCCGCAACAGAGTGATCTTCATGGCCCAATCCACTTCCTCCGTCGCCCCGGTACGTCGCGCCCTGATCAGCGTGTCCGACAAGACCGGCATCGTCGACTTCGCGCGCGGCCTGCGCGACCGAAACGTCGAGCTGCTCTCCACGGGCGGCACCTATCGCCTGCTGCGCGACAATGGCGTTCCCGTCACCGAGGTTTCCGAGCACACTGGCTTCCCGGAGATCATGGACGGCCGGGTCAAGACACTGCACCCCAGGATCCACGGTGGCATTCTCGGCCGGCGCGGCCAGGATGACGCCGTCATGGCCGAGCACGACATCACGGCCATCGACATGGTGGTGGTCAACCTCTATCCGTTCGCCGCTACCGTGGCGCGGCCCGACTGCACCCTCGAGGACGCCATCGAGAACATCGACATCGGCGGCCCGACCATGGTGCGGGCCTGCGCCAAGAATCATGCCCATACCACCATCGTGGTCAATGCCGACGATTACGGCCGAGTCATCGAGGAACTTGACCAGGGCGGTATCGGCGAGGCAACCCGTTTCGACCTGGCCGTGAAAGCCTTCGAGCACACGGCCGGCTACGATGCGGCCATCGCCAACTACCTCGGGGCCCGCGCCGAGGGTGGCGAAGCAGGCTTTCCGCGCACCTACAACCTGCAGTTCCACAAGAAACAGTCCATGCGGTACGGCGAGAACCCGCACCAGGCCGCCGCCTTCTATGTGGACCCCGCCAGTCGTGAGCCCGGCGTTGCCACGGCGCGCACCCTGCAGGGCAAGCCTCTGTCCTTCAACAATGTCGCCGATACCGATGCTGCCTTCGAGTGCGTCAAGGGTTTCGACGAGACCGCCTGCGTGATCGTCAAGCATGCCAACCCGTGTGGCGTCGCCGTCGGCGAGAGCGCCCTGTCGGCGTATGACAAGGCCTTCGCCACCGATCCGACCAGCGCCTTCGGCGGCATCATTGCCTTCAATGTCCCCCTCGACGCCGACACCGCTCGGGCCATCATCGACCGCCAGTTCGTTGAGGTGATCATCGCGCCCGGCGTGGAGGCGGCAGCCTGCGAGATCGTCGCCGAGAAGAAGAACGTGCGCCTGCTCGATGTCGCCGAGCACTGGCCGGGCGAACGCGAACGAGGTCACGACCTCAAGCGCGTCACCGGCGGCCTGCTGGTCCAGGACCGCGACCTGGGCATGGTCGGTCGGGACGATATCAGCGTGGTCTCGGAGCGTGTACCGACGGAGCAGGAAATGCGTGACCTGACCTTCGCCTGGAAGGTCGGCAAGTTCGTCAAGTCCAATGCCATCGTCTACGCCAAGGGCGGCCAGACCATCGGCGTCGGTGCCGGTCAGATGAGCCGGGTCTACTCGGCCAAGATCGCCGGCATCAAGGCGGCCGACGAAGGCCTGTCAGTGCCCGGCTCGGTCATGGCCAGCGACGCCTTCTTCCCCTTCCGCGATGGCATCGACGCCGCCGCCGCATCCGGCATCACCGCCGTCATCCAGCCTGGCGGCTCCATGCGCGACCAGGAAGTCATCGACGCCGCCAACGACGCCGGCATCGCCATGGTGTTTACCGGAATGCGGCACTTCAGACACTGACGCCTGCGGCGAGCCGTAAGCCGTAAGCCGTAAGCCGTAAGCCGTAAGCCGTAAGCAGATCGTAAAAAGCCCCATCGGACATACTCGATGGGGCTTTTCGCTTTTCTTACAGCTTAAAGCTTATAGCTTATAGCTTATAGCTGATTCAACCGAGATCAATGCACAGGTACTTGGTCTCGAGGAATTCCTCGATGCCCTGGTGACCGCCTTCGCGACCGAGCCCGGAGGCCTTGACGCCACCGAAGGGCGCCGCGGCGTTGGAGATCAGGCCGGTGTTGATGCCGACCATGCCGTATTCCAGAGCATCGGCCACGCGCCAGACGCGCCCCAGGTCGCGGGAATAGAAGTAGGAGGCCAGGCCGTATTCGGTGTCATTGGCCATGCGCACAGCGTCTTCTTCGTCATCGAAGGGGAAGACGGCAGCCAGAGGTCCGAAGGTCTCTTCGCTGGACACCTTCATGCCATCATTGGCCTCGGTAATCAGCGTCGGCGTGAAGAAGTTGCCGCCCAGCGGGTGCGGATGGCCGCCCAGCAGCAGTTCGGCGCCATGTTCGACGGCATCCTGCACATGCTCGGAGACCTTCTCCACGGCCTTCTCGTCGATCAGCGGACCGATATTGACGCCTGCCTGAGTGCCGTCGCCGACCTTGAGTTCGCTGTTCATGGCCACTGCCAGCTTCTCGCAGAAGGCATTGACCACGCTCGATTGCACCAGGAAACGGTTGGTGCACACGCAGGTCTGGCCAGCGTTGCGGAACTTGGCGGCCATGGCGCCTTCCACGGCGGCATCCAGGTCGGCATCCTCGAAGACGATGAAGGGCGCATTGCCGCCTAGCTCCAGGGAAATCTTCTGCACGTGACGCGACGCCTGGGCCATCAATTGACGCCCCACCTCGGTGGACCCGGTGAACGTGATCTTGCGCACTGCCGACGACGCGGTCAGGGCATCGGCGATTTCCGAGGCACGGCCAGGCACCACGTTGAAGACCCCGCGTGGAATACCGGCCCGCTCGGCAAGCATGGCCAGGGCAGTGGCCGAGAACGGTGTCTGGCTGGCCGGCTTGGCCACGAAAGTACAACCCGCCGCCAGTGCCGCACCGGCCTTGCGGGTAATCATCGCGGCCGG
Organism: Halomonas sp. I1; assembly: GCF_032334135.1. Lineage (NCBI taxonomy): Bacteria > Pseudomonadati > Pseudomonadota > Gammaproteobacteria > Oceanospirillales > Halomonadaceae > Halomonas > Halomonas sp. I1. Next base: position 17,569 of record NZ_JAVXUS010000019.1, read on the forward strand.
GAAGTTCCAGGGCGTGATGGCACCCACCACCCCTACCGGCTGCTGGGTGACCACGATACGCTGATTGGAAGAGGACGCCGGGACCGTCTCGCCGTTGATGCGGCGCGCCTGTTCCGCGAACCATCGCAGGAAACTGGCCGCATAGGCGATCTCGCCCGCGGCTTCCTTGAGGGGCTTGCCCTGCTCGTGGGTCATGATGGTGGCCAGGTCGGTCTGATGCTCGAGCATCAGATCATGCCATTTCATCAGCGCATCGGCGCGCTCCAGAGCGGTCAAGGCCTTCCAGGCCGGGAAGGCGGCCTCGGCGGCGGCGATGGCTCGCTCGGTCTCCGCACGCCCAAGACGAGGCACACTGCCCACGGTATCGCCGGTGGCCGGGTTGACCACCTCGATCTGCTCGCCACTATCGGCGGCAACCCAGCTCCCATCGATATAGGCAAAAGGGCAATACAGCTGGGTTTCCTTCAGGTTCTCCTTCAGGGCTTCCATGGTCGACTCCTGGCGTCAAGGCGCTTGGTGAGGATTGATCTCCATGCTAAGCGCATGGAGGCTGGCACGCCAACCATTCGACGTCGTCGCCACGGCGCCCCGGGGTTCAGCTTCCCCGCTTCGGCTCCCGAGAATCCGACAGAGTGATCGACACGGAGTCGGCGAAGCGCAGGGCATGGGGCTTGTCGATCTCCACCTGGGCGGTAAGCACCTGCTCGAAGCTCATGATCAGATCGAGCACTTCCCGCGTCATTCGCTCCAGCAGCTGGAAGCGATTGTCTTCCACATGGGCGATGACCTGCTTGGTGATGGTGCGATAATTCAGCGCCTGCTCGATATGGTTGAACGCCAGCGCCTTGTCGGCGCGATAGCGAATCACCGCATTGACCACCACATCCTGTCGATTGCGGATCTCGTCTTCCTTGATGCCGATATAGGTCCGCAGCCGCAGATTCTTGATGCGTATGGTGGCCAGCTCATGGTCGAGGTGCTGATCATCCAGGGCGAGCATTGCCATATTGTCTCCTACCTACCTTGAACCAGGGTCAGGAATTCCTGCCGTGTGCTCTGCGATTCTCGGAAGGCGCCCAGCATCACCGAAGACGTCATGCTCGAGTTCTGCTTCTCGACCCCCCGCATCATCATGCACAGGTGGTGCGCCTCGATCACCACCGCCACACCGCGGGCACCGGTGACCTGCTGAACCGCTTCGGCGATCTGGCGTGTCAGGTTCTCCTGAATCTGCATGCGTCGCGCGTACATGTCGACGATGCGCGCAAACTTGGAGAGTCCCAGCACTTTGCCGCTGGGCATGTAAGCGATATGGCACTTGCCGGTGAACGGCAGCAGGTGATGCTCGCAGATCGAATACAGCTCGATGTCCTTGATCAGCACCATCTCATCGGTATCCGACTCGAAGACGGCGCCGTTGACGATCTCTTCCAGGGACTGAAAATAACCGCGATTCAGGAACTGCATGGCCTTGGCGGCACGCTTGGGCGTATCGCGCAGGCCCTCCCGATCAGGATCCTCTCCGAGTTCCTGAATGATCTGGCGGTAGTGGTCGGCGAGTTGTTCGGTCATCCTCAGGCCCCATGCAGTGTCATTATTGCGGTGCGTCGGCGCGGCCACCACGCCTTGCCATCGAAGTGTCACCCCGTGGTCATCTTCCCGGGGTCAAGGGGGCACGATTCTAGCGCATGCCATCCGCCAGCGCAGTCCCGAAGCGACATCTTGCCGTCCCCGACTACCTGCCGATGGCCGTCGGCGTGTTTCACGCTCGCCCGGATGTCGTGACATCCAGCACCCGTCGCTGTTGCTCGAGCTGGCGGATGTGGTCATCCCAGTAACCGGCATCGGCCAGCCAGGGGAAGGCCACCGGGAAGGCGGGATCCTCCCACCGTGCCACCAGCCAGGCACTGTGTCGTATCAGACGAAAAGCCCGCAGCGGCTCGATCAGGGCCAGTTCGCCTCGATCAAAGTCACGGTGCTGTTCGTAGCCTTCGATCACCTCGGAAAGCTGCATCTGCCACTCCCCCTCTTCCTGCCCGGTCAGCAGCATCCAGATATCCTGCACCGCCGGGGCCATCAGGCAATCATCGAAATCCACCAGGCCGAAGGCTTCATCGCGCCCCAGCATATTGCCGAGATGACAATCGCCATGCACGCGGATGCTGCGCTCCGGCGCCCAGCCACGATCCGCCAGGGCGCTGCGCAGGGCATCGGTCACCCGGGTATAGGCCCGGCGTTGGCGCCGGTCGAGCCAAGGGCTGGACAACACGCCATCGCATGCTTCCGTCACCATGTCGCCCAGATTCAAGGTGCGGCGGTGGGCGAACCGACGGGTTTCCCCCACGGCATGCATGGCGCCGATGACTTCTCCCAGGGCGAATAGATGGGCCGGATTTTCCAGCTCGGGCGCCTGCCCCGGAAGTTGCGGGTAGAGCGCGAAACGAAATCCCTCGGCATGATGCAGACTGGTGCCATCCCCGTCACGCCAGGGGGCGGCAACCGACACCCCCGCTGCCGCCAGTTCGGCCAGGAAGTCGTGCTCTTCCTGAATCTCGACATCGCGCCAGCGCCCCGGCCGATAGAACTTGACCACCCAGCGCCGGCGCTCGTCGTCATGCACCAGATAGACCCGATTCTCGTAGCTGTTCAGGGCAAAGGGTTCACCGGGCAGCCAGAACCCCAGGGACTCCACAGCGGCCACCACCCTGGAGGGCTCGAGGCGGGCAAAGGGATGGATCGAGGTTTCCATTCGGCGCTCCTGATTCAATCGATTATCGAGCATGCTAACAGAGCGCCAGGCCTCGAGTCGGCGTCATGCACTGGCGCGACCCGACAGGCGGCCCATCATCGAGCGAACGGGGCCAGTCAAGGCAATGGCGTGCGCGCCACGGCCCAGGCTTCGACGCGCTCGGCCCCGGCCTGACGACAGGCACGGGCCAGGGCGTCGAGCGTCGCGCCGGTGGTCATCACATCATCGAGCAGCGCCACCTCGGCCGGCAGTGACGTCTCGACCCGGAAGGCCGCGTGCAGATTGCCGCGTCGCCGTCGTCGATCCAGTCCCCGCTGGCTCGGCGTGTCGCGATGTCGCTGCGCCACTGCCAGGGGAATATCCAGACGCGCCGCTAACCGCTCGGCCAGCCAGCGCGCCTGATCGAAGCCCCGTTGCCGAGCACGCCGACGATGCAACGGCACTGCCAGCAATGCCTGGGGGCGTGGTGTCTCCCGCAGCGCCTCCTCCATCAGTTCAAGCAACACGCTGCCGGCGCGCGGCGAGGCCTGGAACTTGAAGCGTTGCATCACCTTTCTCGCCTCGTCTTCGTAACGCAACGGAACGCGAGCCGTGTCGAAGGCCGGCATCCGCTTCATGCAGCGACCACAACGACGACCTTGCAGCCTCCCGGGCTGCGGCTCCGCGCACGTCGGACAGGCCGGTAGATTCCATGGCAACGCAAGGTGACAGGCCTGGCACCAGGGAGCCGTCGACTCACAGACCGCAAGACAGAACGCACAGCGACCGGGAAGCAGTCGCCGCAACCATCCGTCAACCCTGAAATCATGAATGGTTGACATGAAACGACGACCGCTTACCCTATTCGTCAACCGTGACAACCCCGAAAAGTTGACCAAAAGCGAGCCCTCCATGCCAGCCAATAGCCCCGACAGCGCGGCGTTTGACCTGAACCTAGACGCCCGCTCCGAAGTACGCCACAACTGGCGTCTGGAAGAGATCGAAGCCCTGTTCGCCCTGCCCTTCAACGACCTGCTGTTCCGCGCTCAACAGGTGCATCGGGCGCATTTCGACCCCAACGCCGTGCAGGTCTCGACGCTGCTGTCGATCAAGACCGGTGCCTGCCCCGAGGACTGCAAGTACTGCCCCCAGTCCGGGCACTACAACACCGGACTCGGCAAGGAGAAGCTGCTCGAGATCGAGAAGGTGGTGGAGCAGGCTCGCGCTGCCAAGGAGGCCGGTGCCAGTCGTTTCTGCATGGGTGCCGCCTGGCGCAGCCCCCGGGAGCGCGACCTGGAGGTGGTGCTGGAGATGGTCGGCCGGGTCAAGGCCCTGGGCCTGGAGACCTGCATGACCCTGGGCATGGTCGACACCGACCAGGCGAGCCGTCTGGCAGAGGCGGGCCTGGATTACTACAACCACAATCTTGACACCTCGCCGGAGTACTACGGCGAGATCATCACGACCCGCTCCTACGCCGACCGCCTGGATACCCTGTCCAACGTCCGCGATGCCGGCATGAAGGTCTGTTCGGGCGGCATTCTCGGCATGGGCGAGGCTCCCCGGGATCGCGCCGCTCTGCTGCAGCAACTGGCGCGCCTGGAGCCACACCCGGAGTCGGTGCCCATCAACATGCTGGTCAAGGTACCGGGTACGCCGATGGAAAACGTCGAGGACCTTGACCCGCTCGAGTTCATCCGCGCCATCGCGGTGGCCCGAATCCTCATGCCAGCGAGCCACGTCCGCTTGTCCGCCGGTCGCGAGCAGATGGACGAGTCGACCCAGGCCATGGCCTTTCTCGCCGGGGCCAACTCCATCTTCTATGGCGACACCCTGCTGACGACAGGCAACCCCCAGGTCGAACGTGACCGGGCGTTGTTCGACAAGCTCGGCCTGCACCCGGAGCAACGCGACACGCGTACCGACGATGAGCGTGCCGAAACCGCACTGGCCCATGCCATCCAGCGCCAGCGTGATGATGGGCTCTTCTATGATGCCGCCCAGGCCTGAACCGTGATGTCGCGTATGGACCTCTGGCCGAAGCGCCTGGCGAGTGCCGCGGAACAGCGGCACACGGACGGAGGCTGGCGACAGCGCCCCGTCCTGGATGAGGCCGCCGGCCTCATCGACTTCGCCGGCAACGACTACCTCGGCCTGGCCGGCGACCCACGCCTCGCCGAAGCCCAGGCCGAGGGCGCGAGACGCTTCGGCGCCGGTGCCAGGGCCTCGCACCTGGTCTCCGGGCATCACGCGATCCACGAGCGACTCGAACAACGCCTGGCCGACCTGACTGGACGCCCGCGCGCCCTGTTGTTTTCCACCGGCTACATGGCCAACCTTGGCGTGCTGCAGGCGCTGTGCGACCGCCATACCCGGGTGTTCCAGGATCGTCTCAACCACGCCTCGCTGCTCGACGGCGCCCGCCTGGCCGAGGCGCCCTCGCGACGCTTTCACCACCGCGATCTCGTGGACCTCGAACGCCTGCTCGACCGCGCGCCCCATGACGCGCCGGCGCTGGTCGCCAGCGACGGTGTCTTCAGCATGGATGGCGACACCGCCGACATCACCGGCCTCGCGAACACCTGCCGGCGTCAGGGCGCCTGGCTGATGGTCGACGATGCCCATGGCCTGGGCGTGCTCGGCGAAGATGGCGACGGCTGCGTGGGACGCCTCCATGACCACCACCAGGTGCCGATACTGGTCGGCACGCTCGGCAAGGCACTGGGCAGCGCCGGGGCCTTCGTGGCGGGCGATGCCGCCCTGATCGACCACCTGATCCAGTTCGCCCGTCCCTACATCTATACCACGGCCCAACCACCCGGCGTGGCGGCGGCCACCCTGACGGCCCTGGACATCCTCGAGCAGGAGACCGAACGTCGCGACCACCTTCATCAGCATATCGCCGACTTCCGACGCGAAGCCGCGAGGCTCGGCCTGCCGCTGACCGACTCGCTCACCCCCATCCAGCCCATCGTGCTGGGTGACAACGCACGCGTCATGCGCTGGGCCGAGCGCCTGGCCCGGGCCGGGCTACGCGTCGGGGCCATCCGCGCACCCACCGTGCCACGCGGGCAGGCGCGCCTGCGGATCACACTGAGTGCCGCCCACGACACGCCGGCGCTCGACGCCCTGCTCGACTCACTGGATGCCTGTCGACGCGAGGAGGCCTCATGACGCACCTGGTATTGCTTGGCGGCTGGGGCTGCAATGCCCGGATCTGGCAACCTCTCGCCCCCTGTTGGCCCTCTGAGCTCGACGTCGAGACTCCGGACTGGCCCGGCTACGCCGATCGCTCACCACTGGCCGATCCCGCCTCGCTGGACGAGCTGGCCACGTCCATGGCCGAGGACCTGCCGGCCGATGCCGTCTGGGTCGGCTGGTCGCTCGGCGGCCTGCTGGCCGGCGCTCTGCTCGACCACCTGCCACCGCCGCGAGCCCTGATACTGCTTGGCATCGGCGACCGCTTCGTCAATCCCCGGGGAGTGAGCGACACGGCTCTGGCCGATTTCCAGCGCGCCCTGCAACGCTCCCCCGATACCGCCCGGGAACACTTTCTGCGCTGGCAACTCGGCGGCGAGCCCGACCCCGGTCGCACCCGCCGCGACCTGCGCCAACTGCTCGGCACCGCTCCCCCGGCCTCCGTCAGCACTCTCGACGCCGGCCTCGACCATCTCGCTCGCCTGGACAATCGTCACCGCCTGAGTGCCGCCCCTTGTCCGGTGTACCGCATCGCGGGCACACGCGACCCCTTGCTCGCGCCCGAGGCCCTCGCCGGCGCCGACCAGCATATCGAGAACGCCGGACACTGTCCGATGCTCAGCCGACCGCAACACCTGGCAACACGGCTGGCAAGCATCGCCGCCGCGTACACCCTCGAGCCCGAACGACCGGAGCCGACACCATGACGACCGCCGCGATGGCCACTGAACCAACCGATCATGCCGATGCCGCCGGCTGGCGCGCCCGTGTTGCTCACGCCTTTTCCCGCGCCGCACCGCACTACTCGAGCCGCGCGACCGCCCAGCACATCATGAGCGAACGCCTGCTGACCCACCTGCCCGACAAGGCCGAGTGCCTGCTGGACCTGGGCTGCGGCCCGGGCGATCTGACCGCCCGGCTGGCCCGACATTATTCCGACCATCAGCGTGTCGAAGGTCTCGACCTGGCGCCGGGCATGCTCGATGAAGCGCGTCGACGCCATACCGAATCGATCCACTGGATCTGCGGCGACGCCGGCATGCTGCCCCATGCCGACGCCAGTTTCGATCTCGTCGTCTCCAACCTGGCGATCCAGTGGTGCCCGGACCTCGACTCTGTGCTCGCCGACATTCACCGGGTGCTGAAGCCCGGGAGACGGGCCCTGCTCAACACCCTGGCGCCCGGCACCTTGCGCGAAGTAGGCCTGGCCTGGTCACACCCCGGGCGCCCCGCCGCCTTGCTCGACTTCCATGACGTCGCACGACATCGCCTGGCTGCCCGGCGAGCCGGCTTTCGCCATATCGACCTGGAGCAACGCGAGGAGCGCTTCCACTACCCCGACCTGAACGCCGTGATGGCCTCCATCAAGGGCGTCGGCGCCCAGGTGGCCCGACCGGGAAGACGACTGACCCGAACCGACCTCGCCCGCGCGAGGTGTCGCTACGAGACGCTGCGCGAGGCCCCCGGCCTGCCCGTCACCTATCACCTGTTGACCCTGATGCTGGAGCGCTGACATGGGAGCCTATTTCGTCACCGGCACCGACACCGACGCCGGCAAGACCCTGGTGGCCAGCGGCCTGCTGGCCCTGGCCCGACGCCGAGGCCAGACCACCCTGGGGCTCAAGCCGGTGGCCTCGGGCTGCGACGTCACCTCGCAGGGACTGCGCAACATCGATGCCCTGACCCTCGGCGAACAGAGCACACCCGAGGTGCCGTACGACGTCCTCAACCCTTACGCCTATGCACCGGCCATCGCCCCCCACCTGGCCGCCCGGCGTGCCGGTAACGTCCCGACGCTGGACGACCTGGTCGCGGCCACCGCCGACCCGTTAGCCTGGCGACGCGACCTGACCCTGGTGGAAGGTGCCGGCGGCTGGCGCGTCCCCCTCAATGACCATGAGGATCTTGCCGGCCTGGCCAGACGGCTCGAGCTTCCGGTGATCCTGGTGGTGGGCCTCCAGCTCGGTTGCCTCAACCACGCCATCCTCAGTGCCGAAGCGATTCGTGCCGACGGCCTGCAGCTGGCCGGTTGGGTGGGCAACCTGATCGAGCCGGGCCTGTCCTTCGACGAGGCCAGCGACGCGGCCCTGTACCACGACAATCTCGATACCCTGACGCGCCGGCTTCCGGCCCCGAACCTCGGCATCCTTCCGCGTCTGGACGGCGAGAGCCCGACCGCCCGCGCCGAAGCCGCCGCCGAGCACCTGCATCTCCCCGAGATTGATTGACTTGCCGGAAGCGGTCCGTAAAATATGGACGCCTGCCTGACCCGTGCGGATGTGGTGGAATTGGTAGACACGCCAGATTTAGGTTCTGGTGCCTTCGGGCGTGGGAGTTCAAGTCTCCCCATCCGCACCACCTACCCCTTTTTTCAACCGTTTAGCAGCCTTTCCAGCGCCTGATCGGGCCTGAACATGCCTGGTCTGAAGAGGGTGTGGTCACGTGTCTGGTATCGAGCGATACCGGCAATGAATACTTCACGCCAAGGTGAAACCCCTCACCCCCTCCTCCCGTAACTGCAGGCACGCCTACCGCCTCTCTTCACTTGCTTCGGCGGTACGGCAGCTCACATGACGGGAGGTGCACCATGAAAGATGTCATCCAAGCCGCAGCACTGATAAGTACATTGGCCCTGCTCTCCAACATGGCCATGGCAGACCACCATGGTGGCAACATGTCCGGCGAAGGGCATGATGTGGAAGCTCACGAGATGTCCGGAGTGAGCGGCAACGACGGAGAAGCCCTCGTCAAGGATGGTGGCGTGCAATCCGGCTACAACGCCCAGAGGGAGACTACCGGCGGCATTCTCGATGATGAAGCCATTGTCAGGGATGGCGGCGTGCAATCCGGCTACAACGCCCAGAGAGAGACTACCGGCGGCATTCTCGATGATGCCCCCATCGTCGAAGATGGCGGCGTGCAGTCCAACTATAATCCCGTGGCTCCTATGTGACACTGGCGGACGACTGCCGAAAGACAAGCGCATGGAACACAACGGGACCGGTCATGAACCTGCCAACATCCCGGTAAGATGACACTGACCTGTTCGCCCCTGCTCTCGGCAGGGGCGGCAGTGCCTTGATGATGGGCTTCGCCCGCCCCCTCCCAATCGACGCTCCACACGCCTCACTCTCTCGTTCCTGCGTCATCCAATGCCGAGCGGAGTGGTGCACGACGGATCGTGGCGGCGCCCCGTTGCGAAAGAGCCACCGGTCTCGACGACTGCGACCAAGTCGATGACATTGTCGATTATGCGGTGCCCCGTTCGACGACTGGATGCAAGACGGCAAATCTGGAGGATAAGCGCATGCGGAAAGTGATTGTCGGCGCCTTCGTGTCACTGGATGGCGTCATGCAGGCACCCGGCGGGCCCCGGGAAGACCCGACCGGGGGATTTCACTACGGCGGTTGGGTGATGCCGCTGATTGACGAGGTGTTCGGCGAGGAAGTCGACAAGCTGTTCGCTCAACCGTTCGACCTGTTGCTCGGACGGAAGACCTACGAGATCTTTGCGGCCCACTGGCCGTACGCCGAAGGCGGTCCCGACGACGCCATGGCCAGAACCTTCAATTCGATCACCAAGCATGTCGCGACCCGCAAGGGCCTGGACCTGACCTGGAAAGGCTCGGTGGCCCTCCGTGACGCGGCCCTCGATGTCGCCGGACTGAAGCGGGAAGACGGACCGGCGCTGATCACTCAAGGCAGCAGCGACCTGATTCGAACGCTGCTCGCCAACGATCTCGTCGACGAGATCAACCTGTTCACCTTTCCGGTCGTGCTCGGGAACGGCAAGACACTGTTCGACGATGGCGCGAAGGCGACGGCCTTCAAGCTGACTGACCATCGGGTGTCCCCCAACGGGATCGTGATCACGCGGTATGAGCGCGACGGTGCGGTGAAAACCGATGACTATGCCATGGATCCTCCCTCACCGGCTGAAGTCGCACGGCGCGAGAAGATGCAGCGTGAGGGGTAGCCGGTCTCCGCAAAAGGCGGGGCGTCGTGCCCTGAACAAGGTAGGCATTGCTACGCATCCAGGCAGCGAGGCCAGTGACACCGACAACACTTCGACTTTATCGAATAATTTATGGATTTTAAGTCTCTTTTGTTCGGCCAGACAGATCTATTAGCATACTAATTATTGAGAGGAAGGCCTCTCGAGACACACCGAATCAAAGGAGACGCACCATGAAACTCAAGCCGATGTTCTCAGCACTGCTTATCGCCGCTCTGCCGATCGCCGCCCAGGCCGGCCAGGCATCCGCGCTCACCATGCAGCTGAACGAGCCGCTGTCCGCGCCCAGCCAGGCAGCAGACCAGGATGTTCAGGGCCATGCGCCGGTGGCGGATGCCTCATCCGATATCGTGGCAAGCGGAGGCAGCGACGCCATGGCGAAAGCCCGCCTCAAGCTCCGCGCAGAGCAGCAGCACAAGACCGATATCGCGGTAAGCGAGGATCCCCTGGCACCGGCCCGGGAAGCCACTACCTGAGAAAGCTGGCGAGATACTGCACCACTCGCCGGGGCATTCGAGCAACCGGCACCGAAGCGCACAGGCACCGTACCGCCCCGAGGCGGACGGTGCCTTTGTCTGTTGGCGTCCCCTTCCTGATCGCCTCCTCAGACGCGCGTCCGCTCCCATCGACCGGGGAGCCATCCATCGGGCCACCGGGCCATGGCGAAGATGACCAGGCAAGCAAAGAGCAGCCGGGCCCAGAGCACTCCGGTCAGGTCCGCCCCCAGTACCAGAATCAGCAGGGTATCCTCGATGACGCTATGGCAGAGCCCGAGAAAGCAGAGCGCCAGGAAGCTGTCACGTCGATTCATGACGCCGGCGTCGACATCGCGAATCAGCAGGCCGGCACCATAACTCAGCCCCAGCGTGAAGCCGATCACGGTGGTATTGGCCGCCGACCGACCGATGCCCAGCATCCCCAGGAGCGGCGCCAGGGCCAGGTGAATCAACCGCTCGAGCCTCAGGTGACGCAGCACCGCCAGAAGCACCATCAGCCCGAGGATGATCAGATAGATCATCGCCAGGGTACGCAGTTGCGCCATCCCCCAGGCCAATGGCCCCTCCGGGACAGGCGCCGGACGCCAGGCGATCTCGGCGGCTTCCTGGAGCAGACCGCCCGTCGCGTAGACCCAATGCAAGATACCGCCCAGGGCCAGTGCTCCCCCCATGCGCAGCACCAGCGTGACCCACCAGGGCACTCCGGCGCGCTTGGCGACGGCCCCTTCCACGGGCAGGGAATGCCCCACCAGCATCAGGACGCCGAGCACCGTGACCTGCGCCACGCTCAGCGACATGTCACCGGCCACCTCGAAGAACACCACCAGTCCCGTGAAGATATTGGTCAGGAGTGTTGCCGCCCAGACCACGCCCATGGCATCGGGAAGGCCCAGCCACCCCATCAGCGGAGACAGCATCTCGCCGAGCCAGCCGATGGCGCCGAGCCACTCCAGCCCTTTGACGATCAACAACGCCGGTACCATCACCTTGAGCAGGGTCGCATAAACGAAGAGGGCATCGCGCACGAGTTTCCAGGCGGCATTGGCATAGCGACGGACCTGCATAGCGGACTCCATGTCAGCAAGTGAGGCATCATCCTAGCCCGCCTGGTACAGAATCTTCTGTTCAATAACGAGAATTCGACATATATCCTATCGAATCACCCTCCAATATCCGAAGATCATGTCACTGGATAATCTCGATCGTCGCATTCTCGACCGCCTGCAGCGCGACGCCGACATCACCAACCAAGCGCTGGCTGATGAGGTAGGCCTGTCTCCCTCGGCCTGCCTGAAACGCGTCAAACGACTGCGGGAAAGCGGCATCATCGAGCGTCAGGTCGCCCTGTTGAGTCCCGACGCCATGCCGCCCTGCCTGCACATGGTGGTGGAGGTCACGATGGAGCGGGACCACAAGTCGCTCTATCAGCGTTTCCTGCATCGGGCCATCGCCGCCCCGGAGGTCAAGCAGTGCTATCAGGTCACCGGCGAGTGCGATTTCGTGCTGATCGTCGTGGTGCCCGACATGGATGCCTATGATCGCTTCTGCGACACGGTTCTCTATGCCGACGACAATATGCGCAAGTTCCGTACCCTGCTCTCCCGCAAGCGCAGCAAGTTCGACACCTCCGCCCTGATCCCGGGCTGAGCGGTGGTCGACTCCGGTCGGGCCCCAAAAGGTAAACTCTTAAAAAAAATCCGGTTTACATGTAAAGTGCGAGGCACATTCGCATGGCCTGCCCGGAGATCCGATGAGTGCTTCCGCTTCCCCCGTCTGGCATCCCTATGCCCATCTCAAGACCCAGTCCCCCGCCCCCAGGGTGGTCGGCGGCGATGGCCCTCGCTTCACCCTGGACAGCGGCGAGTCACTGCTGGATGCCACCTGTTCCTGGTGGTGCATGATTCATGGCTATCGCCATCCCCGACTGGTACGTGCCATTCAGCAGCAGGCCGATGAACTCTGCCATGTGATGCTCGGCGGCCTGACCCACGATCCCGCCGACCGGTTGGCCCGAGAACTGGTGCGCATCACCCCGGAAGGCCTCAACCACGTCTTCTATTCGGACAGCGGCTCGGTGGGCATGGAGGTCGCCATGAAGATGGCCGTGCAGTACCAGTATCTGCGTGGCCAACCCGGCAAACATCGCATGCTGTCGCTGATGAAGGCCTATCACGGCGACACCGCCGGTTGCATGGCGGTCTGCGATCCCGAGGAAGGCATGCACTCGCTGTTCGCCGGTTTCCTGCCGCAACACCACTTCGCCCCGGCGCCCACCGCCTCGTTCGATGCCGGGGATGACGCCGTGCAGGCTGATCTCGATGCCCTGCGGGCAGTCCTGGAAGCCCACCACCACGAGATCGCCGCCCTGCTCATGGAGCCGCTGCTGCAAGCCGCCGGCGGTCTCAACATGACCTCGCCGGGCTACCTGCGCGGGGCCCGCGATCTCTGCGAGGAATTCGATGTCCTGCTGATCCTCGACGAAGTCGCCACCGGCTTCGGTCGCACGGGGCGCATGTTCGCCGCCGAGCATGCCGAGATAACACCGGACATCATGGTGCTCTCCAAGGGGCTGACGGGAGGCTATCTCGGTCATGCTGCCACCCTGGCCACCGACCGCGTGCACGATACCTTCATCGGCGACAGCGAGCTTCATGCCTTCATGCACGGCCCGACCTTCATGGGCAATCCCCTGGCCTGCCGTGTCGCCCTGGAGAGCCTGGCGGTCTTCGAGGAAGACGACTACCTGGGACGCATTCAGGTGCTCAACGACGTTCTGCGCGAGGAGTTGCTGGACGATACAGCGCTAGGTGCCCATCCGACCGTGGCCGATGTACGCGTGCTGGGCGTCACCGCCGCGATCGAGGTCCACGACGCCGCATCGCTCGAGGGCGCGGCGGCTTTCGCCAGACGCCAGGGTGTCTGGCTGCGTTCCTTCGGCCGCTGGCTATACACCATGCCCGCCTATATCACGTCCCCAGAGGAGATGCGCCAAATCACCGAGGCGATGAAAGGCTGGTTTCGGTAGCATGGCGGAACACTCTCTGATCGTGCCCAGTTCATGACGTCACTCAGCAAGACCCAGTCAAGCTTCTATCGCCGCCTCTACGTGGCTCACCTGATTGCCGCCGGTACCGACAGCGTGCCGGCGATCGTCGCCGCCACGGGCATGCCGAGGCGCACCGCCCAGGACACCCTGTCGGCACTGGCCGAACTGGATATCCGTTGCGAGTTCGAGCCCGCCCCCGGACAACGCCACAATATCGGCCATTATGTGATTCGCGACTGGGGCCCCATCGACCCCGACTGGGTGGCCAACCACGCCGAGCGGATACGCCTCGTCCTGGGGTATCCCTCTCCGGAGGACAGCGCCCGGTAGCACGACCAGGCCTTACCCCGGGCCAGGGCCTGTCACCTTCCGGCCGGGCTGATATCCTCGAGAGATATCCGCAACGCGAAGGAGCCTGTCATGTCCCTGACACCTTCCCGCATGACCGAACTGCAAAGCCCCCTGCCCGCCTTCCGCCTGCCCGACACCGCAGGCCACCTGGTGAGCAGCGAGGACTACGCCGACCGACCGCTGCTGGTCATCTTCATGTGCAACCATTGTCCTTTCGTGAAGCATCTGGCCGATGCCCTGGCCGACTTTGCCAACGAGTACCAGGCACGAGGCCTGGCGGTGATCGGCATCAACAGCAACGATTTCCAGGCCCACCCCGAGGATCGCCCCGACTGCATGCTGGAAGAAGCCCGAGAACGCGGCTATACCTTCCCTTACCTGGTCGACGAGACACAGGAGGTGGCACGGGCCTTCGAGGCGGCCTGCACCCCGGACTTCTTCCTGTTCGATCGCCATCACAGGCTCGCCTATCGAGGCCAGTTCGACGACAGCCGCCCGAGCCACGATACACCGGTGACCGGTCGCGACCTCCGCGAGGCCGCCGATGCCGTGCTGGCCGGGCGAGCCCCCAGCGAGCCGCAGACCCCCTCGATGGGCTGCAATATCAAATGGAAATGACCCGGACTGCCAGCACCCGGACATATCGGAGGTTGCATGACGACCCATCTCTACTTCGAGATTCAGGCCGAGTCGCCTGACCGTGCCCGCCACTTCTATGGCGAACTCTTCGGCTGGGCGTTCACTCGAGTCGAAGGGTTACCGGTAGCCTACTGGCGTATCGACACCGGCGGCATGCAAGGCGGCCTGCTGCAACGTCCCGCCGCCACGCCACCGGATGAATGCGGCACCAACGCCTTCACCTGCTCCTTCGAAGTCGACGACATCCACGCCAGCGCCGAACGCATCGCCAGCCTCGGCGGCCAAGTCGCCCTGCCGATCTTCGCCATACCCGGTACCTGCTGGCAGGGCTACTTCATCGACCCCGAAGGCAATACCTTCGGGCTCTTCCAGGTCGATGAACAGGCGGGCGATTAACCCGGCAAGCTTTCATGTCGGGTTAATCGCGGCACAGGGACGTGCCGCCGCCGGCCGTCAGGCCGTCAGGCCGTCAGGCCGGCGCGAGCCTGCGCCACACCAGAAGAGCCACGCCTCTGCGCCAGCGTGGTGCGGGCGACAATCCAATAGATCAGGACGATCTATTTGATTGCCAGGTTAATAATCGGGAGACCAGCCCCTCGCCGTCACGCATTCGCGGACCATACTGCGACAGGATCGTCCGGTACGTCAGGATACAGGGCCCGTCACAACAACGCCGCTACCCGCTCGAGCTCATGCTGGCTGAAGACGTCCACGCCATGCCGTGCCAGCAGCGCCGAGGTCACGCCCATGCCAGCCATCGTGCGACCGGCGAAACCGCCATCGTAGATACGCTGGCTGCCACAGGAGGGGCTGGCCTCGGTGAGAATGGCATAACGGATGCCATGGCGCTGACAGAGCGCCAATGCCAGCTCGGCACCACGTAGAAAGGCCGGGGTGACATCCTCGCCATCACGGGCAATGACGCGAGCGGTGCCATCGAGAACATCGCGGCCGTTACCCGCCTGGATCTCCGCCGGCTCACGGGGCGTGGCGAGCCCGGCCTGCACCTCGGGGCATACCGTCACCAGCCGCCCTTCCTCGCGCCAACGCGTCAGGATCGGGCTTTCCTGTGTCTTGGCGCGGCCATCGTAGCGCACCGGCTGGCCCAACAGGCAGGCGCTGATCAGGATTTTCTCCACGGGTCCCCCGAATTTTTCTTACCAAAGCTTTCGACGTCTTGATCACGCTGGATACCGCCTCATCACCCGATGTCACTCACCCCTTGAGCAGGCGACATTTCATGCACCAGCATGCCGTATACCAGGTGCGTCACGGGTTGCTCGCCGAGCCATTCACACTCCCGCAACCGACCTTCCTCGGTAAACCCCAGGCGCTCGGCCACGCCACGGCTCTTCGCGTTGTGCTCGCCGCAATGCAGCTCGATGCGATGCAGCCGCAGCTCGCCGAAGCCGAGTGCCAGCAACTCGTGCACACAGGCGGTGACGATGCCGCGGCCGGTGACGTCATGGGCCAACCAATACCCCAGCGCCGCCAGGCGCCGACGCGCCACGATTCGATTGAACCCGCAGGCACCTACCAGTCTGCCCCGCCACAGGATGGCGAAATGCATGGCGGTACCGGCCTGCCACTCCTCCAAGGCCGAGTCGATGAAGGCACGGCTATCGTCGACCGACCGGGTGGCATCCACCCAGGGCAGCCACTCACGCAGCGTGGGCCGGTTGGCATCGACGGCGTCGAAAAGCGCCGAGGCATGATGGCGCCCCAATGGCACCATGGTGATCTCGTCGGAGACCTCGCGAGGTCGTGACGGCCTGACAGTCATGATGCGCTTCCTCCTTGAATCGCTTGAAGGTTCAAGCATGCCATCGTCGACTTCGCTCCGCGAGCCGCCGGCCCCACCCTGTCACTCTTCTCTTGCCGTCATGGGCTTGCCGTCACTAGCTTGTCGCGACGCGGCCACGCTTTTTGTTAGAGTGCTATCTATTAAGCTCATGAGACGTGATCGTGGACTCAAGGAGGCTTCCATGCAGATCGACCTGACCGGCAAGACTGCCATCGTTACCGGCTCAACCGGGGGCATCGGTTTCGCCATCGCCAAGAGCCTGGCAGACAGCGGAGCCAGCGTGGTGTTGAACGGTCGTCGACAGAGCGCCGTCGACGACGCCCTGGAGCGCCTGCGCCAGCAGGTACCGAACGTCGAAGCCCGCGGCGTGGCCGCCGATCTCGGCAGCGCCGATGGCTGTGACGCCATGCTCACCGCCGAGCCCGATGTCGATATCCTGGTCAACAACGTCGGCATCTTCGGCCCCCAGGACTTTTTCGACACCCCGGACGACGAATGGCAGCGCTTCTTCGACGTCAACGTGATGTCCGGCGTACGCCTGTCGCGCGCCTATGCGGGCGGCATGGTCGAGCGCGGCTGGGGACGTATCCTCTTCCTGTCGTCGGAATCGGCGCTGAATATCCCCGACGACATGATCCACTACGGCGTGACCAAGACCGCCTATCTGTCCCTGTCGCGAGGACTGGCCAAGCGTCTGGCCGGCACCGGAGTCACGGTCAACGCCGTACTGCCGGGCCCCACCCTCTCCGAGGGCGTTCAGGAGATGCTCGCCGAGCAGCAGAAGGAGAGCGGCAAATCGATGGAAGACACCGCGCGGGACTTCGTGATGGCCCAGCGACCCAGCTCGATCATCCAGCGCGCCGCCACTGTCGAGGAAGTGGCCAACATGGTCGTCTATGCCGCCTCGCCCCAGGCCTCGGCCACCAGCGGCGCCGCCCTGCGGGTGGACGGCGGCGTGGTGGACAGCATCGCCTGACGCCCATATTGAGGCCTCCTTGCCCGTCCATGGCCGGGCAAGGAGCATGCGAGACCCCGAGTCAGCCCGCCGACGGGGGCTCATGGCTGCCAACCAAGCGACCGCCGTCAAGCTGATCCTCGGATGATATCGATACCCTTGCTCCCATCGCCACAGCCTGGCGATGGTGAGCATCGACCCGCCCGGACATAAAAAAGCGGCGGGCCAGGCCCGCCGCAACACCGATCAGAGCGCCTGATCAGAGAGAGCCACAAGGATTAGATTTCGAACCCGCGACCAAAGTCGTCGGGCGACAGTGCCATCAGCGACTCGCCACCGGCCTGGACCATCCGGGCATGGGCACGGGTACGCGGCAGCAGTCGCTCGTAGAAGAAACGTGCAGTGTTGATCTTGGCGCGATAGAAGGCGGCATCATCGGTGCTGGTGTCCAGCGCCGTCCGGGCCTGCTTCACGGCACGAGCGAACAGGTAGGCAAGCGTCACGTAGCCGGCATACATCAGGTAATCGACGCTGGCCGCCCCCACTTCCTCGCGGTCGTTCATGGCCTTCATGCCCACGCCCATGGTCAATTCGCCCCATTCGGCATTGAGCTTGGCCAGCGGACGCACGAACTCGGCCATGTCGGGATTGCCTTCCTCGGCCTGGCAGAATTTATGGATCTCCTTGGTGAAGACCTTGAGCGTCTCGCCCTGGCTCATCAGCACCTTGCGTCCCAACAGGTCAAGGGCCTGGATGCCCGTGGTGCCCTCATAGAGACGAGTGATACGGGCGTCACGCACCAGTTGCTCCATGCCCCATTCCTGGATGAAGCCATGGCCGCCGAACACCTGCACACCCTCGTTGGTCGCCTCGAACCCGACCTCGGTGAGAAAGGCCTTGACGATGGGCGTCAGCAGGCCGAGCAGGGTCTCGGCGTGCTCGCGCTGCCCGGCATCTTCACTGCGCTCCACCACATCGACCATCTGTGCCGTATAGAGCACCAACATGCGGCCGCCTTCGGCGAAGGCCTTCTGGGTCAGCAGCATGCGGCGGACATCCGGGTGCACAATGATCGGATCGGCCGGTTTGTCCTCGGCCTTGGCGCCGGAAAGCCCACGCATCTGCAGGCGATCCCGGGCATACATCAGGGCATTCTGGAAGCTGGCCTCGGTGAGCCCGAGTCCCTGGATCCCCACCCCGATACGGGCGGCATTCATCATGGTGAACATGCAGGCCAGTCCCTTGTGCGGCCTGCCGACCAGGAAGCCCCGAGCGTCATCGAAATTCATCACGCAGGTGGCATTGCCGTGAATGCCCATCTTGTGTTCGAGAGACCCGCAACTCACGCCGTTCCGCTCGCCCGGGTTGCCGTCGGCGTCCGGCACGAACTTCGGCACCACGAACAGGGAAATCCCCCTGGAGCCGGCCGGCGCATCCGGCAGTTTGGCCAACACCAGGTGAACGATGTTCTCGGCCAGATCGTGCTCGCCGGCAGAGATGAAGATCTTCGTTCCGGTGACGGCAAAGCTGCCGTCATCCTGAGGTACCGCTCGGGTCTTGATCAGCCCCAGATCGGTGCCGCAATGCGGTTCGGTCAGACACATGGTACCGGTCCACACCCCCTCGACCAGCTTGGTCAGGTAAGTGCTCTTCTGCTGTTCGGTGCCATGATGACGCAGGGCATCGGCGGCCCCATGGGACAGCCCGGGATACATGCCCCAGGCCAGGTTGGTGGCACAGATCATCTCCGAGAGCACCATGGCCAGCGAGGGCGGCAGTCCCTGCCCACCCTGCTCCGGATCCGCGGCCAGGCCCGGCCAGCCACCTTCCACGTACTGCTGATACGCCTCCTTGAATCCCTTGGGCGTCTTGACCTCGCCACCCTCGAGAAGACAGCCTTCCAGGTCGCCACTCTGGTTCAACGGCAACAGTTCTTCCCGCGCGAAGCGCGCGCCCTCCTCGAGGATCGCCCCCACCACATCGGGCGTCGCCTCCTCGCCACCGGGCAATCCCGCGTAATGGGTCGGATAATCGAGCATCTCGTCCATGACGAAGCGCAGGTCACGCAAGGGGGCCTGGTAGTCGGGCATTGTCTCTCTCCTCGAACGTGGACGCCGGAAGCAGCCTATCGCTGGCCAACCATTTTTCAAACATTTGTTTGAAATTACGCTCGCAAAGCATGACAGTCAAGCGTTCGTTTCAATCCAGGAGCGTGAGGCGTGAGGCGTGAGGCTGGAAGCTGGAAGCTGGAAGCTGGAAGCTGGAAGCTGGAAGCTGGAAGCTGGAAGCTGGAAGACAGCATGAACCCCGACAGCATGGGGTCAAGGTTTTTTCTTCCAGCTTCAAGCTTATGACTTCAGGCTCCGGACGAAGTCCGGTCGGGTTTTCTTCCAGCTTATAGCTTACGGCTTACAGCTCCCGGCGAAGTCGGGTCATTGCATCCTGATCCCGCCGTCCAGCCGGATCACCTCGCCGTTGAGCATCGGGTTGGTAACGATCTGCTCGGCCAGGCGGGCGTACTCGTCGGGCTTACCGAGCCGTTTGGGGAAGGGAACGGCGGCGGATAACGCGGCCACGGCATCTTCCGGGATGTCGCTCATCATCGGTGTCTCGAACACACCGGGGGCGATGGCCATGACGCGAATGCCGTGCCGCGAAAGCTCACGGGCTGCCGGCAGGCTCATGCCGACCACGCCGGCCTTGGAGGCGCTGTAGGCGCACTGCCCCACCTGGCCGTCGAAGGCGGCGACCGAGGCGGTGTTGATGATCACGCCCCGCTCGCCGTCCTCGAAGGGGTCATTCTTCGACATCGCCGCCGCGGCGAGGCGCATCACGTTGAAGGTGCCGACCAGATTGATCTGCACGGTACGCGCATAGGCATCGAGATCGGCGGGATTGCCCTCGCGATCCAGGAGCTTGGCCACGCTGACCACACCGGCGCAGTGAATCACCCCGGCCAGCCCCTGCTGGCTTCCCCCCTTTTCTCCCAGGGCCACGGCCGCCTCCACGGCGGCTTGCATGTCCTCCTCGCGAGTAACGTCCCCACGTATGGCCCGGGCCGCCTCGCCGAGCCGCTCGGCGTGCGACTCGACCGCCTCGCTGAGATCACACAACACCACACGGCCGCCGGCCTCGACGATACGCTCCGCGGTGGCGGCGCCCAGTCCGGAGGCGGCACCGGTGATCAGAAAGGCGTTGTCCTTCAGCTGCATCGAACGTTCTCCATGGTCATTGCGCGGTCGTCTCCGCCTTGTCGGCGGCGTCCGAGCGCAGCTTGAAGCGCTGGATCTTGCCGCTGGGTGTCTTGGGCAAGGTATCGACGAATTCGATCACCCTGGGAAAGGCATGGGTCGAGAGGCGCTCGCGCACCTGCTGGCGAATCTCGTCGGCGAGCGACTCGCTGGCCTCGAAGCCCTCTCGCAGGACCACATAGGACTTGATGATCTCGCCGCGAATCTCGTCGGGCTGCCCCACCGCGGCGGACTCCGCCACGGCCGGATGCATGAGCACCGAGTTCTCCACGTCGGTGGGCCCGACCCGATAGCCGGCCGTGGTGATGATGTCATCGTCCCGACCAGCGAACTGGAAGCTGCCATCCTCGTTGCGTTGCACGACGTCACCGGTCAGGTAATAGCCTTCGACGAAGGGGTCCTTCTCCTGCCAAGTGTAACCGGTAAAGAAATGGGCTGGAGAGCGGGCGATATCGACCGCCAGCACGCCGGGCTCACCCGGCGGCAGCTCATTGTACTCGGCATCCAGAATCGCCAGGCGATAGCCGGGCATCGGCACGCCCATGCCACCGACATGCTTGGGATGCGCCAGGACATGGTGATTGCAACAGGTCATGCCGGTTTCGGTCTGTCCGTAGTGATCCATTACCGAACAGCCCAGCGCCGTCTCCACCCAGTTGACCACCTCGGTATTGAGCGGTTCGCCGGCGGAACTGGCACGACGCAACGCGAGTCGCTCATGGGCATCGTCGAACAGTCCCGAGGCCTTCATCAGCCGGTAGGCCGTGGGCGCGGCGGCGAAGTTGGTGATGCCGTGACGCGTCATGAAGTCCAGGGCGCCTTCGGCACTGAAACCGGCCTCGCAGAAATAGGTTGTCACGCCCAGCAGCAACGGGCCGGTGATGGCGTAGTAGAGACCATAGGCCCAGCCGGGGTCGGCCATGTTCCAGAAACGATCACTGTCATCGAGCCCGATGGCCAGTTCCATGTAGAGCGCGAAGGCCGGCATGGCAGCGAGCGGCACGGCAACCCCCTTGGGCTTGCCCACCGTGCCGGAGGTAAACATCTGCAGGAAGGGGGCGTCGGGCGCCTGCCGCGGCGCCCTGGCTTCGATGGGAGAATGCGCCAGGGCGGACGCCCAGTCCAGATCATCGCCATGATCGACGTCGGGTCCGCCCACGGCAAGCACCGGCGGACACTGAGCCAGACCATCGAACTTGGAGCGATTGTCGCCATCGGTGATCACCAGGCGAGTGTCGGCGCGCTCCAGTCGGTACGCCACCGAGTCGGGGCCGAAGGCGGTGAACAGCGGCTGGTAGACCGCGCCGATGCGCCAGCTGGCCAGGATCGCGATCAGCAGCTGCGGTGAGCGGGGCAACATGCAGGCAATGCGATCACCCTCCCCCAGGCCACGTTCGGCGAGCCAGCCGGCAAGCTTTTCGCTCTCGGTGGCCAGTTCACCATAGCTCAGCGTGTTGACTTGTCCTCCGGTAGCCTCGTGGACCAACGCCGTGACCTCAGCTCGCCCCTCGCGCAGGTGACGCCCGCAACAGGCCTCGAAGGCGTTCAACCTGCCATCGCGATGGTCATCGAGACGAGCGATGACATCGTCGACGGAAAAGGTGTCGAGATAGGCATGGTAGTCGGAAAGGGTCGTGGTGGTGCTCATGAACAGCCCTCTTGTGCTCGTCTGCCCGTCGCCCACGGCGACGCCGCATCTTGTGGTTGTTGTCGGAACCGGCTTTTCGTTGACGTAAGCGTCAACCTATCAAGCGCTAGGGTCAAGCTAGAGGCTTCGACTCGGCAGGGCAAGCGCCGAGAGCCGTAAAGGGACTAGACCATGGTCGACGCCATGGTCAGTCGTCAGGCACCGTCAGTCGGCAGGACGGGCCAGCATGGCGACGAGTTCCCGGGCGAGCTCGTCCGGGGTCCGCTCCCCGTCGGGGTCATACCAACGAACGGTCCAGTTGAGCGCGCCCATCACGAAGCGCGAGACCAGAAAACGGTCCCCTCGAATCAAACCGGCAGCCAGGGCCTCGTCGATCACCTCTTCCCAGAGCGCCTCGTAGGCATCGCGCAAGTGGCTGAGATGGGAGCGTGCCGGTGCGTCCAGGCGCCGCCATTCGTAGAGTGCCACCACATGGGCATTGCGGTCGGTGAGCAATGTCTCCAGATGGGCCCGGGCCATGGCATGCAACCGAGAGCCGGGATCGCTGTCGCAATCATCGAGGGCTGCCCTCGCGATACCGAGGGCATTTTCGGTGCCCTCCTCGATCACCGCGGCCAGGATCTCCTGCTTGTCGCGGAAATGGTGGAACAAGCTGCCCGACTTGATGCCCATTTCCTCAGCCAGCATGCGCACCGTGGTGCGATCGAAACCTTCCTGGACGAAGAGCTGAGCGGCCTGGCGCGTCAGTTCCTTGCGGCGCGGCGAGTCATTCATTACATTCATCGACATTTACACTAGCGCTTGCTTGGTTGACCCTGAGAAGACCATAGCCCCGCCGACGGGTCAACGCACCTGACCAACGCGCCTTCACAACCACAATGATCAATGATCGGGAGATACCTCATGAGCCATGCCGACGACATCGTATTTCTCTCCGCGACCCGGACGCCCATGGGGGGCATGCTCGGCAGCCTCTCGTCCCTCACCGCGCCGGAGCTCGCCGCCACGGCAATCCGGGCGGCCATCGAGCGCGCCGGCATCGACGCCTCGGCCATCGACGAAGGCATCATGGGCTGCGTGCTGCCCGCCGGGGTCAAGCAAGGGCCGGCACGGCAAGCCATGCGTCAGGCCAGCATTCCGGACACCATCGGGGCCACCACCATCAACAAGTTGTGCGGTTCCGGCATGAAGGCTTCCATGCTGGCCCATGACCTGATCCGTGCCGGCAGCGGCGAGATCCTGCTCGCCGGCGGCATGGAATCCATGTCCAACGCCCCTCACCTGTTGACCCGGGCACGCACCGGTTACCGCCTGGGACATGGCGAGCTGAAGGACCACATGTTTTTCGATGGCCTGGAGGACGCCGAGACCGGCCAACTGATGGGCGGCTTCGCCCAGCAGATCGCCAGCGAACGTGGCTATTCCCGCGAGCGCCTCGATGACTTCGCCATCGCCTCGCTGGAACGCGCCATGGAGGCGACCAATGCCGGTCATCTCGATGCCGAGATGGCGCCCGTCACGGTCAAGGATCGCAAGGGCGAGACCCGGGTCGAGCACGACGAGCAGCCCTTCCAGGCCCGGCTCGACAAGATTCGCGAACTGCGCCCGGCCTTCAGCAGGGACGGCACCATCACCGCCGCCAACTCGAGCTCGATCTCCGACGGCGCCTCGGCGCTGATCCTCGCCAGCGGCGCCGCCGCCCATCGCGTCGGCGCCCGCCCCATCGCCCGCCTGCTGGGTCACAGCACCCACTCGCGCCATCCGAGCGAGTTCACCATCGCCCCGGTGGGGGCCATCGACACCTTGATGCACAAGCTCGGCTGGGGCGTCGACGATGTGGACCTGTTCGAGATCAACGAGGCCTTCGCCGTGGTCACCCTGATGGCCATGGACGACCTGGACCTGCCCCATGACAAGGTCAATGTCTTCGGCGGCGCCTGTGCCCAGGGTCACCCCGTCGGCTCCACCGGGTCGCGGATCATCGCCACCCTGATCCACGCCCTGCGCACCCGAGGCGGCAAGCGCGGCATCGCCAGCCTGTGCATCGGCGGCGGTGAGGCTACCGCCGTGGCCGTGGAATTGATCGACTGAACGTTCCGGCGACGCCGAGTCGGCCTCCTGGCGCCATGATGTGCCGGCCACCCTGGAAAACATGGCCGGCACCAGCCATCAGCACAAGGCGGCACGACGTGCGGGGCGATCCCCCATACGGTCGAGACGCGCCTGGAGCGCTTCGAGGCGTGCGGCCTCGCCTTCCGCCCCGGCCGCCAGGATATCCGATGCCCAACCGGGAAGATCGAGGGCAATGCCATAGTAGACCCACTGACCGTCACGCCGATCCGACAACAGCCCACACTGACGCAGCTGCGCCAGGTGGCGCGAGACTTTGGGCTGCGACGTTTCCAGGGCATGCGTCAACTCACAGACGCACAGGTTGCCTTCACGCTGGATGAGCAGCGTCAGCATCAGGCGGGTCTCGTCGGCCAGGCACTTGAAGACGCGTAGCGGTTCCAGATGGTTCAAGATCGTGGTCTCCGTGAATGCTCGTATGCGACGCCACCGTTCGCCCGCCCGATATCACGTCGTCTGCTGACGGCCCGGCAGTGCCAGGGCCATCAGGGCGCTGGCCGCCACCAGCGCCGCCGACACCCACAGGCAGGCAGAAAGGCCATGCACCTGGTACAGCCAGCCCGACAACATGGTTCCCACGAGCCGACCCATGGCGTTGGCCATGTAGTAGAAGCCCACGTCCATGGAGACGCCATCGGCGCGCGCGAAGTGGACGATCAGGTAACTGTGCCAGCTGGAATTGATGGCGAAGGGCACGCCGAAAGCCAGCAGGCCCGCCACCAGCCAGCCCACCTCGGACAGCGGCAGCAAGGCCAGCAATGCCGGCAAACCGGCCAGCATCGAGGCCCAGAATGCCGTGACGGTTCGCGGCCCACCCTTCACCAGCCCGGTCAGGCGCGGCGCCTGGGTCTGGACGCCACCATAGCCGATCACCCAGATCGCCAGCAGGCCACCCACCGTCCAGTGACTCCAGCCGTGCTGGTCATACAGGAACACCGGCAACGCCACCACGAACCACACATCGCGCGCGGCAAACAGACAGAATCTGGCCGCCGACAGCACATTGATGGCGCGTGACTTGGACAACACCTCGGTGAACTTCGGCTTGCGCTTGCCGCGGCCCAGGTCGGCCTTGAGCCTGACCAGCGACAGCCCCAGAACGGCGACCAGCATCACCGCCATGGCGATGATGGCGCCGCGAAAGCCGAGCAAGGTGAGCAAGGCCCCACCCAGGAAAAACCCGACACCCTTGAGCGCGTTCTTGGACCCCGTGAGGATCGCCACCCATCGATAGAGAGCACTGCCGGCACCGGCACTGTCCTTGGGCACCAGCACCTTGACCGCGCTCTTGGCGCTCATCTTGTTGAGGTCCTTGGCGATCCCCGAAAGCGCCTGCGCCGCCATCACCCAGGGCACGGCCAAGGCGGCGGACGGCACCATCAACATGGCCAGGGCCACGATCTGCAGGCCGAGCCCGAGGTTCATGGTCCGGTTGAGCCCGAGACGCGCCCCTAGCCAGCCCCCCACCAGGTTGGTGACCACGCCGAAGGCCTCGTAGAAGAGGAACAGCAGGGCCACCTCCAACGGGGTATAGCCCAACTGGTGGAAATGCAGAACCACCAGCATGCGCAGGGCGCCGTCGGTCAGGGTGAAGGCCCAGTAATTACCGGTGATCAGCAGGTATTGTCGAATCTCGAAGGGCAGTGCCCTGAGACGCACAGCAAGCGATTCAGCCACGGCACACCTTCAGCGCCAAATCGGCCGTACGGTTGGCATAACCCCATTCGTTGTCATACCAGGCGTAGAGCTTGAGTTGAGTGCCATTCACCACCATGGTGGAGGGCGCGTCGATGATCGAACTGCGCGGATCGGTGCGATAGTCGATGGACACCAGCGGACGCTCCTCGTAACCGAGGATACCGGCCAGTTCACCTTCCGCCGCCCGCTGCAGGGCGGTATTGACCTCCTCCACTGTCACCTCGCGCTCGAGTTCGAAGACCATGTCGGTGAGCGAGGCATTGGCCAGCGGCACGCGCACGGCATGGCCATTCAGCTTGCCGGTCAGCTCCGGGAAGATCGCGGTGATCGCCTTGGCCGAACCGGTCGTGGTGGGAATCAGGCTCATGCCGCAGGCACGCGCCCGACGAAGATCCTTGTGAGGGGCATCGAGGATGGTCTGGGTATTGGTGATATCGTGCACCGTGGTCATCGAACCATGACGGATACCGAAGACGTCCTGAATCACCTTGACCACCGGCGCCAGGCAGTTGGTAGTGCAGCTGGCCGCCGTGACAATGCGATGGGCATCCGCATCATACCGATCATCGTTGACGCCCATCACCACATTGAGCACCTCGTCATCCTTGAGCGGCGCGCTCACGACCACCCGCGACACGCCCTGCTCGACATACGGCGCCAATTGCTCGCTTTTCTTGGCAGTGCCCGAGGCTTCGATCACCACCTCGCACCGCGACCAGTCGCTGTCGCCATAGCCGCGCGCTCCGCTGAAGGCGATACGTCGACCATCGACCACCAGGACATCATCCTCGGCCTGTATGCCCTGCCCCGGCGCCCAGTGGCCATGCACCGAATCGAATTCCAGTAGATGGGCGAAGGTGGCAACGTCACCGCCCGGGTCGTTGATCCTCGCAATCTCGATGTCGCCGGCTTCGACCCTTGCCCAGAGACTCCGCAGGGTCAGGCGACCGATGCGCCCGAAGCCGTTGATCCCGATGCGCCGCGTCATGATGCTCTCCCGTCAGGCTGTATGGATATATGGAATTCCATATATACCCTCTCCAGATGTCAACGTCATGACGCTCGAACACGACAACGGGGAGACGATATTGCGCCTCCCCGTTGCGGTTCCCTCTTCGACCCTGCAACTTAGGGAGACACTGAATAAATGCCTGTGCATGCAAATCGCGTCGTTGCGTGGTGCTCGAAAACTCGCCTAACAACCCGTTATGTCTCGTTTTCTGTGCTCCATGCGCCTTGCGCTTTACTATGCTCGGCGACTTATTCAGCGTCTCCTTAGCCGTAACGGCCAGTGATGTAGTCCTCGGCCTTCTTGGTGGCCGGATTGGCGAACATCGTCTTGGTATCGTTGTACTCGACGATCTCGCCCAGGTGAAAGAAGGCCGTGTAGTCGGCCACTCGGGCAGCCTGCTGCATGTTGTGGGTCACCGTGATGATGGTGAACTGCTTCTTCAGCTTGTCCATCAGATCCTCGATGGTCGCCGTGGAAATCGGATCCAGGGCCGATGTCGGCTCGTCCATCAGGATGACATCGGGACGCACGGCGATGGCCCGAGCGATACACAGGCGCTGCTGCTGCCCTCCGGACAGCGACGTACCGGGTTCCTGCAGCTTGTCCTTGACCTCTTCCCAGAGTCCGGCATCGCGCAGGGCTCGCTCGACCAGCTCATCGGAGTCGGCCTTGCGGCTCACCAGGTCGTGCATGCGCGGCGCATAGGCGACGTTTTCATAGATCGACTTGGGAAAGGGATTGGGTTTCTGGAAGACCATGCCGACCCGACGACGCAGCGCCACCTCATCCATCTTGGCGTCGTTGACGTCACGGCCATCCATCTCGACCAGCCCCTGGATGCGCACGCTGGGAATCAGGTCGTTCATGCGATTGAGGCAACGCAGGAAGGTCGACTTGCCGCAACCCGAAGGGCCGATCAGCGCCGTGATATTCTTCTGATAGATATCGATGTCGATATCACTGAGAGCCTGGTTCTTGCCGTACCAGAGATTGAGATCGCGCACACGGATGCTCAGCTCATGGTTGGCGTCCTCGTTTCTTGTCACCGGCTCTCCGGCGGTATGACCGGTCATGGATATCGTACTCCGCTGGGCAACTTGTATATTCATCATTGCATTACCTATATTAGGCCGCGGGATTACCAGCGACGTTCGAATTTCTTGCGCAGCACCACGGCAGTCGCATTCATGAAGATCAACACCGCCAGCAATACCAGAATGCCGCCGGATGTCTTCTCGATGAAGGCCCGCTCCGGTTCGCCGGCCCAGGTAAAGATCTGTGCCGGCAGTACGGTGGCGGCCTCGGTGAAGGAGCCCGTGATATCCGGGATGAAGGCCACCATGCCGACGATGATCAGCGGCGCCGTCTCGCCCATTGCCTGGGCCAGCCCGATGATCGAGCCCGTCATGATCCCCGGAAAGGCCACCGGCAGCACATGGTCCCTGACCATCTGCCAGCGCGAACATCCCACCCCGAATGCCGCATGACGAATGGCATCCGGCACGCTGCGCAACGCCGAACGTGTCGAGATGATGATCACCGGCAGGGTCATCAGTGCCAACGTCAAGCCACCCACCAGGGGTGACGAACGCGGTACGCCGAAGAAGCCGATAAAGATGGCCAAGCCGAGCAGACCGAACAGAATCGACGGAATCGCCGCCAGATTATTGATATTGATCTCGATCAGTCGGGTAAAGCGATTGTCCGGCGCAAACTCTTCCAGATAGACCGCGGTCATCACGCCGATGGGAAAGGCCACCGCCAGCGTCACCAGCAATGTCATCACCGTACCGAACGCCGCCGAAGCAATGCCGGCGAACTCAGCCATCTTGGAGTCGCCCTTGCTGAAGAAGGTCGTGTTGAACTTGAGTTCGGCACGTCCCTGGGATGCGAGGCGATCCACCGTCGATTGCTCGTCGGCCCCGAGATTGGTGTGATGGCCCTTGAGATACTGGTCCACTGCACTGTCGGCCAGCACCCACTCGGTGCGCGTCGTACCCTGCAGATCCGGGTTGCCCTCCATGCGTTGAGGTATCAGGCGCAGGTAGCCACGACTGACCAGTGGACGCATTTCCTCACTGAGCGCCGCCAGCGGAATCTGGCTGGCCTGCTCGCTGTAATCGACTTCCACTTGAATCTGCGCCTGCTGAAAGGCCGGCAGCCCCTTGACCAGCATGTCGGCGAAGAACAGGACCAGAAACATGCCGGCCAGCCCCAGGGCGCCCATGGACATCCATCTCAAGCGTGCCGACTTGCGGTGACGGCTCTTGAGCTGGGCACTGATCTCATCGAAAGATTGGTTCATCGGTCACGACTCCCGGCTTAGAGGTTGTTGATGCGGTACTTTTCGCGGAACCGGCGGATCATGATCACCGAGACGAAATTCAGGGAAAGGGTTACCGCGAACAGCACCAGCCCCAGGGCAAAGGCCGACAGGGTTTCGGCACTACCGAACTCCAGATCGCCTGTCAGTGCCGAGACGATCCGGACCGTGACCGTGGTCATGTCCTCGAAGGGGTTGGCGGTCAGGTTGGGGCGCATGCCGGCAGCCATCACCACGATCATGGTCTCGCCCAACGCTCGCGAGACGGCCAGCAACGACGCGGAGATGATGCCGGGCATGGCCGCGGGAACCACAACGTCACGGATCATTTCGCTCCGGGTCATGCCGAGCGCCATGGCCCCCTCGCGCATGCTGCCGGGCACCGAACTGATGACATCGTCGGACAGCGAGGAGATGAAAGGAATGATCATGATGCCCATGACGATACCGGGTGCCATGGCATTGCTGAAGGAAGCCTCGATACCGAAGAAGGCCGCGACCGCCACGACGATGGGCGCCACGGTGATGGCGGCGAAAAAGCCATAGACCACCGTCGGGATGCCGGCCAGCACTTCGAGAACCGGCTTGGCCACGGTGCGCACTTTCTCGGGGGCAAACTCGGCCATGTAGATCGCCGACAGCAGGCCCACCGGAATGGCCACCAGCATCGCGATCAGGGTGATCATGAAGGTCCCGGCGAACAGCGGCACCGAGCCGAACTGGGCCGCACTGGACGCTTCATCACCGCGCCCCGCGGCTTCCAGGAAACTGGCACCGGGGTTCCAGGTCGTTCCGGTGATGAAATCCCAGAAACTTTGCATCTGGAAGAAGCGGATCGCTTCCCCGATGATCGAAATCAGGATGCCGAAGGTAGTGAAGATCGACACCATCGCCGCGCCGGCCAGCAGAAAGCGCACCACGGCTTCGATGGCCTTGCGGGCATGGAAATTGGGTTTGACCAGATAGATACCGGCCATCAGCCCGACGCAGGCAACGGTCAGGCTGCCGGCCAGCAGATAGAAGGTCGGAATGTCTCCGCCCAGCAGCAGCATCACGAAGGCACCGACGGCGCCTACCAGCACCGCGGGCCCCGCCGTGGATAGAACGGTGAACCAGCCATACTGGTCGGGCTGAGCGTGCATGGAGGTACCTGCCGCACGCACCCTGGAGGCCTTGGACCGTCCCAGGAAGAAGGCTATCAGACCCAGCACCAAGAGAGTGCCGCAGAAGATGGCGAAGATTTGATTGGTCTGCATAGGATTCTCTCGAAGGAGTTCATCGACGGATCATCCGTCTTAACGTGAGCCGGCCGACAGCCCTGGCTGTCGGCCGGTTCAAGGCAAGCCCCGGTCGACTTACTTCAGGTCAGCCAGTTCCAGCGGCTCCTGGTTCTTGATGGCATTGCGCTGCTCTTCACGCAGATCTTCCGGAGCGGGGATCAGGCCGATACCCTTCAGATATCCCATGTCGCCGATCATCTTCTCGCTCATGAACAGGTTGGCATACTCCATCATCGCCGGAACGTCTTCGGCATGCTGGTTCTTGGTGTAGAAGAACAGCGAGCGAGACACCGGGTATTCGCCGCTGCCGATCGCTTCCGGAGTGGGCTCGACGCCATCGATGCTGGAACCGACCAGCGTATCGGCGTTCTCTTCCAGGAAGGAGTAGCCGAAGATGCCGAAGGCATCGGTGTTCTCGGAGAGACGCTGCACGATCAGGTTGTCGTTCTCGCCGGAATCGATGTAGGCACCATCGGAACGGATATCGGTATAGGCCTCGCCATAGGCTTCCATGTCCTCGGAAGCGGCTTCCATGACCAGTTCCTCGAAGGCGTCACGGGTACCGGAGGTGGTCGGCGGACCATAGACGGCGATCTCGCGATCCGGCAGGGAGTCGTCGATATCGCTCCATTGCTGGTACGGGTTGTCGACCAGCTCGCCGTCGACCGGCACCTGCGCGGCCAGGGCCAGGAAGAGCTGCTCACGGGTCACCGACATGGCATCGTTCTCGCTGGACTGAGCGAAGGCGATACCGTCATAGCCGACCATGGCTTCGGTGATGTCCGTCACCCCATTTTCCTGGCAGCGCTCGAACTCGGACGGCTTCATGCGACGCGAGGCATTGGTGATGTCCGGCGTGTCATTGCCCACACCATTGCAGAACAGGCGCAGACCGCCGCCGGAACCGGTGGACTCGATGACCGGCGTCGCGTATTCGGTGGTAGCACCGAACTCTTCGACCACATAGCTGGCGAACGGATAGACGGTGCTGGAGCCCACGATACGCAGTTGCTCTTGCTCTTGGGCCTGGGCGACACCGGCCACGCCAACGGCGGCAGCAATGACGGTGGTCTTGAAAGTGCGGCTATTGAGGATGCGGTTCATGGAGTAGAGCTCCTGTTCATGGAAGTATTCATCCTGCGCGAGACACAAGATGCCCCACGAAAATGACAGCTTCATGACAGGTGCTCGGTCGTTACGAAAAATCCTGCGGCTTCCCCTTCACTCCTCCTGGCACACCGGCTCCGACCGGCCGGCGTGGCCGGCCAGCACGCGCAGCGCCAGGTTGCCGGCCAGGGAGACAAACAGCATGGTCAGCACCATCGGCCAGGCACTGTCGATCTCGAAAGCACTCACGACCACGCCGGCAAGGGCGCCGCAGGTGAACTGAATACTGCCCAGTAACGCCGTGGCCGTGGCACTCATGTGGCTGAAGTGTTCAAGGGTCGAGGAAATGGCGTTGGGGGTGATCAACCCCACCATGCCCATGAACAGCATGATCAGGGGCACCACGCTGAAGGGAGAATCGAGACCGGTGGCCACCAGCAGGATCAGGCACAGTGCCACGGCCAACTGCACCCCCATGCCCAGCCGCATGTTCTGTTGTGGGGTGCGTCGGCGCAGCAGCCGGATATTGAGCCGATTCGAGCCGGCCATCACCACCACATTGGCGCCGAAGACCAGCGGATAGATCGCCGGCGACAATCCGTAATGGGTCATGTAGAGAAACGGGGAGGCCGTCACGAAGGCGAACATGCCGGCAAAGGTCGAGGCCACCGACAGCACATATCCCATGGCCTCGCGATGGCGCAGTACACTGGCATAGTTGCGCAACACCTGGCGCGGCGAAGCGCTGGGCGTATCCGGCGCCCGGGTCTCCGGCAGGCGCGTTCCCATCAGCCACAGCAGAAAGGCGGCATAGGCCGCCAGGAAGACGAAGATCAGCCACCAGTCGGCCAGATACAGCAGGCCGCTGCCCACCGCCGGTGCCGCCAGGGGCGCCAGCATCATGATCATCGCCATGGTCGACATGACCTTGGCGGCCTCTCGTCCGCTGAAGCAATCGCGCACGATGGCCGCGGAGTTGACCACGCAAGCACCGCCGCCAAGCGCCTGGACGAAACGAAGGCCGAGCAGATCGACGAGCGAATCGGCCTGGGTGATCATCAGGCTAGCCAGCAGGAACACCACCAGCCCCGTCAACAGCACCGGGCGTCGCCCCAGACGGTCGGACATGGGGCCACCGGTCAGTTGCCCGAGGGCGAAACCCGCCAGGAAAACACTGATCGACAGCTCGGTGTGGTGAATACTCGCTCCCACCGCCTCGGCCAGCGCCGGCATCGCCGGCAGATAGGCATCGATGGCGAAGGGGGCCAGGGCGGTATTGGCCGCGACCAGCAAGGCGGTGCGTCTAGCATCGAGGATCAAGGAGCCTCCGCAATCTTCCGTGACAAGTCCGCCATGATAACGTCAATTCGACCTCCCTGCCGGCCGCGCCGATGCTCGCCATGACGGTCGCCCGGTATATTCGCTCATTCGGCCTTGTTAGAGTAAAGGTCAGTTCGAGCGATCCACACAAGGGGTGCCCCATGGCAGATGACCTGCTTTCACAACTCAAGACCATGACCACCGTCGTGGCCGATACCGGCGACCTGGAAACGATTCGCCGCTTTCAGCCCACTGATGCCACCACCAACCCCTCGCTGATCCTGCAGGCCGCCCAGCAGCCGGATCGCCGCGCGCGGTTGGCGGAGATCGCCCGTGGTGCCACCGATATCGACGACGCCCTGGATGCCGTGGCGGTGGAAATCGGCAGCGAGATCAGCGAGCTGGTGCCCGGCTACGTTTCCACCGAGGTCAGCGCGCGACTGTCCTTCGACACCGATGCCTCGTTGACCCGGGCCCGTTCGCTGATCGAGCGCTACCAGCGCCATGGCGTGGACCCGTCGCGCATCCTGATCAAACTCGCTTCCACCTGGGAGGGCATTCGCGCCGCCCAGGTGCTGGAACGCGAGGGCATCCACTGCAACCTGACGCTGATGTTCAGCGTCGACCAGGCCCGCGCCTGTGCCGATGCCGGTGTCACCCTGGTCTCGCCCTTCGTCGGTCGCATCCTCGACTGGCACAAGGCGAAAGAGCCCGATGCCGACTTCAGCGGCGAGCGTGACCCGGGCGTGCAGTCGGTCAAACGCATCTACGAGCACTTCAAAGGTCACGGTTACGAGACCGTGGTGATGGGGGCCAGCTTCCGCAACAGCGGCGAAATCCTGGCACTGGCCGGCTGTGATCGACTGACGATCTCGCCCGCCCTGCTGGGCGAACTGGCCGAGACCCGCGCGCCGCTGGAACGCCAACTGACGCCACTGGATGCCGAGTCACAGGCGCCCGAGCCTCAGGACGAGGCCGAATTCCGCTGGGCATTGAACGAGGACGCCATGGCCACCGAAAAACTGTCCGAAGGCATCCGCAAGTTCATGGGCGATCAGCGCAAGCTGGAAGCCCTTCTCCGAGACCTCCGTCAGTCCTGACGGCGGCATGACACCTGAGGGCTATCGCCGTTGGATCTGGCAAGGAGCGCCGGGGACAGCCCGAGCGACAACGCTTGACGGCGGCGATAGCCCTGCACGGACACCTGCCCTGGGCGTCTCGGGGCACGTCAGTGATGCCCGGTGGCGGCGCCCTGGGCCTCCAGCATCTCCACCAGGGGCTGGAACTGTTCTCGATTGTGCTCGTTCATGCGCATCAGGATACGGTGCGCTTCGAGCACGCGTTCGCGCGTGTCCGTCTCATCGGCGGGGACTTCGTTCAGGTCACGCAACTCATGGGGCTCGGTGATGGGCGACTCGACCAGGGTGTAGTAACTGGCAAAGCCCATGACATCCAGCATGCGCCTCACATCAGGGTTGTCGACGACGATAGTGGGCGCCTGCTCGAGCCGCCCACGCAAGGCCATGGCGACCTTGGCCAGAAAGCCAAGCGCGGTGGAATCCACATTGGTCGCCTCGCGCAGGTCGACCATCACCGTCTCGAGTCCCGGCGTATCGGCCAACTGCTGGGCCTGTTGATCGAGTGTCGCGCACAGCGTCAGGCGCACATCGCCACACAGCTTGAGCACGAAGACACCGGAATCGAACGCCGCCTTCAGGCGGCCTTCATGCATCATCATCGCCAAATCCGCTCAACATCATGATCGTCAGGTCGTCGGGCAGCTCGTCATGTCCGGGCGCATCCGCGGCGATATCTCCATCCTCCTCCGCCATCTTGCCCAACGCAAGACCTTCCTTGAGCCCCGCCAGCGTGCGGCTGACCAGCGCACGGCGCTCGAGTTCCCCCAATCTGTCGTTGAGCGTCTCACCGGGCAGGCACTCCAGAATGCCATCGGAGCACAGCCAAAGCTTGAAGCGTTCGGGCAATGGACACCCCAGGCGGGGATATTCGACATCGGGAAAGAGCCCTACCGGCATGCCTTCCCCGGCCAACGGCGAGACATCGTCGCCGGCGACCAGCACGGGCATGGGAAGCTGAGCGCCCAGCGAATAGTGCAGATAGCGGCGCTCTCGGTCAATCACCCCCACGAACAGGGTCGCATGCTTGCCGATACCGGTATCAAGCAGCTCGCGATTGAGCGCCGCCAGCCAGCGAGGACCGAGATCCTGAGGGTCACGACCATCCCACTCGCCCTGCCAGCGATTGAACAGATACTTGAGCAGCACGGTCACGAAGGCCGACGAAGCGCCATGCCCCGATACATCGGCGAAATAGAACAAGGTGTAGCGATCGTCGTAGTGCTGGAAGTCCAGAAAATCCCCGGAAAGATACAGGGAGGGAGCGAGCCAGTAGTCGCAGCTGACACTGCCGGAACGTTGCGGACGTGGAGGCAACAACTTGCGCTGGATCTGCCCCCCGGCCTGCTGGTCGAGCCGCAACATGGCCAGGTGGGTCTCGAGATGCTCGTTGAGCTCGGCCAGGCGTCGACGGTCCTGCTCCCGCTCGCCGGCCAGCCGGTTGATCTCGATGACCCGACGAATCATCCGCCTCAGCAAGTGACCATGCCGCAGCGGGTCGATGACATAATCCACCAGGCCGGCATCCACCGCCGAGATCAACTCGTCATCCTGACGATCATCGCTGACCACCAGTGTCGGCAACCGTCGGCACAGTTCGGGCCATGACGCCGGCGGCACCGCACGCGAGTGGGCCACTACCAGCGCGGTTTCGTCGGGCAACTGCTCGACACTCTCCACCGCAAACACCGCCAGGCCGTCCTTGGCGATGGCTTCGGCCAGGGCATCGCGCTGCTCGCCCGGCGTGTCGACCACGCCGATCAACTGGTTGTCGCTCGGCATCCCGTTATCGCCTCACTCGGCGAAGGCATCGTCGAAGTCGGTGCCTTCCAGATCGAAATCGTCGCTGGCGAAGGGATCCTCCCCCAGCTCTCCGTCACTGACTTCGAAGCGTCGGCGCTGCAGCCAGCTGTCGCGGATGAAGCTGTAGCGATCACCGCGAATCAGGTCTTCCTGGTCGAGCAGCCCTGCCCGGGTATCGACGAGCCGCAACCCGGTCAACGAGTAGCGCACCGCATCATCCTCGACATAGGTCACCGGATAGGTATACATGTCCACCGGCAGGCCGCCGGTATCACGCACCGTGCTCGGCCCCAGCAGGGGCAGTACCAGGTAGGGCCCGGCGTCGACCCCCCAGACGGCCAGCGTCTGCCCGAAATCCTCTTCCCTGGCCATCAAGTCCATGTGCGAAGCCACATCGAAAAATCCGAGCACGCCCACGGTGGAGTTGATCAGGAAACGTCCCGTTGAGGCACCGGCATTGTCCGCCTTGCCCTGAAGCAGACTGTTGAGCGTGGTACGAATCTCGCCGAGATTCGAGAAGAAGTTCCCCACGCCGGTTTCCACCGGATCCGGCGTCACGAAGCGATACCCCTGGGCCACCGGCTTCAGGGCATAACGATCGAGGGTGTCATTGAAGGCAAAGACGCCACGATTGAAGCCCTCCCAGGGATCATCGGGATGCGCTTCAGTGCTGCCCGAGGTAGTCGCGCAACCGGAAAGCGCGACGATGGCCAGTCCGGTCAGCAAGGCACGCCCGAGGCGCGGAGCAAATTGCGTGGATGGTCGATTCATTGACTCAGCGATCTCCCTGCACATCATGATCATGTCTATTCCTGGCCATCAGCGGCGACGCACCACGACATTGCCGGCACTGTAGCCCGCGCCGAAGGAACACACCACCCCCAGGGCGCCCGGCGCCAGGTCGGCGCGATGCAGGTGAAAGGCAATGATCGACCCGGCGGAGCTGGTATTGGCATAGCGGTCGAGAATGACCGGCGCCTCTTCCGGTGAGGGGTCCCGACCCAGCACGCGCCGGGCGATCAGGTCGTTCATATGGCGGTTGGCCTGATGCAACCACAGACGCGACAGGTCGTCGCTGCTCAGCGAGAGGCTTTCCAGGTGCTCATCGATCAAGCCGGCAACCAGAGGACAGACCTCCTTGAACACCCGGCGCCCTTCCTGGATGAACAGCTTGTCGGCAGCCAGGGGATCACTGTCGGTGACACGGTTGAGGAACCCGGCATTATTGCGAATGGCATTGGAAAAACGCGTCACCAGGCGCGTGCCGAGCACCTCGAA
This sequence comes from Halomonas sp. I1, assembly GCF_032334135.1. Lineage (NCBI taxonomy): Bacteria > Pseudomonadati > Pseudomonadota > Gammaproteobacteria > Oceanospirillales > Halomonadaceae > Halomonas > Halomonas sp. I1. The sequence continues at coordinate 54,788 of NZ_JAVXUS010000019.1, forward strand.
GCGGGATTCGGCCGTGGCCACGGCACCGTCTTCCAGTACGATGGCCGTGCAGGCATCACCGAAGATGAAGTGGCTGTCCCGGTCGCGGAAATTGAGATGCGCCGAACATACCTCGGGGCTGACCACCAGTACGCGACTGGCCGAGCCGGCGCGAATGGCATTGGTCGCAGCGTCGATGGCGAAAGTCGCGGACGAACAGGCGACATTCATGTCATAGGCATGACCACCGGCGCCCAGTGCCGCCTGCAGTTCCACGGCCACGGCCGGATAAGCACGCTCCAGATTGGAACAGGCCACGATCACCAGATCGATATCGGCGGCCGTCACGCCGGCCGCTTCCAGGGCTTCGCTGGCGGCGGCAACGCCCATTTCTCCCTGGAGAGAAAGCGCTTCGTCGTCACGCGCCGGCAGCCGTGGCCGCATCCGCTCGGGGTCCAGAATGCCCTCGGCATCCAGTACATAGCGGCTGTGAATGCCCGATGCCTTGACGATGAAGGCTTCACTGGACGGCTGAAGCGGCTCTTGATCGCCCGCGGCGATGGCCTCTGCCTGGCGGGTATTCTCGGATTCCACCCAGGCATTGAAGCTCTTCACCAGGGCAGCATTGTCGATGGCATTCGGTGGCGTGAAGAGCCCCGTGCCGGTAATCACCACGTGTTTCATCCTGTCTCCTCGGGCCCACCGCCATCCTCCAGCGGCGCCGATAGCCTCCTGTGCCTGATTCAGGCCCGTCCTGTCAGCTCGGCCCAGCGACGCTCCAGACGCTTGGCCGATACCGGCATTCTGGTACCCAGTTGCTGGGCAAACAACGAAACCCGCAACTCCTCGATCCACCAGCCGAACTCAACCAGTGCCGGGTCCTCCACCTCGCCGCGGCGTTCGCTCTCGCGCCGCGTGGCCAGGCGTGCTTCGAAATCCTGTATCTCCTGCATGTGCATCTGGTCCCGCATGCGCTCCCTCGGTGCCTTTTCCAGGCGAATACGGGCGGCTTCCATGTAGCGAGGATACTCCTCCAGCCATTCCCCCGCCTCACTGACAAAACCGGGATACACCAGGCGCTGCATCTGGGCCTTGAGATCACTGTATACCAGGGCCAGGGACAGGTTCAGATTGCCCTTCAACGCCTTGGTCACCGACAGGTGTCCCTCGAGCGCCTTTTCCAGGGTGGCCAGCAGCGACTCGGCCCTGGGCACCAGATCCGCACGGCATGCCGAAAGGCGCTGCTCGAGCTCGTCGGCCGAGCGTGGCAACGGGTCCACCGCCGCGACCTGACGAAAGGCCGCTGCCACGACATCGTCGCTGAGCTGTCGTTTGCTGCCGACCTTGGTAAACAGCAGGGCACAGGGCTTCATGCCGCCTAGGCGCTCGATGGCCCTGGCCTGATCGGGCAGGCGCGTCATGGCGGCTCTTACCACGCCCCGTCGATGCGCCTCCCGGGCCTTGTCGGGATGATCGAAGAGCTCGATGTCCAGGGCATCGCCTCGAGGGACCACTGCCGGGAAGGCCTCGACGCGAATGCCCGCCTGGGTGGTGACTCGGGATTCGGGCAGTGCCGTCTCCGGCAGGGTGTCGAGCGTTCGCCCTTCGCTGGTCTGCTCGGCCAGCGCCTGGGCACCTTGCCCGGCCGCTTCCTCGAAGCGTCGCTCGAGCTCGCGGACATCGCGTCCCTGCCCGAGCTCTCGGCCTTCGTGATCCACCACCCGCAGGTTCATGATCAAATGGGGTTCGAGCTGATCGAGTCGCCAGTCGTCGGGATGCGGGCGCGCACCGGTCTTGCGCCGCAGGAACTCCCCCAGTGCTTCGGTGAGCGGCGTATCATCCGGCGTCATGGCCTGCAGGGCGGCGTCCACCCAGTCCGGGATCGGTACCACCTGGCGGCGTATGGACTTGGGCAATGACTTGAGCAGGCTGATGCATTTCTCGCGCAGCAACCCCGGCACCAGCCATTCCAGACGCCCGGCGGGCAACTGCGGCAACATGGCCGCCGGTACCGTCAGTGTCACACCATCGTCCTGTGCTCCGGGCGCGAAGTGATAGGCCAGCGGGTAGCGCACGCCTCCCAGCAAGAGTTCATCGGGGTAATCCGCCTCGGTGACTTCCTCGGCCTGACGCGCGAACAGCGCCTGACGATCGAACTTGAGGATATCGGGATCATCGCGCTCGACTTTCTTGCGCCATGCCTCGAACCCCTTGCCGTTGACGACGTCCGCGGGAATCCGGGCATCGTAGAAGTCGAACAGCGCTTCTTCATCGACCAGGATGTCGCGCTTGCGGGCGCGGTCCTCGAGATCCTCGACTTCCTCGATCAAGGCGCGGTTATGGGCAAAGAACTCACCCCGTGTCTTGAACTCGCCTTCGACCAGTGCCCGACGAATGAACAGTTCCCGGGACTCCTGTGGTGCGATGGGACCGTAATGAACACGGCGGCGGGCGACGATCGGCAGGCCGAACAGGGTCACCTGCTCGAAGGCGACCACCTGGGCACGCTTCATCTCCCAGTGCGGTTCGCTGTAGCTGCGCTTGACCAGATGCTCGGCCGCAGGCTCGATCCATTGCGGATCGATGCGCGCCACGGTACGTGCGAACAACCGTGAAGTCTCGACCAGCTCGAAGGCCATCAGCCACTTGGGCGTCTTTTTCGCCAGGCCCGAGCCGGGATGGATCATGAACTTGCGATTGCGCGCGCCCAGGTACTCGCGATTCTCGAGAAACTGCCCCAGGTGCGACAACAGACCCGGCAACAAGGCCTTGTGAAGCTGTGCGGCACTCTCCCGGCGTGCTTGCCGAGCCGCGTCATCATCGGCCTTGTCATCGGGATCGGCAGCCGGCCGAGCCGGTTTCGGCGGCACTTCGATATCCATGTCGCGCAACAGCTGACGCAGCTGGCGGAACGTATCGTGCCATTCGCGCAGGCGCAGATAGTTCAGGTAATGGTCGCGGCACCAGCGACGCAGGCGATTACCGGTAAGCGCGTCACGGGCGGCCTCGAAACCATTCCAGAGGTTGAGCAGGGCCATGAAATCGGACTCTGGATCCTGCCAGCGCCGATGCGCCTGATCGGCAGCCTCGCGCTTGTCGGCCGGTCGCTCCCGGGGATCCTGGGTCGCCAGCGCCGAGACCACGATCAGTACCTCGCGCAGGCCACCCTGCTCGGCGCCGGCCAGCAGCATGCGCGCCAGGCGGGGGTCGATGGGCAAGCGTGCCAGGCGCTTGCCCATGGGCGTGAGGCGTTGCCCGTCGTCCACCGCCCCGAGCTCGAACAACAAGCGAAAGCCATCGGTGACGAAACGCGAATCCGGCGGATCGACGAAGGGAAAGGCCGAGATATCGCCGAGCTTGAGTGACAGCATCGAGAGGATCACCGACGCCAGGTTGGTGCGCCGGATCTCCGGATCGGTGAATTCCGGACGCCCCAGGAAATCGTCTTCATCATAGAGGCGGATGCACACGCCCTCGGCGATTCGCCCACAGCGGCCCTTGCGCTGGTTGGCGCTGGCCTGGCTGATCGGCTCCACGGGCAAGCGCTGGATCTTGGCGCGATAGCTGTAGCGGCTGATGCGCACCAGGCCCGGGTCGATCACGTAGCGGATGCCCGGCACGGTGAGCGAGGTCTCGGCGACATTGGTCGACAGTACGATGCGACGCCCCTTGTGGGAGGCGAAGACACGGTTCTGCTCGGCGTTGGAAAGCCGCGCATAAAGCGGCAGGATCTCGGTGTCCCGCAGGTCGGCGCGCCGCAGGGTATCCGCCGTCTCGCGAATCTCGCGCTCGCCGGGCAGGAACACCAGGATGTCCCGAGGACCATGAAACCAGCGCTTCTCGCGCTCGATGGCCTCGATCTCCTCCACCGCGTGCAGGATGCCTTCCTGGAGGGTTCGGTCTTCCTCATCATCTTCGTCGCGAATCAGCGGACGATAGCGTACCTCCACTGGGTGGGCGCGTCCGGAGACTTCCACCACCGGTGCCGGTCGAGCCTTTCCGTCGGTATCTTCGATGGCGAAATGTGCCGCGAAACGTTCGACATCGATGGTCGCCGACGTGATGATCACCTTGAGATCCGGGCGGCGCGACAACAGTCGCTTGAGATAGCCGAGCAGGAAATCGATATTGAGGCTGCGTTCGTGCGCCTCATCAATGATGATCGCCTCATAGCGGGAGAGATCCGGATCATGGCGCGTCTCGGCCAGCAGGATGCCATCGGTCATCAGCTTGACCCGGGTGGCCTCCGCCGTCTGATCGGTGAAACGCACCTGATAGCCGACCTGTTCGCCCAGCGGCACCTGCATTTCCTCGGCCAGACGGGTCGCCACGGAACGCGCCGCCAGGCGCCTCGGCTGGGTGTGGCCGATGAGCCCTCGCCGGCCGAGGCCGAGCTCCAGGCACAGCTTGGGCAACTGCGTGGTCTTGCCCGAGCCCGTCTCGCCGGCCACCACCACGACCTGGTGGTCACGCAGGGCCTCGAGGATATCCTCGCGCCGCTCGGAAACCGGCAACGCTTCGGGATATGCCAGATGCACCGGGCGCGCGGCGCGCGCCTCGACCTTGCCTCGCGACCGCTCGATCTCGTGGCGTACCTCGGCCAGCCCGCGATCCACGGGCTTGCCTTGTCGGGCGCGCCTGGTCAAACCGGCGAGACGTTTGCCCAGGCGCCGGGCATCTCGCAGCTGGACGCCATCGAGCTCACTCTCGAGAGCCTTCAGGGGTTCGATGTCGTTTCGGGGTGTGTCGGCGGTTTGGTCGGACTGGGAAATGCTACTCACGATGGCTCGATGACTCCGGTGATCGTTGGCGGGATTGTAACGTCCCGTCGGGTACACCGCCTAATCGAGCCGGCCAGTCCCAGCCCCGGAACTGTCTCCGTTGACTCTGACGAGGGAGGTATTCACGGCGCCTCCTCGCAGGCTTGTCGATGGATCCTCCCCGAGGCCAGGCACCCACCCAGTGGTCACGGGCTTTCGCCATCCTCGTCACGCAACTGACGGCGCAGCACCTTGCCGACGTTGGTCTTCGGCAGCTCGTCGCGGAACACGACCTGACGCGGCACCTTGTAAGCAGCGAGTTCCTGCTTGCACCAGCTGCGCAGGGTGTCGGCATCGAGCTGCGGGTCCTTGGCCACCACGAACAGCTTGATCGCCTCGCCGCTGTCCTCGTCCGGCACGCCCACGGCAGCCGACTCCACCACACCGGGGTGCATGGCCACCACATCCTCGATCTCGTTGGGGTACACATTGAAACCGGACACCAGGATCATGTCCTTCTTGCGATCGACAATGCGGATATAGCCATCGTCCTGCAGCACGGCAATATCACCGGTGTGGAACCAGCCGTCGGCATCGATCACCTTGGCGGTCTCCTCGTCGCGGTTCCAGTACCCCTTCATGACCTGGGGACCGTGAACGCACAGTTCGCCGGCCTCGCCGAGAGGCAGGCCCTGGCCCTCCAGGTCCACTACCTTCACCGAGGTGCCGGCCACCGGCTTGCCGATGGTCCCGAGCTGAATGGCATCGACCGGATTGAAGCTGACGATGGGCGAGGTCTCGGTCAGGCCATACCCCTCCGCGACGGCACAACCGGTCACTTCCTCCCAGCGCCTGGCTGCCGCCTTGGTCAATGCCATGCCGCCGGAGATGGTCAGTCGCAGCGACGAAAAGTCCAGGGCACGAAAGTCCTCACGGTTGCACAGGGCATTGAACAGGGTATTGAGGCCGATGAAGCCGGAGAAGTCGAGAGACTTCAGCTCCTTGACGAAAGCCTCCAGATCACGGGGATTAGTGATCAGCACCGAATGGTTGCCTGTTTCCAGCATGAACAGGCAGTTCACCGTGAAGGTGTAGATATGATAGACGGGCAAGGGCGCGATGATGGTCTCGCCCCCCTCATGCAGCCCCTTGCCGATAGCCTGACGAGCCTGAAGCATGTTGGCTACCAGGTTGCCATGCGTCAGCATGGTGCCCTTGGCCAGCCCCGTGGTCCCGCCAGTGTACTGCAGGGCTGCGATATCATCGGCACCACGGCTCGCCTCGCGGTGTTCCAGGCCGGCGCCGAGTCGCAGCGCACGCCGCAAGGGCACAGCCTGTGGCAGACCATAGGCCGGCACCATCTTCTTGACGTACTTGACGACACTATTGATCAACTGGCGCTTGGGAAACCCGTGCAGATCGCCGAGCTCGGTCACCACCAGGTGCTCGATATCCGTACGCTCCAGGACCCGCTCCAGCTTGTCGGCCATGTTGGCCAGGATGACGATAGCCCGGGCCCCCGAGTCCTTGAACTGGTGAGCCATCTCCCGTTCGGTGTACAGGGGGTTGGTGTTGACCACCACCAATCCGGCTCGCAGGGCGCCGAACACCGCCACGGGAAATTGCAGGGTATTGGGGAGCTGAATGGCAATACGGTCGCCGGGCTCCAGGCTCGTCTCGTGCTGCAACCAGGCGGCGAAATCGCCGGAAAGGCGGTTCAGCTCGCCGTAGCTGAGGGTCTGGCCCATGCAGCTGAAGGCACTGTTGTCGGCGAAGCGCTCGACGCTGGCATGAAAGACATCCAGCACCGAGGCGTAGTCGCCGGTACCTTCCAGGTCGGGGCCATTGAGAATGGCCGGGTTGGCGTGTTCGTTCATGGCGTGCTCCACATTTCGCGCCGACCCAGGGTCGGCCATTGTTGTTCTGGAACTACCCTATACCAGCGAGATCCCGCAGTAAAACAAACGATTGAAACTTACGTTTGATAGCGCCCCTGAATGTCGCCATCGCGCCAGACCAGCAGCTCTCCGGGCACCATGCGTACCCAGTCCTCATTATCGGTGAGCGGCTCGGTGGCAATGACCGACACGACATCGTTCGGCGTCGTGTGCTCGGCAAAGTTCACCGCCAGCTCGGCATCGGACAGACTCGCCCGGCCGAAAGGCGCCCGCCGGGTGATGTGCGCCAGCTTGGTCGAGCAGTAGGTGTAGAGGTATTCACCGTCGGCGAGCAGCAGATTGAAGACACCATAGGTCCGGAGTCGCTCGCAGAGCCGATGCAGATAACGCCAGAGCGCCTCGGGGTCGTCGGGCGGCTCCGGAAAGGCTCGGCGCAACTCGCCCATCAGCCAGCAGAAGGCATGCTCGCTGTCGGTATTCCCTACCGGTCGATAGAACGACAAGGGCAGGTCCGACCATTCACGGCTGAGTTGCCCATTGTGGGCATAACACCATGGACGCCCCCACATTTCCCGGGTAAAGGGATGGGTGTTGGCCAACCGCACTTCCCCGACATTGGCCTGGCGGATGTGACTGATGACGACATGGGACTTGATCGGGTAGTCGCAGATCAGTCGAGCGATCGGCGAGTCGACCGACGGATGGGGGTCGCGGAAATCGCGGTAGCCACCGGCCTCGTAGAAGGCGATACCCCAGCCGTCCCGATGCGGACCTGTACCGCCGCCACGATGCAGAAACCCGGAGAAGCTGAAACAGATGTCGGTGGGCACATTGGCACTCATGCCGAGCAATTCACACATGCGGCTCTTCCCTCGCTTTGCCTCGCGACTGGCGGCGACGACGCCACCCCAGGCACAACAGGCACAGCAACAGCAATGCCCCGATGACGAGCCACAGTCGCGGATCCTTGACATGCTTCGCGGCGGCGCGTTCCACACCGGGCCAACCGGCCTGCCAGCCATCGTGCACCCGTTCCGGCACAGCATTGACCCACTCGACGAAGCGATCGGCGACATTGGTATCCGGCTGGCCGGCCGGCGTCTCGCCTTCCTCCGCGAAACGTTCGGCGGACAGCGTCGGCCCCGCCATGTCGGGCCGACCGATCCCCACACGGCTCTCGGCGTTGAGCGTCAGTGTCGGCAACGCCAGTTCGCGTGTCTCACCATCCAGGGTAACGGTGGCGATCAAGCGCAGAGGCTGGCGCGTGTTGTCCTCCACCTCGGGCAAGGACAGCCGCCACCGCGCCTTTCCAACCGCTTTGGCCGGGAGTCGGCGTCCCTGGAAGTCGCCATGTATGTCGGTATTGCCACGATTGAGCCGGGGGTGCTCGGCGGCCAGTATCAACTGCTGATTGGCCGGATCATGTGCCACACCGATCGCCGGTAACACATTGGCGGCCTGCCCTCGCTGACGTTCGAATTCTTCCCCCTGGGCACGAATCAGCAAACGGGCATTGCCGGTCTGTGTCGGCGCCGGCAACCGGCCCTTGAAGTGACCATCGGCGACGGGCTCGAGCTGTTTCGATGCCAGTGTCTCGCCGTCACTGCTCATGAGCGCCACGGAAAAACGCAACCCCTCGGGCGACGGCATCTCGGCGTCATCGTGTTCGAGCCAGGCCTCCACCGGCACCGGAAAGCCCCGATACAGCGTCGTCGGTAGTCCCGAAGTGCGCAGCCGCCAGGGCGACGTCACGCTGACTCGGCTCTGTGCGCCCACCGGTCCTTCGAGACGCCACTGACCCGCCTCGGGATCGGGCACGCGAATCAGATCGAAATGCGGCTCCACCTGCCAACGAATGTCGTCAGGAGCCGTCTCGGCGGTATATCGGGTACCGTCCGGCGCCACCAGGGTCACCGGCCCCTCGTCGGGACCGTGAAAGACCAGGGCCGAAAGGTTGCCGACACTCGGGTCGACGACAAAGCGGTTATCCGCTTCCAACGGCACCTGATCGGCCGGGAAGATACGCTCGATGATGTCCAGGAAGGCACCCAGCAGGCTTTCCGGCGACTTGGCCACGGAGGCCAGGCCTCCGGTACGCTGCGCCAGTTGCTCGACCAGGGCGAGATCGGCATCGTCGGAGAAGGCGATGGCGTGCACCACCACGCCTCTGTCGGCGAAACGCGATGCCATGTCCTCCACCAGCCGCTTCCGCGACGCCTCATCGATACCGGGCTTGTCGCCCTGCGATGGCGGTAGATCAATCACGCCATCGGTCATCAGGATCAGGTGTCGCCAACCGTTCACTTCGGCCGAAGCAGCCCGATCCAGCGCCGTCTCGATATCGGTGTACTGCTGATAGTCGCGTAACGCAGGCGGCAATGCCAACGCTCGCTCACGCCACTGCTCGGACACTTCGCCCAGGGGCAACGGGTTGTCGACTCGCTCGCCGAAGGTCCAGACACCGGCGCTCACGCCCCCCGGCAACAGCGATACCAGCAGCTCCATGGCACTGGCCGCCAGTTGGTCGGGATCATTGCGCTTCATGCTGCCGGAAACATCGACCACCACCCGCACGTCCGGACGCTGCTCCGGCACCTGCGCCTGAGCCGCCCCGCCCCACCACAGGCAGCTCACCAACAGCGACATCGCGAGGCAGATGGAGGAGGCGCGACAACCGACTCTGGCCATAGTGGTTCCTTAGCCGACGACCGGCTCCCGGCGTTGATCAGCACGCGACGTCTTCTTCTCGGCCTGTTCACCGCTCGACTCGCCGTCCGCCCGACGAGCGGCCATGCGACCGCGCCGCCACAGCAGCAGGCCCAGCAAGCCACCCAGTGCGGCTCCCACCGCCACCAGCAGCAGTGCCGAAGCCATGGTGCCGCCATCCCCCTCGAGGAAGGCCAGACCGCCGACGACGACCGCTGGCGCCATGCCGGTATACGTGTCCCCCGCATCATTCAACGGCGTACTGAAACTGGACGGCACCCACATCACGCCGGCCACGGCCCAGGTGATCACCAGCCGCGGCAGGCGCGGCAGAAATGCCAGCCCCAGGTAGCCCGTACCGAGCACGACCAGCGACAGCGCCGCATAGCTCAGCCATAGTAGGGGAATAGAATCCGAAATCAGCATCGATACCTCGTCAACGTATGTACAGGAGCGCCCCTAGGGAAATACTGAATAAATCGCCGAGCATAGTGAAGCGCAAGGCGCACGGAGCACAGAAAGCGAGACATAACGAGGGGTTAGGCGAGCTTTCGAGCACCGCGTAACGCAGCGATTTACATGCGCAGGCATTTAAGCAGTGTTGCCCTGGTGGCGCACCTTATTGAATTCACTCCGAGTATGGTACATCTCGCAGCATGAAAGCACAGCCGCCACATGACCGAAACGCCGATACCGGCGATACCCTCTCCCCCGTGCAGCGGTTTCGCCGACCCGACGACCCTGACTGGCACTGGCTGGAGCAGCGCGACGCCCCCGAGGTGAAGGCCTTCCTCGAGGCCGCCAACGACGAGTCGCGTCGCTGGCTCTGCCCCCTGGAGGGGCTTACCGAGCGGCTTTATCACGGTCACCTGGCAAGACGCGAACTGGCCGAACACAGCCTGGCCATCCCTCTGGACCATTACACGGTATGGAGCGAAACCGCCGCGGACGCCGACCACCCAGTGTGGTGGCGTCACCCCAACGATGCGCCAGAAGACGCCGAACCCTTTCTGGACATTCAGGCCAGGGCTCGCGACCGCGCCTTCTTCGAGGTCGGCGACATGGCGCTCTCCCCCGATGAAAACTGGCTGGCCTGGACCGAAGATACCCAAGGCGACGAGGTCTTCAACCTATGGCTACGGCACCTGCCCGATGGCGAATCGGTACGCTTGCTCTCCGGTATCGGTCCCGAACTCTGTTGGGCAGAGGACGGCACGACACTGCTGTTCACGCGCTTCGACGCCACCCAGCGCCCGGAAAGCATCTGGCGACTGCCACTGCATCTCGACACGTCCTCGCCAAGCGCCAGCCGTGAGACGCTGATGCTGCGTGAAACGGATCCGGAGTTCTGGCTCGGCCTTGGCAAAACGCGCTCCCGGGAGTGGCTGGTGCTCGAGTCCGCCTCCAAGGACACCAGCGAGACCCACCTGGTTCCTGCCCGAGCCCCGACGACCACGCCATGGCAATTCCGCCCCCGTGAAGCCGGCGTCGAATACGCCGTCGATCACCGTCCCGGCCATTTCTATGTGCTGCACAACCGCAACGCGCCCCATTTCCGTCTCGACCGCCTCGATGAGAGCGCATCCGACAAGCAGGGCGAGACGCTGATCGAGCACCGTGACGACACCACCCTCGAGGGTGTCGATGCCTTCTCCTGGGGGCTGGTGCTTACCGAGCGCGACCATCACGAGGCCCAGGTCCGGCTGCGCGTGATCGAGTTCGACGCGGCCCACGGCCGACAACGAGACACCTGGCTGCCATTGAGCGAGACCCCCTGCAGTCTGATGCTGGATGCCACGCCTCATTTCGACACCCGCCGCCTCAGGCTGCGCGAGGAATCCTTCACCCGGCCACCGAGCTGGACGGAGGTCGACCTGGATAGCGGCCAGCACCGCCTGCTCAAGCGTCAGGCCGTCCACGGCGACCTCCAGCCCGACGACGTGATCTGCCAGCGCCTCTGGGCGCATTCCCACGATGGCGCATGCGTCCCCGTCTCGGTGGTGATGCGCGCCGACCGGGTGGGACACCCGCTACCGACGCTTCTCCACGGCTATGGCGCCTATGGCGAGGTGCTCGACGCCTGGTTCTCGGTCGCTCGCCTCGAACTGCTGACGCGCGGCGTGGCCTTCGCCGTCGCCCATGTACGCGGCGGAGGCGAGCGTGGTGAACCCTGGTACCTGGACGGCAAGCTCGCGCACAAGACCAACAGCTTTCAGGACTTCCTCGCCGCCCGGGATGCCCTGGTCGAACAAGGCATCAGCGATGGCGAGCGCATCGTCGCTCATGGTGCCAGTGCCGGCGGCCTGCTGGTCGGCGCCAGCCTCAACCTGTCGCCCGAGCGCTTCTGCGCAGCGGTACTCGACGTGCCTTTCGTCGATGTCCTGCGCACCATGCAGAACCCCGAACTGCCGCTGACCACCGCCGAATACAGCGAATGGGGCGATCCTCGCGACCCGGCCGTGCGGCAACGCCTCCAGGCCTATTCGCCACTGGACAACCTGCCCAACCAGCCCTGGCCCCCGGTCTTTCTCCAGGGTAGCTGGCACGATACCCGAGTCGCCTACTGGGAACCGGCCAAGCTCTACGCTCGCCTCAGCGAGCTGGCCGGCCCCGGCAATACCCCACCGCCCCTGCTGCGCACCGACATGGACGCCGGTCACGGCGGCGCCTCCGGGCGGTTCAAGGCCTGGCACGACCACGCGCGGGAAGACGCTTTTATCCTCTGGGCGCTGGGCAAGGCCTGACGCCGCAAGCCTCGAGCCTCGAGCTTCGAGCTTCGAGATGCGAGCTTCACCCCCCGAAGTATGCCGCTCGCATCTCGCGGCCCGCAGCTCGTATCTCGCCTCTCGCCTCTCGCAGCTCGCAGCTCGTATCTCGCGAATCAGACATCGCGCGAGCTGAAAGCGACCGTGCGGACCAGTGCGGTTACCTCCTGGCCGATGGCGAGGCCGAGTTCGTCGTAGGACTTGCGAGTCAGACGGGCACGCAGCGTCTGCCCACCCAGGCGCAGGCGAAGCTCCATGGTGGCGGCATCGCCGGGGGGTGCCCAGGCATGCGCGATGACCGTCACCAACTGGTTGCGGTAACTGAGCTCGGCGCTGGGTGCCAGGGCCAGAGCCACCTCGCGCACCGGCACACGCAGTCTCACTCGCTGCCCTACCGCAACCGCCATGCCGGGCACGATCAGCGCCTGGCCATCGTCGAGACTCAGCCGGGTCAGCCCGTAGGTCGCGTCGTGCGCCTGGACGCTCGCCTCGAGGGGCATGGCAGCATCGAACCCCCCGAGCGCATCGGACAGGTCGCCGCGCTCCATCAAGGCGTCCAGGCCCCCCTGGGCACGTATCCGGCCCTGTTCCATCAGAACCAGCGTATCGGCGATCTCGATCAGCTCGGCGGGGTCATGACTGACATAGACGATGGGAATATCGACCTCACCGGCCAGGCGCTGAATGTAGCGCAGCAGCTCACCTTTTCTTGCCCCGTCCAGGCCGGTCAGTGGCTCGTCCATCAGCAACAGGCGCGGATCGCTGAGCAGGGCTCGCCCGATGGCGACGCGACGCGCCTCGCCGCCTGACAGCGTGGCCGGATAGCGCGCCAGCAGATGATCGATGCCCAGCAAGCCGACAATGGCCTCGAAGCGTGGCGCCATGCGCGACGGCATGCCATAGGCAAGGTTGCCGTCTACCCGGTAGTGCGGAAACAGCCGTGCCTCCTGGAAGACCACGCCGAGCCGGCGTCGATGGGCCGGCACAAAGGTACGCGAGGCGGTATCCACCAAGGGAGTGCCATCCAGGGCTATGCAACCGCATTGCGGCCTGTCGAGCCCCGCAATCAAGCGCAGCAGGCTCGTCTTGCCGCTGCCGGAGGCACCGAAAAGCGCCGTCACGCCGCGCCCGGGCAGTGTCACGTCGGCTTCCAGAGAGAACTGGCCGAGCCGATGCTTCACATTCAGGACAAGACCGCTACCGTGGCTCATGCGTCCCGCCCCCGTAGCCGTGCTCGCGCTCGTCTCGCCAGCCACTCGGAGGCCACCAGCGAGACCATCGCGATCACGACCGACAGAGCACACAGGCGTGCCGCCGCTGCCTCGCCACCGGGCGTCTGGATCAATGAATACAGCGCCAACGGCAGAGTGCGGGTCTCACCGGGAATATTCGAAGCGAAGGTGATGGTGGCGCCGAACTCCGAGAGCGCCCGGGCAAACGCCAGAACGGTGCCGGTCAGCAGACCCGGCAGCGTCAACGGCAAGGTAATGGTCGCAAAGACCCGCCAGCGCCCGGCACCCAGGGTGCTGGCCGCCGCCTCCAGACGCGGGTCGACCGCCTCGAGGGAAAGTCGCAGGGCCCGCACCAGCAGCGGAAAGGCCATGACGCCCCCGGCCACGGCGGCACCCTGCCAGGTAAACGGCAGACGAATGCCCCACCAGAGCTTCAGCCACTGCCCGAGCATCCCTTGGCTACCCAGCGACAACAGCAACAGGTAGCCCACCACCACCGGCGGCAGAACCAGCGGCAAGTGCAGCAGGCCATCGAGCAACGCCTTGCCACGAAACTCGCGACGCGCCATCAACCAGGCCACGGCAATACCGGGTATCAGGATCCAGGCCACGGCAACACTCGCGACCCGCAGGCTGATCAGGATGGCCTCGATTTCGGCATCGGTCAGCATTCAATACGCTCCACACGATTCGAGACGCGAGACGCGAGACGCGAGACGCGAGACGCGAGACGCGAGACGCGAGACGCGAGACGCGAGACGCGAGACG
>NZ_JAVXUS010000020.1:0-26679 GCF_032334135.1 Halomonas sp. I1
GGCTTACGGCTTACGGCTTACGGCTTACGGCTTACGGCTTACGGCTTACGGCTTACGGCTTACGGCTTACGGCTTACAAAGAAGGATTGATGGATGACACGCAAGATTCTGGTTCTCCCGGGCGACGGCATCGGCCCGGAAATCACCGCCCAGGCCAGCCGGGTGCTGGCCGCCTGCCAGTCGCGCGGCCTGGACGTCGAGGTCGAGGAGGCCCCGGTCGGCGGCACCGCCTATGACCTCGAGGGCTCGCCGCTGCCGGAGAGCACCCTGGCCAGGGCTCGGGCCGCCGACGCCGTGCTGCTGGGTGCGGTGGGGGGGCCCAAGTGGGACAAGCTGGACGATATCAGCAAGCGCCCCGAGAAGGGCCTGCTGGGTCTGCGCAAGGAGCTCGGGCTGTTCGGCAACCTGCGTCCGGCGTTGCTGTATCCGCAGCTGGCCGAGGCCTCCAGCCTCAAGCCCGAGCTGGTCTCCGGGCTGGACATCATGATCGTGCGCGAGCTCACCGGCGGCATCTACTTCGGCCAGCCGCGGGGCATCGAGGAGCGCGACGGTCAGCGGGTCGGCTACAACACCTACATCTACTCCGAGGCAGAGATCGAGCGCATCGGCCGGGTCGCCTTCGAGATGGCCCGAAAGCGCAACAAGAAGCTCTGCTCGGTGGACAAGGCCAACGTGCTCGAGGTCACCATGCTGTGGCGCGAGGTCATGGAGCGGCTGGCGCCGGAATACCCGGACGTCGAGCTGTCGCACATGTACGTCGACAACGCCGCCATGCAGTTGGTGCGCGCGCCCAAGCAGTTCGACGTGGTGGTCACCGGCAACATGTTCGGTGACATCCTTTCCGATGCGGCGGCCATGCTCACCGGCTCCATCGGCATGCTGCCCTCGGCTTCGCTCAACGAGAGTGGGCAGGGCATGTACGAGCCCTGCCATGGCAGTGCACCGGACATTGCCGGTCAGGGTCTGGCCAACCCCCTCGCGACCATCCTTTCGGTGGCCATGATGCTGCGTTACTCGCTGGGAGAGGCGGCGCTGGCCGAGCGTATCGAGGCGGCCGTCGGCAAGGTGCTGGACGACGGCCTGAGAACCGCCGATATTGCCGCCGAAGGTGAGCCGAGAGTGTCCACCGCCGAGATGGGCGATGCCGTGCTGGCGGCCTTCGAAGCTCAATAGGGATGATGGGTGAGGCGTGAGGGGTGAGGGGTGAGGGGTGAGGAGTGAGGAGTGAGGAGTGAGGCGTAAGGGCCAAGGAAAGCCATATGGCCCATGGCGCCAGGCTTTCAGGGGGTCCTTGCTCCTCGGGCCTTGCCCCTCGGCGCTCGGGGTTGCTTCCTGTATACTCATGAGTTCACTTTTTCTGGAGGACTTCACATGTTGAAAGTCGGTTTCGTCGGATGGCGTGGCATGGTGGGCTCCGTGCTCATGCAGCGCATGGTGGAAGACGGAGACTTCAACGGTATCGAGCCGATCTTCTTTACCACCTCCCAGGCCGGTCAGCCCGGCCCCGACGTCGGCGTGGACGTGCCTCCGCTGAAGGACGCCTTCGATCTGGAGGCACTGAAGGCCCTGGATGTGATCGTCACCTGCCAGGGCGGCGACTACACCAAGAAGGTCTTTGATGACCTGCGCGGTGGCGGCTGGAAGGGCTACTGGATCGACGCCGCCAGCACCCTGCGCATGGCGGATGACGCCACCATCGTGCTGGACCCGGTCAACCGCAAGGTGATCGACGAACAGCTGGCGCATGGTGCCAGGACCTTCACCGGGGGTAACTGTACCGTCAGCCTGATGATGATGGGCCTGGGCGGCCTGTTCGAGGCCGATATGGTCGAGTGGATGACGTCCATGACCTATCAGGCGGCTTCCGGTTCCGGTGCCAAGCACATGCGCGAGCTGCTCAACCAGATGGGCACGCTGCGCGACAGTGTGGCCGACGAGCTGGCCGATCCCGGCAGTGCCATCCTCGATATCGATCGCAAGGTCACCGCGGCCATGCGCGGCGGCGACTTCCCGGTCGACAACTTCGGTGCGCCGCTGGCCGGCAGCCTGTTGCCCTGGATCGACTCCAAGCTCGACAACGGCCAGAGTCGTGAAGAGTGGAAGGGCTCGGTGGAGACCAACAAGATTCTCGGTCGGCAGGACAACCCCGTGCCCATCGACGGGCTCTGCGTGCGCATCGGCGCCATGCGCTCGCATAGCCAGGCCTTTACCATCAAGCTCAAGCAGGATGTGCCGCTCGACGAGATCGAGGAGCGCATCGCGACCCACAACGACTGGGTCAAGCTGATCCCCAACGACAAGGATGCCTCCAACGACGGTCTGACGCCGGCCGCTGCGACCGGTACCCTGACCGTGCCGGTGGGGCGCCTGCGCAAGCTGGCCATGGGGGGCGAGTATCTCTCCGCCTTCAGCGTCGGCGACCAACTGCTGTGGGGCGCCGCCGAGCCGCTCAAGCGGATGCTGAAGATCCTGCGCGAGCAGTAACGCGCCAGGCGGCGGCGCCCGTGGGCCCTGCCGTCGTGAGTGTCCAGGGGCGCCTCGGTAGAGGCGCCCCTGGTGCGTTGCGCGACCCGATCCTCGGCCGGGTGGCGTTCGTCCTGTTCGACAGGGATAATGCCGAGGCATCATCCATGCCGCCGCCGGTCCTGGCCGGCGCGCTTCGCCACCCACCGACCTGACAGCGCCATGAGTCTCTTTCAACGCCTCGACGAGCACCATCCCTTGACCGGCCGCCTGGCCATGGCCGTGGAGTATGACGGCAGCCAGTACTGTGGTTGGCAGTGGCTCAAGCATTCGGCCTCGGTGCAGGCGTCGCTCGAGAAGGCGCTCGCTCGGGTGGCCAGCGCACCGGTCAGGGTGCATGCCAGTGGCCGTACCGATTCCGGTGTCCACGCGACCCGGCAGATCGTGCATTTCGACCCGCCTGCATCGCGTTCCGAAAAGGCCTGGGTGTTCGGTGCCAACGCCAATCTGCCGCGCGATATCGCCGTGCGCTGGGTCACGCAGGTGGACGATGAATTCCATGCTCGACGCACGGCGCTGGCACGGCGTTATCGCTATGTATTGCTCAACCAGCCCAGTCGTCCCGTGCTGGAGCGGGCCAACGTCACCTGGTGCCGCGATCCGCTGAATGCCGAGGCGATGCACGAAGCGGCCCAGGTACTGGTCGGCGAGCACGATTTCTCGAGCTTTCGCGCCGCCGGTTGCCAGTCGAAGTCCCCCTGGCGGCACCTGCATTTCATCGAGGTGCATCGCCATGGCCCTCTGGTGGTCATCGACGTTCAAGGCAATGCCTTCCTGCACCACATGATCCGCAACATCGCCGGTGCCCTGGTGACGGTCGGGCGAGGCGAGCAGGGAACCGACTATCTGGATCGCCTGCTGGCCCTCAAGGATCGTACTCTGGGTGATGTGACGGCACCGGCCTGTGGCCTGCATTTCGTCGATTCGCTTTATGACCCGGGCTGGGCATTGCCTCGAGAACCCCTGGGGCCGAATCTGCTGGCCTTTCTGGGCGAGTGGACCGGCGAACGTCCTCTGCCGGACAGCCCGCGTCCCGAGCTACGTCAGGGGCGGTTCAAGGCCGAAGCCCGGGTCGAGGAGGGCGATCATGCGTGATCATGCCACGCCCATCGGGCGAACCCGAGTCAAGTTCTGTGGCCTGAGCCGGGCCGAGGACGTGGACACCGCCGTGGCGCTGGGTGCCGACGCCCTGGGATTCGTGCTCTGGCCCGGCAGCAAGCGGGCCATCGAACTCGAGCGTCTGGTGGCGCTCGCCGAACGGGTGCCGGCATTCGTCACCCGGGTGGGGCTGTTCGTCGATCCCGAGCCGGCCGAGGTGGAGAGGGCGGCCGAGCACCTCGATCTGCTGCAGTTCCATGGCGACGAGTCGCCGGTACATTGCGCGGCCTCGGGGCGACCCTGGATCAAGGCGCTGCGCATGCGTGATGGCCTGGATCTGGAGGCGGCCGCTCGCGACTATGCCGGGGCCAGAGCGCTGCTGCTGGATGCCTATCGGCCCGGCGTGCCCGGCGGAACCGGCAAGACATTCGACTGGTCGCGGATACCCGCAAGGCTGGCAAAACCTGTTATCCTCGCCGGAGGCCTCACGCCGGCCAATGTGGCCGAGGCCATCGCGACGGTGGCGCCCTTCGCGGTGGATGTTTCCGGCGGTATTGAAGCTTCCCCGGGCGTCAAGGACGCCGGCCTGATGGCTGATTTTCTCCAGGCGGTGCGGCGTACCGATGCTTGATCCTGAAACTCCCAATCCACCCCTTCTGGCGACCCTGTGAGGTGTCCTTCGTGAGCAAGTTCAGTGACCTGACCCGACTGCCGGATGAACGTGGCCACTTTGGCCCCTATGGTGGCCGGTTCGTTTCGGAGACCCTGAGCTTCGCCCTGGAAGATCTGGAGAAGACTTATCGACGTCTTCGTGAAGATCCGGCGTTCCAGGCGGAATTCGACTACGACCTGGCCCACTACGTGGGACGTCCTTCCCCCCTCTATCATGCCGAGCGATGGTCCAGGCAGCTCGGGGGTGCCCAGGTCTGGCTCAAGCGCGAAGACCTCAATCACACCGGCGCCCACAAGGTGAACAACACCATCGGTCAGGCTCTGCTGGCCAAGAAGAGCGGAAAGCCCAGGGTCATCGCCGAAACCGGCGCGGGTCAGCACGGTGTTGCCACGGCCACCGTGGCCGCTCGCCTGGGGTTGTCGTGCGAGATCTACATGGGGGCCGAGGATGTCGAACGTCAGAAGCTCAATGTCTATCGCATGCGGCTGCTGGGCGCCGAGGTCATACCGGTGGAGTCCGGCACCCGGACCCTCAAGGACGCCATGAACGAGGCGTTGCGCGACTGGGTGACCAATGTCGACGATACCTTCTACATCATCGGTACCGTGGCGGGGCCGCATCCCTATCCGATGCTGGTGCGCGATTTCAATGCCGTGGTCGGTCGCGAGGCGCGGCGACAGTCGGTCGAGGAATTCGGCCGCCTTCCCGATGCCCTGGTCGCCTGCGTAGGTGGCGGCTCCAATGCCATGGGTCTGTTCTATCCCTTTGCCGAGGATGACGAGGTCGCCATGTACGGCGTCGAGGCCGGTGGAGATGGCGTGGCCACAGGGCGCCATGCGGCACCGTTGACCTCCGGGGCGCCGCGTGGCGTCCTGCATGGCAATCGTACCTACCTGATGTCCGATGAGGGTGGGCAGGTATCCGATACCCATTCGATCTCGGCGGGGCTCGACTATCCCGGCGTCGGGCCGGAGCATGCCTTGTGGAAGGATGCGGGGCGGGTCGAGTATGTCGCGGCTGATGACACGGAAGTGCTCGAAGCCTTCCGCGAGCTGACGCATGTGGAGGGCATCATGCCGGCGCTGGAGTCGGCCCATGCCCTGGCCTATGCCAAGCGGCTGGCGCCGACCATGCGATCCGATCAGCATATCGTGGTCAACCTCTCCGGACGTGGCGACAAGGACATCATGACTGTCGCCAAGCTCGACGGCATCGAATTCTGAGGAAGCCTGATGAACCGTATCGATCAACGTTTCGCCGATCTCAAGGCACAGGGCCGCCGTGCGCTGATTCCCTACATTACCGCCGGCGATCCCGCGCCGGTGCACACGGTGGGCTTCATGCACGCCCTGGTGCGTGCCGGTGCCGATATCATCGAGCTGGGCGTCCCCTTTTCCGATCCCATGGCCGATGGCCCGGTGATCCAGAAGGCCTGCGAGCGTGCGCTGCGCCACGACGTGCGTCTGGGGCATCTGTTCGAGATGGTCCGCGAGTTTCGCCGTGACGACGCCGAGACGCCGGTGGTGCTGATGGGCTATCTCAATCCCGTGGAGCGACTCGGCTTCGAGGCCTTCGCCGATCAGGCCAGTGCAGCCGGTGTCGACGGCGTGCTGCTCGTCGACATGCCGCCGGAAGAGGCGGACCTGCTTGGCCCCGTACTCGAAGAGCGGGGACTGTCCTCGATCTTCCTGGTGGCCCCTACCACCTCCCGTGCCCGGGCCGCTACAATATGCGCTCATGGCGAGGGATATCTCTACTATGTCTCGCTCAAGGGCGTGACCGGTGGTGCCGCCGCTGATGCCGACGACATCGCGGCCCATCTGGCGCCGTTGCGCGAGATGACCGACTTGCCACTGTGCGTCGGCTTCGGCATTCGCGATGGTGCCTCGGCCGCCGCCGTCGGTCGTGTGGCCGATGGGGTGATCGTCGGCAGTGCCCTGGTCAGTCGCATCGCCGAGAATGCCGAACGGCCCGAGGTCATTCCTGCCGCCCTGGAGGCGGTACTGGGTGAGATGCGCCAGGCACTGGATGCCCAGACACAGCACGCCTAGTGGCAGCCGGGGCTGCCAACCGATTCGATTCGGCCCCCGCAAGGCGGGGGCGACAGCACAAAGGGAAGCGATTCTGACATGAGCTGGCTAGACAAGATCGTGCCCTCGGTGGGGCGCATTCAGCGCAAGGAGCGGCGTACGAGCGTCCCCGACGGCCTGTGGCGAAAGTGCCCCAAGTGCGAGTCGGTGCTTTATCTGCCGGAGCTCGAGAAGCACCATAACGTCTGCCCCAAGTGTGATCATCACTTGCGCCTGACGGCGCGCAAGCGACTGGACTGGTTTCTCGACAAGGAAGGGCGCGAGGAGATTGCGGCCGACCTCGAACCTGTCGATCGCCTGAAGTTCCGCGATTCCAAGAAATACAAGGACCGTCTCAGTGCGGCTCAGAAGGCCACCGGCGAAAAGGACGGCCTGGTCGCCATGCGTGGTTCCCTTGAGGGACTGCCGGTAGTGGCCGTGGCCTTCGAGTTCACCTTCATGGGGGGCTCGATGGGCGCCGTGGTGGGCGAGAAGTTCGTGCGCGCCGCGACCCAGGCCCTGGACGAGGGCATTCCGCTGGTCTGTTTCGCTGCCTCGGGGGGCGCGCGCATGCAGGAAGCGCTGTTCTCGCTGATGCAGATGGCCAAGACGTCCGCCGCCCTGGAGAAACTCAAGCAGGCCGGCGTCCCCTACATTTCAGTGCTTACCGACCCGGTATTCGGTGGCGTGTCGGCGTCATTGGCCATGCTCGGCGATCTCAATGTCGCCGAGCCCAACGCTCTGATCGGGTTCGCCGGCCCCAGGGTCATCGAGCAGACGGTCCGTGAGCAGTTGCCCGAAGGCTTCCAGCGCAGCGAGTTCCTGCTCGAGCACGGGGCCGTGGACATGATCGTCCATCGTCAGGACATTCGCGAGCGGCTTGGTGGCGTGCTGCGCAAGCTGACCCATCAGCCGGCCAGCGGACCGGCAGAGCTTGAAAACGGGGAGCCGGATCTCGTCGACGCGGCGGAGCAGGCTGAACAGCAGCACGAGGAAGTCGCGACGGAGCAAACGGCGGAACCCGAGGGGCCGGCCGATGAGCGAACGGAGTCGAACCACGAAGATACCGACGAGTCGCC
Source organism: Halomonas sp. I1 (assembly GCF_032334135.1). Lineage (NCBI taxonomy): Bacteria > Pseudomonadati > Pseudomonadota > Gammaproteobacteria > Oceanospirillales > Halomonadaceae > Halomonas > Halomonas sp. I1. The sequence goes on from NZ_JAVXUS010000020.1 coordinate 7,443, forward strand.
ACGCTCTGACGACAAGCGGTGAGCTCGACGACATGCACGATGATTCTCCCACTCCGCTCGATGCCTGGCTGAGGCGGCTGGAAGCCGCTCATCCGGTAGACATCGACCTCGGCCTCGAACGGGTGGATGAGGTCGCTCGTCGCATGGGGCTGTTCGATGGCCCGGTCGCGGGGCGGGTGATCACTGTGGCCGGCACCAATGGCAAGGGGTCCACCGTGGCCATGCTCGATGCGCTGGCCCGGGCTCATGGCCTTTCGACGGCCACGTATACCTCCCCCCACTTACTGCGCTACAACGAGCGCCTGTGCCTGGATGGACACGAGGCCGATGATGCCACTCTGATCGCTGGTTTCGAAGCGGTGGAGGCTGCCCGCCTCGCTGGCGAGCCCATCAGCCTGACCTACTTCGAGGTCGGGACCCTGGGGGCCTTGCATGCCATCCGCGCCCATGCTCCCGAGCTGGCAATTCTCGAAGTGGGCCTCGGCGGTCGCCTTGATGCGGTGAACATCCTCGATGCCGATGTGGCGGTAGTAACGACCATCGCCCGGGATCACGCCGCCTTCCTCGGCGACGACCTCGAGGATATCGGTCGTGAGAAGGCCGGCATCATGCGACCCGGTCGACCCGCCGTGCTGGGATCACGCGAGCTGCCGGCCAGTGTGCGCGCTACTGCCGAGTTACTGCCGGCCCCGGTGCATGCCCTGGGCGAAAGCTATGGCGTCGAACGCGGCGCGGAAGCCTGGCGCTGGTGGGGGGAAGAGCGAGTGCTCGAACGCCTGCCGGAGCCCGGTCTGCCACTGGACAACGCCGCCACCGCCTTGACGGCCTTGCAACTGGCCGGCACCGAACTCGACGAGACGGCCTGCCGACGGGCCCTGGCGAGTGTCGCTCTGCCCGGTCGCATGCAGTGGCACGGCGCCTGGTGCCTGGACGTGGGCCACAATCCCCAGGCGGCGGCGCATGTGGCCGGGCGGCTGGCCGAGCATCCTGTCGAGGGACGAACCTTCGCGCTGATCGGCATGCTGGGCGACAAGGATGCCGATGGCGTGATCAAGGCGTTGGCGCCGTCGATCGATGCCTGGTTGCCGGTCACGCTCGAGGGCCCGCGGGCACGCCATGCCGATGAACTGGCGGGCCATCTCGAGGCGCTCGGCCAGAAGGTCGTGCATCGCGAAGCCTCGCCGGCACGCGGGGCGGCCTGGCTGGAGTCACGCCTCACGCCGGGGGACCGTGTGCTGGTCTGTGGCTCCTTCTTCACCGTGGGCGATGTGCTGGCGGCCTGGGCGGCGCGGGCACAGACTGAAACGGATGATGGTCCATCGAGGGAATGACATGAAATACGGTATGCGCGAGCGGGTCAGTGGCGCCCTGATTCTGATTGCCCTGGCGGTGATCTTCGTCCCCTTGTTGTTCGACGAGCCGGCGCCGCGGGAGGAGCGTCCCGAACCGGTACTGACCATCGAGCAGCCGATCGATGTCGAGCATCGTGATCTCGAGGAACCTGTGCCACCGGAAAGCCTGGATGCGGATCGCCTCGCAGACGATTCCCAAGGGGCGTCGACGAATACCGAAACCGAAGTGACGAGTGAGCCGGTGGAAAGCGTGGTGAGTGAGGGTGGTGGCGCGAGTCGGGAATCGGCGTCGGACGCAGCCGTCCAGGCAGAAGAACGTCAGGTCGAAGAGGCCCAGGCGGTGAACGAGAACGGTGACGGCCCGAGTGGGCAGGCGTCAACGGCCGAGCAGGCCGATGATCCCATCGCCGAACTGGCTCGAGCCGCCGATGAGCGTCAGGCCGAGGCCACGCCAGGTGGTGACTGGGCGGTCCAGGTCGGGAGCTTTGGTCAGGTGGACAACGCCGAGCGTTTGCAGGCACGTCTGAAAGATCAGGGTTATCCTGCCTATCGGCGCGCGCGTGACAATGACTTGACCACGGTGTATGTCGGCCCCTATGACAGCTCGGAAGTGGCCGAGAACGTGATGGGCAAGCTCAAGGCCGGGCTCAATCTGCAGGGCCTGCTGGTGAGGGTCGAGTGAACGAAATGGCGCTGACCTGGCTCGATTGGCTGTGCATCGCCGTGCTGGCCGTGACCACCTTGACGGGCCTGTTCCGTGGGCTGATCCGCGAAGCCCTGGGGCTCGCTTCCTGGGTAGTCGCGTTGCTGGCGGCACGCTGGTTTTCCGCACCGGTTGCCGATGTGTTCTCGGGTATGATCGAGAGTCCCGATGGGCGCCTGGTCCTGGCGTTCGTGCTGGTGGTATTCGTCGTCATTCTGGCCTGTGGTCTGATCATCCGGCTGATGCATGCGGCGGTGGAATGGGTCGGCATGGGCCTGTTCAATCGGGTGGCCGGTGCTGCTTTCGGATTGGCCAAGGGAGCGGCGGTGCTGGTACTGGCGACCATTTTGATTGGCCTGACGCCATTGGCGCAGCTTCAGGCCTGGGAACAGGCCGCATTGCGTCCCGACCTGGAGCGGTTACGCGGGTGGGCGGTAGGGCATGTGCTGGCCTGGGAGGGCCAACTGCCGACCTCGGCATCGCCCCTGGAGTCGTTGTCCGCGCCGGGCGACGCGGAGCCGGCGCCGGAAAAGGCGGATGATACCGGCATGATGGAATAGTCTGGATTGCAGGGGTGGTGAACGACCACCCTTTTACTTACGGCAAGCGAGGTAAGCAGTAATGTGCGGGATCGTGGGCCTGATGGCCAAGCAGGCGGTAAACCAGGGGATCTATGATGCCCTGACGGTGCTGCAGCACCGCGGCCAGGATGCCGCCGGCATGATGACCTGGAATGAGGGACGCTTCCTGCTGCGCAAGAGCAACGGTCTGGTACGGGATGTCTTCCATACCCGTCACATGGCGCGTCTCAAGGGCAACCTGGGGATCGGTCATGTGCGGTACCCCACTGCCGGTTCCTCCAGCGAGGCGGAGTCGCAGCCGTTCTATGTCAACTCGCCCTATGGCATCACGCTGGCCCACAATGGCAACCTGACCAATTCCGACCAGCTCAAGCAGGAACTGTTTTCCTCCGACCTGCGCCACATCAACACCAGTTCGGATTCCGAGGTGTTGCTCAATGTCTTTGCCCATGAGCTCGGCAAGCAGGGACCGCACCTGGCGCCGGGCGATATCTTCGATGCCGTGCGCCGCGTGCATCGCCGCTGCCAGGGAGGCTATGCGGCCGTGGCGATCATCAATGGTGTAGGCATGGTGGCGTTCCGCGACCCCAACGGAATTCGCCCGGTGGTCTTCGGCTCTCGTGATGAAGGCGAGGGCCAGGAGGTGATGATCGCTTCCGAGTCGGTGGCGCTCGACGTCGGCGGCTTCGAGCTGCATCGCGACCTGGCGCCCGGCGAGGCGATCTTCGTCGATATGGACGGCAGCATTCATACCGAGAGCTGCGCGGATCAACCCCGCCTCGCGCCATGCATCTTCGAGCACGTCTACCTGGCGCGCCCCGACACCCTGCTCGACGGCGCCTATGTCTACGGCACGCGCATGGCCATGGGGCGCAAGCTCGGCGATCGCATCCAGCAGGAGTGGCCGGATCACGATATCGACGTGGTGATCCCGATCCCCGATACCTCGCGGACCTCGGCCCTGGAGCTGGCCCAGCATCTGGGGGTGACCTATCGCGAAGGTTTCATGAAGAATCGCTATATCGGTCGGACCTTCATCATGCCGGGTCAGACGCAGCGCAAGAAGTCGGTACGCCAGAAGCTCAATGCCATCGATATCGAGTTTCAGGGCAAGAACGTACTGCTGGTCGACGATTCCATCGTACGGGGTACGACCTGCCGCCAGATCATTCAGATGGCTCGCGAGGCCGGCGCCCGCAAGGTCTATTTTGCCTCGGCAGCGCCGCCGGTTCGCTATCCCAATGTCTACGGCATCGACATGCCGGCCGCCAGCGAATTGATCGCCCACGGTCGCAGCGAGGCCGAGGTCGGTGAACTGATTGGTGCGGATCGGATGATCTATCAGGATCTGGATGACCTGAAAGACGCATGTCGCGAGGTGAATCCGGCGCTGGGTGACTTCGACTGCTCGGTCTTCGACGGCCGCTACATCACCGGCGATATCGATGATGCCTATCTGGCCGAACTCGAGGCGATGCGCAACGACGAGGCCAAGGCCACGAGTGCCGGTGACCATGCGCTGGTCGGCATGCATAATCAGGAAGATGACATCGACTGAGGGATGCGCCATGCATGATGACGACCAGATCGGTGGTGACTGGGGCCTGTCCACCCTGGCGGTGCGCGCCGGTCACCGACGCACCGCCGAGCAGGAACACAGCGAGCCGATATTTCCGACGTCCAGTTTCGTCTACGGCAGCGCCGCCGAGGCGGCACGCAAGTTCGGCGGCGAGGAACCGGGCAATATCTACTCTCGCTTCACCAATCCCACGGTACATACCTTCGAGCGCCGCCTGGCCGCGCTGGAAGGCGGGGAGCGCTGTGTGGCCACGGCCTCTGGCATGTCGGCGATTCTCGCCACGGCGCTGGCGCTGCTTTCCGCCGGCGACGAGATCGTCGCCTCGCGCTCCCTGTTCGGCTCCACGGTCAGTCTGTTCGATAAATACCTGGGCAAACTGGGGATCACCACACGATACGTCGAACTGTCGAACCTGGAGGAGTGGGAGGCGGCGCTGACGCCGGCCACCAAGCTGCTGTTTGCGGAGACACCGTCCAACCCGCTGTCCGAGGTGGTCGATATCGCCGCCTTGTCCGACATTGCCCGCCGTCATGGCGCCTGGCTCGCCATCGACAACTGCTTTCTTACGCCGGCACTGCAGCGCCCGCTGGCGCTGGGTGCGGACCTGGTGATCCACTCGGCCACCAAGTACCTGGATGGCCAGGGGCGGGCGGTTGGCGGTGCCGTGGTCGGCCCCGACAAGGCGCTCGAGGAAGTCTATGGCGTGGTGCGCACCTGTGGCCCGTGCCTGAGCCCCTTCAATGCCTGGATATTCACCAAGGGACTCGAGACGCTCGGCCTGCGCATGCAGGCCCACTGTGCCAGCGCCTTGGCACTGGCCGAATGGCTGGACGGTCATCCGGCGGTAGAGCGGGTCCATTACAGTGGCCTGAAGACGCATGCGCAGCATGAGCTGGCCGCACGCCAGCAATCGGCGTTCGGTGCCGTGCTCGGCTTTGAGGTCAAGGGCGGACGCGAGGGCGCCTGGTCGGTGATCGATGCGACTCGGCTGCTGTCGATCACCGGTAACCTCGGCGATGCCAAGACCACCATCACGCATCCCGGCACCACGACCCATGGGCGTCTGTCGGAGGCACAGAAGGCATCGGCCGGGATCCGCGAAGGCTTGATTCGTGTGGCGGTGGGCCTCGAGGATCTCGAGGACATTCGGCAGGACCTGGCTCGCGGACTGGATGCCCTGGACCGGGACATGTCGAATGGTTTTTCCGAATGAAGCGTTCGTCTATTTTCAGCGGACCGGATGGGTGGCGCATCGTATAGTGACGCTCATGTCATGACGTTTCGGGATGATTGCGCATGTGGGGTAACTCGCGTTTCGGTTGGGGGCTCGTCAGCATCCTGCTGCACTGGTTGAGTGCGCTGGCCATCGTGGGCCTCTTCGTGCTGGGCTGGTGGATGACGGGGCTGGACTACTATGACAGCTGGTACAACCTGGCACCCTGGTGGCACCGCGGCGTGGGCATGCTGTTGTTGTTCGCGACCCTGGGCCGACTGGTCTGGCGCCTCTTGCAGCCCACGCCGGCCGCGCGAGGGCACCGGCTGGAACGCCTGGCCGCCCATGTCGGGCATATCCTGCTCTATTGCCTCATGCTGCTGGTACTGGTGAGCGGCTATCTGATTTCCACTGCCGAAGGCGACAGTATCGATGTCTTCGGCTGGTTCAGGGTGCCGGCGCTGGTCACCGGGTTGCCCGATCAGGCGACGCTGGCGGGGACGGTCCACTGGTATGCCGCCTGGGCACTGATCGTGCTGGCGGCGGGCCATGCCCTGGCGGCCTTCAAGCATCATCTGATCGATCGTCACGATGTTCTCGTGCGCATGCTGTTGCCGCGCTACACTCGCCGTCACTGAAGACTGAAGAAGGAGAACGACACGATGTTCAAGAAGACCGCGCTGACTGCCGCCCTGGCGACTGCCTCACTGGTGCCGCTGGCCCAGGCCCAGGCCGCCGACTACACCATCGACACCGAAGGCCAACATGCCTTCATTCAGTTCAAGATCAGCCATCTGGGCTTCTCCTATATCCTCGGTTCCTTCGAGGAGTTCTCCGGGGGCTTCAGCTACGATCCGGAAAACCCCGGTGAGTCCGCGGCAAGTGTCGAGGTGGATGTGACCAGCCTGACCACCAATCACGCCGAACGCGACAAGCACATCAAGAGCGAGGATTTCCTCGACGCTGGCGAGTACCCCACGGCCACCTTCACGTCCACCGACTTCGAGCCTACCGGCGAGAACGAGGGCGTGTTGACCGGTGATCTGACGCTGCATGGCGAGACCAACGAAATCGAGATGCCGGTCACCCTGCTCGGCGAGGGTGAAGATCCCTGGGGGAACTATCGTGCCGGCTTCGAGGGCAGCACGACCTTGACGCTTGCCGATTACGGCGTCGACATGTCGAGTTTCCCCGAACCGATGCATGAGCTCGAGTTATATGTGACGTTCGAGGGGATTCGTCAGTGAGCTGACGTTCGCCGATGACGCGTCGCATGACGGCAAGACGGTGAAGGACACGACACCCCCGGCCAATGCCGGGGGTGTCGTTCGTCAGGGGATGGCGACGAACGCCGCCATCCGGTTGGAGAGGCTCATCATGCCTCGTTGAGCACGGCGTCCGGGAAGTGGCGCCGCAGGATGTGGTTCTGGAACGGGTCCACGAACCGGCTGTTGATGATGATGATGAACCGCTCGAAGGGCTCTTCGGTATCCTGTTGCGTGATGGCATCCACGCTGTGGTAGAGCCTGTCGTCACGCAGGTGCAGGATGTCGCCCGGGTCGAGCGTTGCATCGGCGACCGGTCGGGTACCGGCCTTGTCGACATAGAGGTGGTTGTCGGCACCGGTCACGTTGTGACGGCTGACCACCATGATGCTCAATGCCTTGCATCCGTCGGCGTGGATGCCCTGGCCCTGGAGCGGATCGACCTGACCCTCTCCCCTGACACCAGTGATCTGCATCAGGATCGGCTCGTTTGCCTGGAGATCCCAGAGCCTGGCCCAGGCACGCACGAAGGCCTTGACGTCGGGACGCTGCAGAAAGGTCTCGGTCAAGGGCGCATAGTAGCGCAGCCGGTCGGCCATGCTTTCCGCATCGTTGAAGGCGCCACCCTGTGCCATGGGGCAGGACCCCATGTCCCGGACGTCACCGGCTTGGTCGAGGGTCAGCCACGACATGCGCTTCCAGCGCTGATTGACGTAGGGATCCCTCGGCAGATCCGAGGTGAAGGTCTGCCAGGCAGGCAGGTCCAGGCGATCCCGAAGGTCGGTCATCGCCCAGTCCTGGTAGGCCAGTTGCGAAGTGACCTCGGACGACCAGTAATCGCCGAGGGGATCCGGTGGCATGGCCGTGTTGTCGAATCCGTACTTTAGGGTATCGAGTTTCATGAAATGACTCCTTTCCTTAGGGCGGTATTGCCCGAGTCGTTGCCGGAGGATTCCAGGCAACAGTAAGGAAAGGAGAAGAAATGTAACCAAATGTCAAAGGGTCGGGCGGATTCCGTACTCCGAACGCGATTGCCCCTGTATTTCGGGACGAGTATCGCGATGATGAAGGTTGAACTTTCGTGACATCGATGACAGTTTGCACCATGCTCGGTCATAGATGTCGCATGAGGTTTCTCAGACTCCATGCCGGCTTTTTCCCACAGCAACGAGGATGGACATGGTCGGTCGCACTTCGCGTCTGCGATGGTGGTTGAGTCGCATAGGGAGGATAGGTCGAGGTCATGTATCCAGGCATCATGCCGACCCGGCGTCGCCGGATGATGTGGAACGTGTCAGACGCCAGTATCAGGAAAGTGAACAGCGCTTCCGGGCACTGCTCGAAAGCCTCCCTCGGGTCGCGGTACAGGGCTATGATCGGGACCGTCGTGTCATCTACTGGAACGAGGCCAGCACGACGCTGTACGGTTACACTGCCGACGAGGCGAGTGGTCAGCTGCTCGAGGATCTGATCATTCCCGACGAGATGCGTGAAGGGGTGATCGAGGCCCACCGTGCCTGGATCACGGAGGGCAGGGAGATACCGGCCGAGGAAATTGAACTCGAGCACCACAGCGGTGAACGGGTACCGGTATTTTCCCACCATGTGATGCTCGGTGAACACACCGAGTCTCCCCTGATGTTCTGTGTCGATGTCGATCTGTCCGACCAGAAGCGCGCGCATCGCGACCTGGCTTTCGTCACCCATTACGATGCTCTGACCCACCTGCCCAACCGTCATGCGTTCGAAGCCGAGCTTGAAGAGGCACTGGAAGGCTGCCTGCGTCGACGCGCTGGCCTGGCGGTAATCTATCTCGATATCGACCGGTTTTCCGAGATCAACGACGCCCTGGGCTATGACCAGGGGGACCGCGTGCTGGTCGAGCTGGCCCGGCGCCTGGGGCAGGAGCAGCGTTTGACCGATCTGATGTCCCGGGTCGCCAGCGATGAATTCGTGCTGGCCTTTCCAGGGGTCAACCAGCGCGAAGATGTCTGCCGCCTCGTCGGCAAGGTACAGCAGGCCCTGCGCCTCGCATTCGCGATAGATAGCGGCGAGCGCCGGGTCACGGCGGCGCTCGGGGTCAGCCTGTTTCCCGAAAATGGCTTGAGTGCCCGGGAATTGATCCGCAACGCCGATGTGGCCAAGAACCGGGCCAAGCTAGATGGTCCGGGTGGTTTGCAGTTCTTCCAGCAGCAGCACCATGACGAACTGGTCCGTCAGCAGCGTCTGGTCGAGCAGCTCGAACAGGCCATCGAGCATCGTGAACTGAGCCTGCATTACCAGCCGCAGGTCTCCGTGGCCAGCGGCCGTATCGAGAACCTCGAGGCGCTGCTGCGCTGGCAACCCCGTGATGCCGATACTTTCGTGTCGCCGGGGGAGTTCATCCCGCTGGCGGAGCGCTCGGGTCTGATCCACCGGCTGGGTGATTGGGTCATGGAGGAGGCCTGCCGCCAACAGGCGGCCTGGCGCAGGGCGGGCTTCACGGCGTCGCGTGTCGACATCAATCTATCGGGCCGCCAGATGTTGCGACCGGACACCTTGTCGCGTTTCGAGGCGTGCCTGGAACGATATGGCCTGACACCCCGTGATGTGGGTATCGAGTTGACCGAGAATGTCCTTATCGAGGCCGCCCCCATGGTGCTGGAAGATCTGAGGCGCCTTTACCATCGGGGGGTGCGGATTGCCATCGATGACTTCGGTACCGGTTATTCCTCGCTGAGCTATCTCAAGCACTTTCCGGTCACGGCCCTCAAGGTCGATCGGGCTTTCATGCGTGATGCCCCCAAGCAACCCGAAGACCGGGCCATCATGGAAGCGGCTATCTTCATCGGCCATCGTCTGGGGCTGGAAGTCGTGGCCGAAGGTGTCGAGAACGCCGAACAGCTTGCCCTGATACGCGAGATGCATTGCGACCTGGCCCAGGGGTATTTCTTCCATCATCCCATGCCGGCCTCGGACATCCAGGTGCTGCTCGATGGCACCGCGGGGTGGGCCAGGTAGGGGAGGGACACCACGACGGCCATCGAGATGGCGTAGAATGGGTCTTTTGCATGGACGATCCGGAGTCATCGTGAGTCATACCGATACGACCCCCACACCGTCGCTGGGCGTGACGTTATGGCGTCAGACCTGGCCGATGGCCATTGGCGTGCTCTCCCTGCTCGGTTTCCAACTGGTCGACAGCGCCTTCATCGCGCGACTGGGTACGGCCCCGCTGGCGGCGCAGTCCTTCACCTTTCCACTGAGCTTTCTGATCATCGGTGTTCAGGTAGGAATGGGCATTGCCATTGCCGCCCTGATATCGCGTGCCCTGGGGGCGGGTGAGGTGGCCAGGGCGAGACGCCTGGGTAGCCTGGTGCTATTGAGCGGCACCAGTGTGATTGCACTGTTGGCCCTGGTGTTGTGGTGGGCCCAGGCGCCCATCTTCCTGCGGCTCGGGGCGGAGCCCGAGTCATTGGCGTTGATTCGGGCCTACTGGGACCCTCAACTCCTGGCGGCTTGGCTGGGAGCCTGCCTGTATTTCGGTTACAGCCTGTTTCGTGCCCATGGCAATACGCGTTTGCCGGGCGTGCTGATGGTGACGACCAGCCTGGCCAACCTGGTGCTGGATCCCTTGCTGATCTTCGGGTTGGGAGCCTGGCCCGGCCTGGGATTGCCCGGGGCGGCCTTGGCGACGGTGCTGGCTTTCGCCCTGGGGCTGATGATACTGGGCTGGCGACTGGTCGGGAGAAACTGGCTGTCGAGTCAGGGGCTCCTGGGCGAGTGGCGTGTTTCGTTGCGGCCCTTCGCCGGTATCGCCGGGCCCGCGATGGTCAGCCAGCTGATGCCGCCTTTGGCGGCGATGCTTGCCATCTCGGCGGTGGCAAGCCTGGGCGAGGCCCAGGTGGCTGCCTGGGGGCTGGCCAGTCGGTTGGAGACCGTATCCCTGATGGTGGTGTTGGCCATGACGATGTCGTTACCGCCCTGGTTGGGCCGTTGTTACGGCGCCGGGGATTGGGCGCAGATACATCGTCTGCTACGGCTGGCCTTGCGGGTCGTGGTGGTCTGGCAGTTGGCATTGGGGCTGGTCCTGGCCGTGGCCTCACCCTGGGTGGCCCAGGCGTTGTCGGGTAACCCCGACGTGCGCGGGGACCTGGCCACACTGGTGCGATTCATGCTGCCGAGCTATGCGGCCCTGGGGGTCTGCATGCTGGTGGTGTCCGCCGGCAATGCCCTTGGCTGGCCACTGCGTGCCATGCTGATGTCCGCGGCGCGACTGTTCGTGTTCTATCTGCCTTGCCTATGGGGGGGCGCCTGGCTGGCCGGTCTGACGGGGCTGGCGATCGGCGCGGCTCTGGGGAACCTGCTGGCCGGCCTGGCGGCATGGGGATTGCTGCGTCGGGTGCTCGCCAGCCCACGGCGCATGGCGACAGAATCCGTGTAGTTTTTTACCCTAAAATATATTTGTTTATCGTTTTTATAGTCTGCTGTAAAAATAATATTTGATTTTTTATAGTACATATATAGGTGAAAACAGAATAAATGACTTGAGCATCATCCTTATACTGCTCTCCCGAGGCGCCGAGGTGACATCCGGGCGCGTCTCGTTCATGGCAACAAGCACAAACGAAGGGGGAGAGCATGAAGGTACTGATTCTCGGCAGCGGCGTGGTCGGCGTCACCAGCGCCTACTATCTGGCCCGTCAGGGTCATGAGGTCACTGTGGCGGATCGTCAGTCCGCGCCGGCCATGGAGACCAGTTACGGCAATGCCGGCCAGGTGTCCTTCGGTTTCTCCTCGCCCTGGGCCGCGCCGGGCATTCCTCAGAAGGCGGTGAAGTGGATGTTTCAGGAACATGCGCCGCTGAAGGTCCAGCCGCGCATGGATCCGACCATGGCCCGCTTCATGATGAAGATGTTCGGCAACTGCAACGCCGAGCGCTATGCGGTGAACAAGGAGCGCATGGTGCGCATCGCCGAGCACAGCCGGGCCTGCATCAATGCCCTGCGCGACGAGACCGGCATCCGCTACGAGGACCGCCAGCGCGGCTTGCTGCAGTTGTTCCGCCATGACAGCCAGGTCGAGGCCGTGGCCAAGGACATGAAGGTCCTCGAACAGTGCGGTGTGCGTCACCGGTTGCTCGGGGCCGAGGAGATCACCGCGGTGGAACCGGCGCTGGCCCGGGTGCCCGGCAAGTTCGTCGGCGGTTTGCACCTGCCGGACGACCAGACCGGCGATTGCCACCTGTTCACCAATCGCCTGGCCGACTACTGCCGCGAGCGCCTGGGCGTCGAGTTCCGCTTCAACGTCGATATCCAGCGCATTCGCCGCGGCAATGCCGGCATCGAGGGCGTGCTCACCAGCGCTGGCGAGATGACGGCCGATGCCTACGTGGTCTGCCTGGGCAGTTACTCGCCGCATCTGGTCAAGGACCTGGACATCCGCCTGCCGATCTACCCGGTCAAGGGTTACAGCCTGACCGTGCCGGTGGTCGACGACGGCGGGGCCCCCCAGTCCACGGTGATGGACGAGACCTACAAGGTGGCCATCTCGCGCTTCGACGACCGCATCCGGGTGGGTGGCACCGCCGAGCTGGCCGGCCACGACCTGAGCCTGCCGGAAAAGCGCCGGGCGACCATCGACATGGTGGTGCGCGATGTCTTCCCCGAGGGCGGCGATGTCGACCGCGCCGAGTTCTGGAGCGGGCTGCGGCCGATGACGCCGGATTCCACACCGATCGTTGGGGCCACCCGCTACGACAACCTGTGGCTCAACACCGGGCACGGGACCCTGGGCTGGACCATGAGCTGCGGCAGTGCCCAGCTGCTGTCAGATCTGATGGCGGCCGAATCGCCGCGCATCGACCCGCAGGGGCTCGACGTCTCGCGCTACGCCGCCTGACGCACCGGCGGCGCCTCGTCCACCGTCACGGCCCGCGGTTTTGCCGCGGGCCGTCGTCGTGGGGGGCTTGCCGTCAGGCCCGAGCGTCGTGTCACCGAACGTTGATGGACGTTCTCAGTCGTTGACCGCGGCGATCGCCTTGGCCAGGTAGGGCAGGTTCTCCTGGGAGAAACCGGCCACGTTGGCGCGGCCCGAGCGCACCATGTAGATGCTGAACTCGTCACGCAGGCGGTCGACCTGTTCCGGCGTCAGGCCGGTGTAGGAGAACATGCCGCGCTGCTCGGCCACGTGGGCATACTTCTGATCCAGGCCATAGGGTTTCAGGGCCTCGACGAACTCGCGACGCAGGGTATTGATGCGGTCGCGCATCTCGGTGAGCTCCTCGCGCCACACGCCGGTCAATTCGTCGGAGTGCAGGATCTCGGAGACGATGGCCCCGCCATGAGCCGGCGGATTGGAGTAGTTCTCCCGGGCGACGATGGCCACCTGAGAGCGCACGTTCTCCTTCTGCTCGGCGTCCTTGGCGACCATGATCAGGCAGCCGGTCCGCTCGCAGTAGATGCCGAAGTTCTTCGAGCAGGAACTGGTGATGATCACCTCGTCGAGGTTCTCGGCCAGCAGGCGCGGCGCAAAGGCGTCTTCGTCCAGGCCCTCGCCGAAGCCCTGGTAAGCGAAGTCGACCAGCGGCAGCAGCTTGCGCTCCTTGAGCACTTCCAGCACCTGTTGCCACTGGTCGCGGGACAGGTCGAAGCCGGTCGGATTGTGGCAGCAGGCGTGGAGCACCACCACGTCCCCCTCGGGGATCTGCTTCAGCGCCGTCAGCATGCCGTCGAAATCGAGACGATTCTCGGCGTCGACATAGGGGTATTTCTTCAGGGTGATGCCGGCTGCCGGGAAGATGCCCAGGTGGTTCGGCCAGGTCGGGTCGCTGACCCAGACGTCCTTGCCCGGCAACTGGGTGGCGATGAAGTCGGCCGCCAGGCGCAGGGCGCCGGTGCCGCCCGGGGATTGGGTGGCGCTGGCGCGGCCGGCCTCGAGCACCGGCGAGCCCTCGCCCAGTACCAGCGGCAGGATCACCTCGCCGTAGGCCGGATCGCCGTGAGAACCGATATAGGTCTTGGTGGACTCGTTCTTGAGCAGCAGGGCTTCGGCGTCCTTGACCGCGCGCATTACCGGGGTGTTGCCCTGGGCGTCGCGATAGACGCCGACGCCGAGATCGACCTTCTGGGGATTGGTGTCCTTCTTGAAGGCCTCGATGAGCCCGAGGATGGCATCCCCGGGAACCCGCTCAATTTGCTCGAACATTTACTTCGCTACCTCGTCGGTTCTGGCGGCTAGGATGAAATCGTTCTTGTGCAGACCCTTCATTTCGTGGGACCACCAGGTCACGGTGACCTTGCCCCATTCGGTCAGCAGCGCCGGGTGATGACCCGCCTGCTCGGCAATCTCGCCGACCTCGTTGGTGAATGCCAGGGCCTGCCGAAAGTTGCGGAACGTGAAGATCCGCTCCAGTTGCATGATGCCATCGCGCTCGACGATCTGCCACTCGGGGATGTCGCGGCGATACTGCTCGATCTCGCCCTCGGTGACGTGGGGGGCGTCCCAGCTGCAGGCCTCGCACTGCTGTTCGGAAAGCTCGCTCATGATGACTCCTGGTTATCGTTGGTCGTCGGGTGAAGCAGGGCTATCGCAGTTAGCGTTATCGCTCGGGGCTGATTCGTCGACAGGTCTGCGAGGGGGCGCTGTGAACCCCTCCCTGGGCGCTACCGACGCCATTCATGGCGTAGGACCCCCTCTTCGACCTGTCCCCGGCGCCCCTCGCCAGATCCAACTGCGATAGCCCTGGGGGGTTAAGGGGGTCAGGCGCTGGCGGCCTCCGCCGGCTTGGGCTTTGGCGGAAAGCGTGGCTCGAACAGGCCGAGTTCCATGGCGTCGTGGACCATGCCCATGATGTCGCGTTCTGACAAGTCATGCAGCGTTTCCAGGCCGTCCAGCACGTAGTAGAGCGGTTGAAGGATATCGATGCGATAGGGGGTGCGCAGGGCGTCCATGGGATCGAAGGGGGCATGGACCGGAGTGTCGGACAGGGCGTGCAGTGTCTCCTTGGGCGAGGAGATGATGCCGCCGCCATAGATGCGCCGCCCCTCGGGTGTATCGACCAGGCCGAATTCGACGGTCAGCCAGTACAAGCGTGCCAGATAAACGCGCTCCTTGGGTGTCGCGTCCAGTCCCAGTCGGCCGTAGGTGGCGGTGAACTCGGCGAAGGCCGGGTTGGTCAGCATCGGACAGTGGCCGAAGATCTCGTGAAAGATATCCGGTTCCTTGAGGTAGTCCATCTCTTCCGGGGCGCGGATGAAGGTGGCCACCGGGAAGCGTCGCGCGGCGAGCAGTTCGAAGAAGGTATCGAAGGGGATCAGTGCCGGCACCTGGGCGGTTTCCCAGCCGGTGGCCGGTCTGAGGACGCGGTCGATGTCGGCGAGCTGGGGGACATGGTCGACCGGCAACGCCAGGCGTTCGAGGCCATCCAGGTATTCCTGGCAGACACGGCCCTCGACCAGCGCGAGCTGTCGTTCCATGAGGGTCTGCCAGGTGGTGTTCTCGCGCTTCGACCAGGCGATGTGTCCGTCGTCGTCCGGCATGTGGACCCGGTAACCGGTCTTGCTGGTGATCTGGTCGTCGTGTGCCTTCATGAGGTCTCCCGCGGCGGATTGAGGTTGTTGTGGCCCAAGGGAATGGCGTGTCTTCGAGTCTAGGCACCGCGATGCCGGGAGGGCAGTGCTGCCAGTGGGTGATAAGCGTGCTGGCGAAACGGAAAGTGTAAGGAAAACGTTACGGTCGTTGGTGAGATGGGCCTGCCTGGTGGGGCAGCGTGGGATGTCGTGCGTTGTGATGGGTGAGCTGTCACGTTATCTTGACACTCGAGTCACGTCGTCCTGACGCCGAATGTCGCGTCGCCCGTTTTCCGACCGAAGAGACCCTCATGCGCTTGCGATTTCATTGCCAGAACCGGATCGGTATCCTGCGCGATATCGTTGCCCACTTTGCCGATTACGGGCTCAACGTGGCGCATGGCGAGGTCGGCGGAGAACACGGCAATGCCATCTACCTGCATGTGCCCAATCTGCTCAACGCCCAGCTCACGACCCTGAGACCCGAACTGGAACGGGTGCCCGGAGTGTTCGGCGTGCGCCGCGTCAGCCTGATGCCCAGCGAACGCCGTCATCTCGAGCTCGATGCACTCCTGTCGTCGCTCTCCGATCCGGTGATGTCCATCGACATGGAAGGGCATCTGGTGGCCGCCAATCGCGCAGCGGGCCAACTGCTGGGGGTGCGCATCGACGAGGTGCCGGGACTGTCGCTGGACCGTTATCTGCCCGACCTGGACTTGCCGGCACTGATCCGGCGCAACAATGCCCGTGTCAACGGGCTTCGGATTCGTCTGCATGACGCCACCTATCTTGCCGACATCGCGCCGCTGCATCGAGAGAACCTCGAGGATGTGGCCTCCTTGGCCGGCGCCGTAGTGACCCTGCATCGTGCCGACCGCATCGGCGAGCGCATCTACCAGGTACAGCGTCAGGAGTCGCGAGGATTCGAGTCGTTGTTTCAGTCGAGCCCTCGGCTCGAGGCCTTGATCCGTGAAGCACGACGCATGGCACCGCTGGACGCCCCCCTGTTGATCCAGGGGGAAACCGGTACCGGCAAGGAGCTGCTGGCCCGGGCCTGTCACCTGGCCAGCGCGCGAGGGCAGTCTCCCTTCATGGCGCTGAATTGTGCCGGGCTGCCGGAATCCATGGCCGAGACCGAGCTGTTCGGCTATGCCCCCGGGGCCTTCGAGGGCGCGCGGCCCGAGGGCAAGCTCGGCCTGCTGGAACTGACCGCCGGTGGCACCATCTTCCTCGATGAAGTGGGCGAGACCAGCCCGCGCATGCAGGTCAAGCTGCTGCGCTTCCTTCAGGACGGCGGGTTTCGTCGGGTCGGCAGCGACGAGGAGACCTATCTGGACGTGCGAGTGATCTGCGCCACCCAGCAGGATCTCCCCGGCCTGTGCAGTGCAGGTCGATTCCGTCAGGATCTGTATCATCGTCTCAATGTGCTCACCCTGACGGTGCCGCCCTTGCGTGACTGCCTGGATGGCATCGAGGCACTGGCTGGGCACTTTGTCGACAGGGCCGCACGGCAGATCGGTTGCCCGCTGCCGAACTTGTCGCCGGCCGCCGTGGCCCGGCTGACTGCCTATCACTGGCCGGGTAACGTGCGTCAGCTGGAGAATGTGCTCTTTCAGGCTGTCTCGCTGTGCGAAGGGGGAACCATCGAGCCCGGTCAATTGCGTCTTCCCGACGTCGGACAGGCGCCGGGTCTGGCCGGTATCGATCTGGACGGCTCGCTGGCCGATATTCTCGGTGAGGTCGAGCGCCGGATTCTGACGACCCTCTATCCTCAGAACCCGTCGAGTCGCCAGCTGGCGAAACGCCTGGGCGTCTCGCACACCACCATCGCCAACAAACTCAAGCGCCATGGTCTCGGTGGGGGAGATGGGACATGAATGTCATTCACCGGGGGCGACTGCCTCTGTGGCTGAAGATGGCCTTCACCCTGTGGATCCTGTTCTGGGCGCCGGCGGTGGCCGTCAAGGTCGGCATCCAGAACTATCTCTGGCTATGCAATCTGGCCAACTTCCTGTTGCTGGTGGGGCTGTGGGCCGAGAGCCGGTTGATCGTCTCCATGCAGTGGCTGGCCACCGCCCTGGTGGGCACTCTCTGGGGGCTGGATGCGGGTATCGCCTGGATTTCCGGCTGGCACCCCATCGGGGGTACCGAGTACATGTTCGACGCCGATACACCACGGGGAGTGAGATTGCTGTCGCTCTACCACCTGATCCTGCCGCTGGTCGCCGGTGCCGGGGTCGTGCGTCTGGGTTATGCGCCCCGGGCGTTCGTCTGGCAGGCCGCATTGACCTGGCTGGCGGTACCGGCCGCCTTTCTATTGACCGACCCCTGGCGCAACGTCAACTGGGTACATGGCCCTTTCGGGACTCCACAGGACCTGCTCGACCCTATCGTCTACCTGATCGGTCTGATGCTGGTCTGGCCAGTGCTGCTGTACCTGCCGGTTCATCTGGCGACGCAGTGGGCATCTCGACGATGAGCCGGCTTGCGTGATAGTGGCTGCACAGGCAGAAAGCATCAGCGGCTGGAAACGACCCGGTTGCGGCCTCCACGCTTGGCGGCATAGAGGCGTTCATCGGCACGCTCGAGCAGGACGTCGCGGGCGTCTCCGACCCGATGTTCGGCGATACCGATGCTGGCGGTCACGTTCCCCGCGCCGATGCCGAAGTCATGATCGGCGATGTGACGACGCAGTCGTTCGGCGAGCCGTTCGGCATTGCCTCGTGGCGTCAGGGGCAGCACGAGGGCGAACTCTTCCCCTCCCAGGCGCGCCATGAGGTCTTCCTCGCGCAACAGTCCCTGGGCGTGTTGCGCCAGACTCGCCAGCACATCATCGCCTTGCAGGTGGCCCCAGGTGTCGTTGATGTGCTTGAAGTGGTCCAGGTCGAGCATCATCAAGGAAAGCGGGATGGCATGTCGGTTGCTCAACGATATTTCCTCATCCAGACGCTTCAGCAGCTTGCGCCGGTTGGCCAGGCCGGTGAGAGGGTCGGTATCGGAGAGCTGGCGAAGGCGGTCTTCTTCGGCAACCTGCTCGCTGATGTCCAGCATCATGCCATGCCAGAGAACGCCGGACTCGACCTCTTCCGGCTGTGCTCGGACGGCGATCCAGCGACTCTGGCCGTCCTGCGTAGTCAGCCTGAACTTGCCCATGATCGGCGTTTGCCAGCGTACGGAACGCTCGATCGACGCCATCATGCGAGGGTAGTCGGTCTCGTCGAGGTGCTGGAGAGCAGGACTGGCATCCTCGGCGAGCTGTTCAGGAGCCACATCGAGAAGGCGCGTGCCGCTACCCACGAGGTAGGGGAAGTGCAGATGGCCATCTTCGCTACGATGCAGCTGAAAGAGCAGGCCGGGAAGCCGTTCAGCCAGTAACATCAGGGCGTGCGAGTCGGGGCATCGTGTATCGGGCATGACATCGGTGGGTGACATGCGGTAATCCTTGTGGTTCCTGCTGCGTACAGGTATAGGTGTCGTCATTCTTCTGTTGTTCGACGTGACGTCACACCCTTCCCCGAGAGCAGGAAATGGCGTCGAGCGCCAACCTCGGCCCGCCATGATACGCTGGGGGATTGCATCGAGCATCCCGCAACGGTTGTAGGATAAAGACTACAAAATATGCAATAGCGTGCATGGTGCCTGATGTGGAGTGACCGTATTCCGGCGGGTTCGTTCGTTGTAACGGTCGGCGATCTCGTGCCAGTGGGCGTCGAAGTTGGCCAGCCAGGCCATCAGGGGGCGGTCATAGTCGGCCCGGGGTTACGAGAGCGCCAGTCTTCATCATGTGCAGCGTGATGCGGGTCAGCGAGGGGCATCGTAGCGACCATCGCGTCGGTGTGAGTAGACGACCTGCCAGAGCTGCAGGTCCCGGGCTCGAAAGGCGCCGGCGCAGACCGAGAGATAATAACGGAACATCCGGCGGGTTCGTTCGTTGTAACGGTCGGCGATCTCGTGCCAGTGGGCGTCGAAGTTGGCCAGCCAGGCCATCAGGGACG
>NZ_JAVXUS010000020.1:26772-55872 GCF_032334135.1 Halomonas sp. I1
AGGGTACGGTCATAGTCGGCCCCGAAGTTCTGCCAATCTTCCATCAACAGCTTGCCTTCACTGGCCTCGGCAATATGCTTGATCGACGGCAGGACGCCGTTGGGAAAGATATAGCGATGAATCCAGGGGTCGGCACCGATATCCGACTTGTTGGACCCGATGGTGTGGAGGACGAAGAGGCCGTCCTTCGCCAGCAGGCGTTGCACCGTATCGAAGTAGGTGGCGTAGTTGCGGTGGCCGACGTGTTCGAACATGCCGATCGAGACAATGCGGTCGAAGGTCCCCTCCAGGTCGCGATAGTCCTCGAGAAGGATCTCGACCGGCAGCCCCTTGCAGCGTTCTCGGGCCAGTTCGGCCTGCTCGCGTGAGATGGTGATGCCGGTGACCTCGACACCATAATGGCGTGCGGCGTGTTCGGCAAAGCTGCCCCAGCCGCATCCGATGTCCAGAACACGCATGCCGGGTTTCAGATCCAGCTTGCGGCAGGCGAGATCGAGCTTGGCCACCTGGGCCTCGTGCAGATTGCTCGCGTCCTTCCAGTAGCCGCAGGAATAGCACATGGTGTCGTCCAGCATGCGCTGAAAAAGGTCGTTGCCGAGGTCATAGTGTGCCTCGCCGACGATATACGCCCTGGCGCGACTCTGCAGGTTGATGACCCCCGACTGCAGGCGATACTTCAAGCGTTCCGAACGCGTCTTGGCGTGTTCGCCCAGCCCGTGACGCAGCATCAGATGCACCATCTCGTCGATGCGATCAGCGTCCCACCAGCCGTCCATGTAGGCCTCTCCCAGCCCCAGGGTGCCCTGACGCAGGACTCGCGAGAAAAGATCGGGGTGATAGACGTGGATATCCTGGGGCGATTGGCCGTTCAGGGAAACGCCGGAACCTTCCAGCAGAGACTCGACAGTATGGCGGGCCCGAGAGTCAGGTAGGGCAACGGGTCCAAGGTGCGGTTCGCTGGTCATGGAAGTCCTCCTGATCCTTCAGACGCGAGTGGGAGAATGTACCGGGCCGGGGTGTTGCATGCGGCGCTGGTCCGATAGGACCCCGTTATAAGTAATGAGCGTAGACCAGGCCCAATTGTTCTTGGTAATCAATCCTTTTGACCTTCTATATGAAGGCGTCTGGATGAAGGTGGCGCGCCATGCGACACCATGGGATTTAATGTTAGCACGCAAACTTGTTCGTCGACAGCACAGGGTCAGGAAGGCCGTGGTGGCGGCCGATCGCCTGGATGGCAATGACGAGGTAATGGCCTTCGTGTCATCCTGGCGTGACACCGTGTCAAGATTTCGTTACGCACGAGAGGGGCGGAGCGGGGCGCAATAGAGCACGTCACACAATCTTTACGCCAGGGGGCGGTGAATGCCGTGTGGTGCCGGTCGATACCGGCATATCCGGCATTCCGGCACCGCGGGGGGAGCACTAGGCTGGAGGCATCTCAGGGCCGAGTGCCCGGCATGACGGCCACAGCCGATACAACCACAACCGACATCGGAGGATGCATGAACGCTCCCGCCAAGACGCCCCGGACCATCAGCAAGACCAACCCCATCGGCACCGATGGCTTCGAATTCGTCGAGTACACCGCACCCACCCAAGAGGGCATCGAGGCCCTGCGCTCGCTGTTCCTGACCCTGGGCTTTACCGAAACACGTCGCCATCGTTCCAAGGCAGTGAGCCTGTTTCAGCAGGAGAACATCAACTTCGTACTGAATGCCGAACCCGATAGCCATGCCGCTGAATTCGCCGCCAAGCATGGACCGTCGGCCTGTGCGATGGCCTGGCGAGTCGCCGATGCGAAGCAGGCGTTCGAACATGCCGTCGAAACCGGCGCCAGGGCCGTCGAGGTACAGGTCGGCCCCGGCGAGATGGGGATACCGGCCGTCGAAGGCATCGGTGGTTCCCTGTTGTACTTCGTCGATCACAAGGTGGACGGTGATGGGCGCAATATCTATGACATCGATTTCGAGCCGATCCCCGGCACCAGCGCGAGTGACAATAGTGCCGGCCTGCAGGTGCTGGACCATCTGACCCATAATGTCGATCGTGGCCAGATGGATGTGTGGGCGGATTTCTATACGCGTCTTGCCAATTTCCGCGAGAATCGTTATTTCGATATCGAAGGCAAGAAGACCGGCCTGCATTCCCGAGCAATGACGGCGCCCTGCGGCAAGATGCACATTCCGATCAATGAGTCGGCCGATGATACGTCGCAGATCGCCGAGTTCCTGCGTGAATACAACGGCGAAGGCATTCAGCACCTGGCCATGGCCACCGATGATATCTATTCCACGGTGCGTGCGCTCAAGGCCAAGGGCATCACCTTCATGACCACCCCGGAGACCTATTACGAGAAGGTCGACGCCAGGGTGCCCAATCATGAAGAGAACCTCGAGGAGCTGCGCGAGCTGAACCTGCTGGTGGATGGCGGTCCCGACCAGGGCGTCCTGCTGCAGATCTTCACCAAGACCGTGATCGGCCCGATCTTCTTCGAGATCATTCAGCGCAAGGGCAACGATGGCTTCGGCGAGGGCAATTTCAAGGCCCTGTTCGAATCCATCGAGGAAGATCAGATTCGTCGTGGCGTACTCAAGGACGACTGACCCGTAACATCCCGACAACCCCCGCCAGCGACGGCGGGGGTTGGGCGTTAGGCGAGTCAGTTTTAGAACAATCCTTCGTCTCTCTGCCCAATCACGACAAAATCCGTCACAATATAGGCTAGCCAGAGGCTGCTATGTCTCGTGACGGGCGACAACAAGAGTTCCGTGATCCTGGTGTAACATGACAAAGACTGAACGACCCCGTACCCAGTGGCTCGGCCGCTGGGGCTTCGTCCTGGCGGCCACCGGCTCAGCGGTCGGCCTGGGCAATGTCTGGAAATTCCCCTATATGACCGGCGAGTACGGGGGTGGTGCCTTCGTGCTTGTCTATCTGGCCTGCATCCTGTCGGTCGGGGTGCCGGTCATGATGACCGAAATCGCTCTCGGGCGACGTGGCCGAGGCAGTCCCATCGATGCCATTCGGCGGATGGCCAGCGAGTCGGGCCGGTCGTCGGCCTGGTCCCTGCTTGGCTGGATGGCGATGCTGTGCGGTTTCATGATCCTGTGTTTCTACGTGGTCGTGGCAGGCTGGTCCTTCGCCTACCTGTGGAAGATGATCAGTGGCGGCCTGGCAGGTTCCAGTGTCGACGACATGGCCGCCATCTTCTCCGCCAACAACGCTAACCCCTGGAGCCTCGGTGCCTGGAGCACGGTGGTGGCGGTGGCCACCATGGTGATCGTCGGCAAGGGGGTCCAGTCCGGTATCGAGAGGAGTGTCAGCTGGATGATGCCCGGCATGGTCATCATGCTGGTCATCATGATCGGCTATGGCGCCTTCTCGGGGGGCTTCGGCGATGCCGTGCATTTCCTGTTCGCCTTCAATGCCTCGAGCCTTTCGAGCGAGGGCATGCTGGCGGCCATGGGACATGCCTTTTTCACCCTCTCGCTGGCGTCGGGGGCCATCCTGACCTATGGCAGTTATCTGCCACGTGAAGCCTCCATCGGCCGTACTACCCTGACCGTGGCGGTGGCCGATACGCTGGTGGCATTGATGGCAGGCCTGGCGATCTTCCCGGTGATCTTCGCCAACGGCATGGAGCCGGGTAGTGGGCCCGGGCTGATCTTCATGAGCCTGCCGCTGGCCTTCCAGGCCATGCCGCTGGGCACGTTGTTCGGCATCCTGTTCTTCGTGATGCTCTCCATGGCGGCGCTGACCTCGTCGATTTCGATGGTCGAGGCCACCGTCTCCTGGCTCACCGACAACAAGGGACTCAGCCGGCGCGTGGCATCCTGGGGCACCGGCATCGTGCTCTGGATCATCAGCACGCTGGCAATGCTGTCGTTCAACGTCGGGGCCGAATGGACCCTGCTGGGCAAGCACTTCTTCGACTGGCTGGACTTCCTGACGTCGCGTCTGATGATGCCGCTGGGCGGCCTGGGCATGGCACTGCTCGCCGGTTTCGTGCTCAGAAGCGAGGTGCTTCGCGAGGAGCTCGGCCTGTCCCCGATGGTCCATGGTCTGTGGCTCTTCATGGTGCGTTATGTGAGCCCGCTCGGCATCCTGGTGATCTTCATCGATGCCCTGGGCTGGCTCGATATCGATTTTGCCGCACAATGGCCCTGGCTGGCGTTGGTGCTGGCGGTCGTCACCCTGGTCGGCGAGCTGACCCGCCCGGGGCTGAAACGTGCCTTCTGTTCCTGACAGGCGCGCCTTCCGGTCCTGGAGCATCGCCCCCGCAGCGCGGGGGCGATGTCATTTCGAGCCGGTTATATGCTTGGATCGCTTCCCTGGTGGCAATTTTCGGGAAATTTTATTACTTTATTGCATATAAAATCCGTGCGTACAGGAAATATGGAATATGAGCGCCTCCCGAGCCGCGTCGAGCGATACCTTGCCGCCGTCGACTTCCGCGTCGATGCCGGGGCGGGTCAGCCTGGTGGGCGCCGGGCCGGGGGATCCGGAACTGCTGACCATCAAGGCGCTAAGGCGCCTGCAGTCGGCGGAAGTGATCCTGCATGATCGCCTGGTGAGCGAGGAAATACTGGCGTTGGCCAACGCCAGTGCCCGGCAGCTGTATGTCGGAAAGGAGCGCTCCAGGCACAGCGTGCCCCAGGAGGGCATCAATCAGGCGCTGGTCGACTGGGCCAGGGCCGGGAAGCGGGTCGTGCGACTCAAGGGAGGAGATCCCTTCATCTTCGGTCGAGGCGGTGAAGAACTGGAAGCCCTGGTCGGCGCCGGGGTCATGGTCGAGGTTGTACCGGGTATCACCGCCGCGTCGGGATGTGCTGCCTACGCCGGCATTCCTCTGACTCACCGTGACCATGCGCAATCGGTCCGTTTCATTACCGGTCATCTGCGTGATGGTGGCTGTGAACTGGACTGGCCGACCCTGGCCCATCCGGGGCAGACCCTGGTGTTCTATATGGGGCTGGGCAGTCTCGACATCATCGGTGAGCGCTTGCAGGCCCATGGTTTGTCGCCCGATACGCCACTGGCGCTGATCGAGCAGGGAACCACGCGGCGTCAGAGGGTGCACGTGGGAACCCTGGCAAATTTGCCTTCGGCGGATAATGTGGATAAGATTCGACCGCCGACACTGATCATTGTTGGCGATGTGGTGACGTTGCATGACGCGTTGGATTGGTTCGACAACGCACGAGCCGGCGCTGCCGGCTGGTTGCAGGGAAAGCACCCGACGCCGTCCGACACGTCTCGAGGCGCCTGATTACCGGAAGAGGAGACCGGTATATCGGCGTACAAGCCGTCGTGAGGTGATGCATGGGGTTTTCCGACAAGACGAATGGCGCAAGGCGCCGGTTCCTGCGACATGGCGTGCTTGCCGTGGCGCTCTTTATGCTGTGTGGTTGCGCGAATGATGGTGTGGCCAGTGAATCTGGCCTGACGCCGATCCAGAAAGGAGTGGCGTCCTATTACAGCGACCGCTTTCAGGGGCGTACCACTGCCAGTGGTGTCCCCTTCGATCAGCGTGCAATGACGGCGGCTCACAAGTCCCTGCCGTTCGGTACCAGGGTGGTGGTGACGCGCCGCGACACTGGCCGTCAGGTCGAGGTTCTGATCAATGACCGAGGCCCCTATGTCGATGGGCGCGTCATCGATCTTTCCAAGCGTGCCGCCCGGGAGCTTGGCATGCTGGGGCGGGGAGTCGCGCCGGTGGAGCTCAGCTATGTACGCTGAGGGCGACGTTACCTGAGGGCGACGTTGTGGTGGTCCGGGGAACCCGGACCCCTCACTCTTCCCTCTTCCCTTCTCACTCTTCCCTTCCCTCTGTGACACCGCCTTTCAGTTCGCATTGTCCTCGCGGTTGAACTCGCGTTGCCAGCGTGTCAGCAGCGCCTGACGTTTCAGGTCGTCGAGGGTCGCCAGCAGTCCTGGGCCCAGCGTCAGGGGGTGCAGGGCGTTGCCGCGTTCGGCATGCCAGGCATCCGCCGTGCCTGGCCCCTTGAGCTCGGGATGAATGGCGCCGAGGGCAGTCTGGCTGGCAATCACGCCTTGCCCGGCGTCGCTGATCAGATAATCGAGAAAACGTCGCGCATTGCCTGGATGTGGCGCCTGCCGAGGCATGAAGGCCAGACGCTGGATGACCAGGGTGTAATCATCCGGCACTACCATCTCGAGGTCGGGGTCATTCTCGACGACACGGTGTGCATAGCTGCCCAGCAGGTTGTAGCCGATCCAGTAACGTCCGTCGCCGAGGCCTTCCAGCATCTCGCCGGTGGTGTCCACCAGAGCGGTGTCGACATCGCCCAGCGCGGCGATCAAATCCCAGTAGCGCGGCGAGAGCCTTGACTCCTCGATCGCGTAGGTATAGCCGGCGCCACTGCGCGCAGGGTCGTAGGTGACGACGCGGCCGCGCAGGTCGTCACGGTGGTCACGCAGAGTGGCCAGCAGCTCGGCGTGACTGTCCGGTCGACCATGGCGCTCGATCAGTTCGCGGCGTACGACCATGACGATAGGCTCGAAGGTGAAGGCGAAAAGCTCTTGACGCCAGCGCGCCCAGGCGGGCCAGTCGCGCGACGCGGGGGTGTCCAGGGGGCGGGCGTGGCCGTCGTTGACGAGTCGGTACTGCCAGGGCATGGCGGAAGAAATGAGGACATCGGCCTCGTCGGGCGTATCCCGAAAGTGGCGGTAGAGCGGCAGGGTGTCCAGGTTGCGATAGACCAGATCGATATCCGGATGGCGGCGATGGAAGTCATTCAGCAACGGTTTGATGTATGTCATGTCCAGAGCACCGTGCACGACCAGCCGTTCTGTCTGCCCCTGATCGGCGGTGGCCGGGTAACGGATCGTCTCGGCGGTGGTGGTGAGCGGAAACAGCAGCATGAGAAGCAGGGTGAGAGGTTTCATGAGGGAGCTCCCGGGAAGGTCAGGGTGACGCTCAGTCCCTGGCCGCCATGGCCGTTCTCGAGACCCAGGCGTGCGCCATGGGTCCGAGCGATGCCGTCGACGATGGCCAGGCCCAGTCCGGAGCCCTCCGGATCGTCACTGCCGCGGTGGAAGGGGCGCAGCATCAGCAAGCGTCTGGCTTCGGGAATGCCGGGGCCATCATCCCTGACCTCGAGGACCGGGGGCGCATCGGTGACCCGAACGGTGATGTGGCCGGCACCATAGCGGCGCCCGTTGTCGATCAGGTTGCCGAGCGCTTCTTCGAGCTGCCAGTCGAGGCCCTGGACCATGACCGGGGTCTGCGGCGTCTCCACGCCGAGGTCGACGCCGTCACGGTGGCAGGCGCTCCAATGCTGCTTGACGGCTCGCCTGGCGATGTCATCGAGGGCGACGGAGGTGAGCGCCGGGCGATATTCGGGATTGTCGAGACGAGTCAGCGACAGCAGTTGAATGGCCAGCCGCGAGGTGCGGGCGCTGGTATCCTGCATGGCGACCAGCGCCTGGTGCCACTGGGCCGGGTCGTTCTGACGCAGGGCCAGCTCGGCTCGGGCCGATAGTCCCGCCAGGGGAGTACGCAGCTGATGCGAGGCATCGCCGATGAAGCGTTCCTGATTGGCGCGCACGCGGCGCATGCGTGCCAGCAACTCGTTGAGCGTCTCGCGCAGTTCAGCCAGCTCGCGAGGCAGAGGGAGTTCCAGGGGCGACAGGGTTCGCGGGTCCCGGGCGCGGATCGCACGGCGCAAGCGAGTGAGCGGGGCGAGAGCGGTACGAATGGCGATCACCAGGGTAGCGGCCGCCAGCAGGGCCATACCGAGAATATAGGCGAGGTTGCCGCGCAGCAGCTGGCTGGCCAGGCGCTCGCGTCCCTCCCGGGTATGAGCGACACGCACGTCGAAGCGTTCACGTTGGCGCCAGTCCTCGAGGCGCGTGCGTCGGATGCCCTCGCGCAGGGCCAGGCCGCGCCACTGGATGTCGCGATAGTAGAGCCCGTCATCCGCGTCGGTGTCATCATCGGCGACGCCCGGTAATTCGGCGTTGCCGGTCACGAAGCGACCACGGTTGTCGTAGATCGCGTAGAAGACGCGTTCCTCGGCGTCGGTGGCCAGCATCTCGAGTGCGGCGGGCGGCAGGTCGAGCCATAGCCGATCATCCTGCCACTGGGCCTGCTCGGCGATCGCCAGGGTGGCGGCCTCCAGCAGCCGATCGAAAGCGCGATCAGCCGTCTGGCGAGCATCAAGCCATGCCTGGAACAGCATCAACCCGCCCAGGGCCAACAGGGGCAGCAATAACCACGTCAGCAAGCGGCTGTAGAGACTGTCCCGAGTGATCACGTCGCCTCCAGCAGATAGCCGATGCCGCGCACGGTGCGCAGCGCGACGCCGTCATCGCTCAGGCGCTTGCGCAGGCGGTGGACATAGACCTCGATGGCATTGTCGCCCATGGGTTCGCCCTGGAAGGCTTCCTCCGCCAGTCGAGCCTTGTCCACCGGCTCGCCGGCATGATGCATCAGGCAGGCCAGCAGGCGCTGTTCCCGTGGTGGCAGTGACAGGGGAACGTCGGCGAGGCTGAAGCGTTGTGCCAGGCCGTCGAAGCGCAGCGAGCCGACCTGAAGTACCTGGTGGCGTTCGCGACGGCGCAGCAGGGCACGAATCCTGGCCTCCAGTTCGTCCAGAGCGAAGGGCTTGGCGAGATAGTCGTCGGCACCGAGATCCAGCCCACGGACCCGGTCTTCCACGGCACCGCGTGCGGTGAGAATCAATACCGGTGTATCGCTATCGTGCCGCCGCAAGGCTTCCAGTACCTCCAGTCCACTGCGGCCGGGCAGGTTGAGGTCCAGCAGGATCAGGGCATGGCCGTGATCCGGTGTGTCGAGGGCGGCGTGCGCTTCGACGCCATCGGCCAGGTGATGAACATGATGCCCCTCGAGTTCCAGAGCGCCGACCAGGGTCTCGGCCAGCAGGCGGTCGTCCTCCACCAGCAGTACCGTCATGACGCCGCCTCCTCGGTTTCGTGGAGTCTCGCCACGGCGCCGTCGAGGGCGCGGCGTGCCCGTTGCGGCCCGAGTCGACTCGCCGGTCCCGAGAGTGTCAGCCACAGTGAGGGAGCGTCCGGGTCTCCGGACAGCATTCGACATTCCATGGTGCCCCCGGGGAGCGAGGGGCGAGGGTCCTCCACGGTGTCGATTTCCCAGCGTTGGCCCGGCCTGAGGTCATGACGCAGGTCGGCGTCGGGAAGCGCCACCAGCCGGCATTCGGCGATCCCGGGTTGTGCCTCAAGCAAGGCGGCGGTCTCGCCTGTTTCGGCCGTCAGTCGGTCGAGCAGCGGCTGGATGCGTGTGGCCAGTTGGCGCGAAGGGGCGTGACGACGTGCCAGGCGCGACGGGCTGCCACCAAGACGCCAGCGCCCGTCACCACCGCGCTGCACATAGTCGTGGCGCTCCAGCGATCCGAGCAGTCGCAGCAGGGTGCTCTTGTAGAAGCCGGTGGCCTGGGCGAGATCGGCGAGAGTGAAATGCTCCTGGGCGGAGTCGAAGGCCTCGAGCACCGTCAGGGCGCGTTCGACGGCTTCCACACGGTCCTGTGCCATGCCATGCCTCTTGGTTTCACGAGATTGAACTTTGGTCGCAATTTGCCTCGGTAGGCGTTGACCCACCGGAGCGTCGCGCCTAGCTTTCCATTCTGAGGAACGTTGTTCTGCCTTACAGAATTGTAAGCTAGGCGTCAGCGTCCTTCAAGCGATCTTCATTTCACTGACCTCAGGGGACAACAACAATGTCCATCAAGACGCCGCTCACTTTCGTTGCCGTCGCCGCCTTCACGGTCGGCGCGAGTTCTGCCATGGCCTTCGAGCCGGAGGGCAAGATGGAATGTCTGGCCCCCGCCGACCCGGGTGGTGGCTGGGATTTCACCTGCCGCAGTGTCGGTACCGTCCTCGAGGAGCTGGACCTGGTTCCGGCCAGTGTGCAGACCATCAACATGGCCGGTGCCGGCGGCGGCGTGGCCTATGCCCATACCGTCAGCAAGCGCGCCGGCGACGATCAGTTGCTGGTGGCGGCCTCCACCGCAACGACGACACGTCTGGCCCAGGGGCAGTTCCCCGGCATGAACGCCGACATGGTCAACTGGATCGGTGCTCTGGGGGCCGACTATGGCGTCATCGCCGTTGCCGATGATGCCGAGTACGACGACCTGCCGGAGCTGATGGATGCGCTCAAGGAGGATCCGCGCAGCGTCAAGTTCGCCGGTGGTAGCGCCAAGGGGGGCTGGGATCATCTCAAGGTGCTGATCGCTGCCCAGGCAGCCGGCGTCGAGAACCTGCCGCGCGTTCCCTATCTCTCCTACAACAATGGCGGTGAAGCCATGACCCAGGTGGTCGGTGGCCACGTCGATGCTTTCACCGGTGATATTTCCGAGGCTCAGGGCTTCATGGAGTCCGGTGACCTGCGGGTACTGGCGGTGCTTTCCGAAGAACGCCTGCCCGGTGAGTTCAGCGATATTCCGACTGCCAAGGAGCAGGGTATCGATGCCATCGGCCCCAACTGGCGAGGCTTCTACATGCCGGCGGATATCTCCGACGACGCCAAGCAGTACTGGACCGACGCCATGGACACCATCTACCAGAGCGATGAGTGGAAGGATGTCATGAAGCAGAACGGTTTGATGCCGTTCCACATGAGCGCCGGCGAGTTCGAAGAATTCGTCAAGAACCAGATCGATGACATCGAAACACTCTCCAAGGATATCGGGTTGATCAAGTGATGACCTTCAACGACCGTATCTTCGGTGTTCTGCTGATCGTCCTGGCCGTCGCGTACGGCTGGGGCGCCAGCCAGTTCCCCGCGCCGTTTGGCGGGTCCGAGGCCGTCGGACCCGAAACCTTTCCCTATCTTCTGGCCGTGGTGCTCGTGCTGAGCAGCCTGTACCTGATCGTGCGGCCTGACCCGGACAACGCCTGGCCCTGGAGCCGTACCGGTGTCGAGCTGGTCATTGCCGTGGTGGTCCTGTTGCTCTATACCGCGCTGCTACAGCCGCTTGGTTTCATCATCAGCACCACTCTGGCGGTGGGCACCCTGTGCTGGCGCATGGGCGCGGATCTGCCCAGGGCCTACATGACCGGGGCCCTGGCCGGCGTCGTGGTGTTTCTGGTGTTCAACTTCGCCCTGGGCCTTGCGTTGCCGCTGGGTCTGCTGTCGTTCCTGGAGGCTGGCTGATGGAAACCCTGGGTTACTTGATGGACGGTTTTGCGGTCGCGCTGGCACCGCACAACCTGATGTTCGCCCTGCTGGGGGCCTTCCTTGGCACCTTGATCGGCGCCCTGCCGGGCCTCGGGCCGGCCAATGGGGTGGCGATCCTGATTCCGCTGGCCTTCACGCTGGGGCTGCAGCCCGAGACCGCGCTGATCATGCTCACCGCGGTCTATGCCGGCGCCATGTACGGCGGGCGCATCTCTTCGATCCTGCTCAACATTCCCGGCGACGAGCCGGCGATGATGACCTGTCTGGATGGCTATCCCATGGCCCGGAAGGGCAAGGCCGCCGAGGCCCTGGCGATCTCTGCCGTGGCGTCGTTCATGGGCAGCCTGATTGCCACCATCGGGCTCATCCTGCTGGCGCCCTTGCTGGCCGACTTCGCCCTGACCTTCGGCCCGGCGGAATACTTTGCGCTCTTCCTGCTGGCCTTCGCGACCCTGGGCGGCATTACCGGCAAGAACCCGATGAAGACGGTGGTCGCTGCCTGCATCGGCCTGATGATTGCCACTGTGGGTATCGATACAACCGGGGTGCAGCGCTACACCTTCGGCGTGCTGGAACTCTACGAAGGGGTGGACTTCATCATCGCCATCGTCGGGCTGTTCGCCATCTCCGAGCTGCTGTTCTTCATCGAGGACAAGGCCGGTGGTGGTAAGGAAAAGATGACCGTCAACAAGCTGACACTTTCCTGGAAGGACATTCGCGAGATCATGCCGTCGAGCATCCGGGGTGGCGTGCTTGGTTTCATCGCCGGGGTCCTGCCGGGCGCCGGGGCCTCACTGGGCAGCTTCATCGGCTATACGCTGGAAAAGAAGATCGTCGGCAAGAAGGGCTATTTCGGCGAAGGTGACCCGCGCGGCGTGGCCGGTCCCGAGGCCGGCAACAATGGTGCGTCCAGCGGTGCGTTGGTCCCCATGCTGACCCTGGGGGTTCCGGGCAGCGGTACCACTGCCGTGCTGCTGGCACTGTTGATTTCGCTGAACATCACGCCGGGACCGTTGATGTTCACCCAGAATGCCGACATCGTCTGGGGCGTGATCGCGGCCTTGCTGATCGGCAACTTCCTGCTGCTGGTGCTCAATATTCCGCTGGTGGGCATCTTCGTCAAGCTGCTGTCGGTACCGCCGAAGTATCTGCTGCCGATCGTGACCATGATCGCCTTCGTGGGCATCTACTCGATCAGCAATACGACCTTCGACCTCTACTTCATGGTGGCCTTCGGGGTGGCGGGCTATGTGCTGAGAAAGCTCGAGATTCCGTTGGTGCCGGTGATTCTTGGTCTGCTGCTGGGGCCGGAAATGGAGAAGAATCTCCGCCATGCCATGGATATCTCGGATGGCGACTGGACGATCCTCTGGGACAGCGGTCTGGCCATCGGCCTGTGGGTGTTCGCCGGCCTGGGGCTGATCCTGCCCTACATCGTCGGACCCATCTTGCGTCGGCGCATGAAGGTGGCCACCGGGACCGGAGGTCCCGAGGGCGACTGACCTGCAGTCTGGATGATGCCCTGACGGGGGCACTGGCCTGGACCGGTGCCCCCGTCTTTTCGTTGGCGCTCGATCCGGGTGCAGGGCGGGAAATGTCGGCACCGATTCGGGGCGGTTTCCGTCCGGGCATTGCACCAGGAGAGGACGTCGACGCAATGAACGCTGAGGCGGAGTTTTCTATGCGACTGATATTGAAATAATAATTGTGATTAAGGCGGTTCTGGTGCGGCTCTTGCAGATCCCTTGGAGATGGCAGAAAGGAAGCTGACGGGCACATGCCGTGGCTTCCGATGACCTGCTTCCAGGAACAATGACCCGGATCGCAAGGAGATCATCATGACCCCACGTCGTCGCACCATGCGCCTTCACTGGTTGGCCGCTCCGTTGCTGAGCCTGAGCGTCGCCGCTCCCGCTCTGGCACAGGAAGAGCCCATCAAGGTGGGTATCCTGCACTCGCTGTCCGGCACCATGGCCATCAGTGAAACGGTGCTCAAGGAGACCGTGGAGATGCTGATCGAGCAGCAGAATGCCCAGGGTGGCCTGCTGGGTCGCGAGCTGGAGCCCGTGGTGGTCGATCCCGCCTCGGACTGGCCGCTGTTTGCCGAGAAGGCCCGCCAGCTGCTGGCCCGGGATGACGTCGATGTCATCTTCGGCAATTGGACCTCGGTGTCGCGCAAGTCGGTGTTGCCGGTCGTCGAGGAACTCGACGGCCTGCTCTTTTATCCGGTGCAGTACGAGGGTGAAGAGTCTTCCGAGAACGTCTTCTATACCGGTGCCGCTCCCAATCAGCAGGCCATTCCCGCCGTCGATTACCTGATGAACAACGTCGGGGTGGAGCGTTGGGTGCTGGCCGGCACCGACTATGTCTATCCGCGTACCACCAACAAGATCCTCGAGGCCTACCTGACGTCGCAGGGGGTTGCGGACGACGACATCATGGTCAATTACACCCCCTTCGGCCATTCCGATTGGCAGAACATCGTTTCCGAGATCAAGGCGTTCGGCAACCAGGGCAAGAAGACCGCGGTGGTCTCCACCATCAACGGCGATGCCAACGTGCCTTTCTACCGGGAGCTGGGCAACCAGGGCATCGAGGCCGCGGATATCCCTGTGGTGGCCTTCTCGGTGGGCGAGCAGGAGCTCACCGGCATCGATACCGCCCCACTGCTCGGGCACATGGCTGCCTGGAACTACTTCATGAGCGTCGATACCGACGCCAACTACGACTTCATCGATGCCTGGATCGAGCATACCGGCGACGAAATGGCGGTGACCAACGATCCCATGGAAGCCCACTACATCGGCTTCAACATGTGGGCAGAGGCGGTGCGCAAGGCCGGTACCACCGATGTGGGTGCGGTCAAGGACGCCATCATCGGCGTCTCGGTGCCCAACCTCTCGGGCGGCTACGCAACGATGATGCCCAACCACCACATCACCAAGCCGGTGCTGATCGGCGAGATTCAGGACAACGGCCAGTTTTCCATCGTCTGGGAGACGCCTTCCACCGTGGCCGGCGATGCCTGGTCCGACTATCTGGAAGGCTCCCGGGACCTGATCAGCGACTGGCGCCAGCCCATGGAGTGCGGGAACTATAACGTGGTTCGAGGCAGCTGCGGCGCCAGCCAGGCCGAGGAAGAGGCGTCCGAATAACACCCCGATCTTGATGCTCGATGCTGGGCGCCGGGGACAGGGCGTAGTGAGGGTCATCTGCCATGGATGGCAGATGTAGCGCCCAGGGGGGGCACAGCGCCCTCACGCAGGCCTGTCGACGGCTAAGCCCAGCTTTCCGCAAGATGTCGAATACAGGACACGCCCATGAGGATGTTTCCACGCTGCCTGTCGGGCCTGCTGTGTCTCTGCCTGTTGTGCGGCCTGCCGTTGGCCGCCCAGGCACAGGACGATCCCGGTCAGGCCCTGCTGGACTCACTCGATACCGATTCCTACGCCGACAAGGGCGAGGCGGTCGAGACTATCATCGCCAGCGGCGACGCGCGCAGCCGTCGCTGGCTCGAAGCGCTGCTCGGCGGAAAATTGCAGCGTCACAAGGACACCGACCGCTTCGTCGTGGTCGTCGAGAACCGCGGCCGCCATTGGCCGGTGGTCGATGCGCTGAGCTTCGAGGATGCCGGCGAGGTGTCGCGTCGCGAGATGGACCGCATCGGTATCAACAACGCGCTGCGTGGCCAATTGCAGGGGGCGCTGGCGGTGATCGATCTGCATGCCGAGCAGGTGGGCGAGCGTCGCGAGGCGGCCAGAGCACTGCTCGGTGACGTCGATGCCAGCCTGGCCGAGCCGCTCGGGGCCGTCATCGGCAAGGAGGAGGACGCCGAGGTGCGTCGCCTGCTCGAGCAAGCGCTGGCCATCCACCGTCTGGAGGAGGGCGATGCCGCGGCGGTGGATGTCCTGGCCGGCAGTCTCAACTCCCGAGTCCGTTCGGCGCTGAATGCCGCCAGTCGCAGCGAGGATGCCGAGCTCGCTGCCACCGCGACCTCGGCCCTGGCCGATATCGAGCAGAAGATGATGCTCAATCGCGGCCTGGAGACGCTTTATTTCGGGCTTTCACTTGGCTCGGTGCTGGTGCTGGCGGCCATCGGTCTGGCCATCACCTTCGGCGTGATGGGCGTGATCAACATGGCCCATGGCGAACTGATCATGCTCGGCGCCTATACCACCTGGGCCATGCAACAGCTGCTGCCCGGCCAGCCGGGTCTGGCGCTGCTGCTGGCGATTCCTGCCGGCTTCCTGGTGGCGGCGCTGGCCGGGGTGGCCATCGAACGAGGCGTCATCCAGTTCCTCAAGGGGCGGCCGCTGGAGACGCTGCTGGCCACCTTCGGCGTCAGCCTGATCCTGCAGCAGCTGGTGCGCACGGTCATCTCCCCGCAGAACCGCACGGTGGTCACGCCGGAATGGATGAGCGGTTCCTTGATGCTCAACGAGGGCCTCTCGCTGACCCTCAACCGGCTCTATGTTCTGGGCTTTGCCCTGGTGGTGTTCGCCGGCCTGATGCTGGTCATGCGTCGTACCCGATTGGGGCTCGAGGTGCGGGCGGTGACCCAGAACCGCGCCATGGCACGTGCCATGGGCATCCGCGCCACCCGGGTGGATATCCTGACCTTCGCATTGGGCTCCGGGGTGGCGGGGCTGGCCGGGGTGGCGCTCTCGCAGCTCACCAACGTGGGCCCCAACCTGGGCCAGAACTACATCATCGACTCCTTCATGGTGGTGGTGTTCGGCGGCGTGGGGAATCTCTGGGGCACCCTGGTGGCGGGCCTGTCGCTGGGCGTCATCAACCAGGTGCTGGAGCCCTGGGCCGGTGCGGTGCTGGCCAAGATCGTCGTGCTCGTGTTCATCATCCTGTTCATTCAGAAACGCCCCCGCGGACTCTTTCCGCAGAAGGGCCGGGCGGCGGAGGGCTAGACCATCATGTGGCTGACACGACCTTTTTCCGAACACTCGACTCGACGGTTCCTGGGCATCCTGCTGGCCGCACTGGGACTGGTCACCCTGCTCAACCTGGCCGTGCCGGCAGGCCATCCGCTGCATGTTTCCACCTATACGGTGACACTGCTCGGCAAGTATCTGAGCTATGCGTTGCTCGCGGTGGCCGTCGACCTGGTATGGGGCTATCTGGGCATTCTGAGTCTCGGCCATGGCGCCTTCTTCGCCCTGGGAGGCTATGCCATGGGCATGTACCTGATGCGCCAGATCGGTGATCGGGGCACTTATGGCGATCCGATACTGCCGGACTTTATGGTGTTCCTGAACTGGGAAAGCTTGCCATGGTACTGGCTGGGCTTCGACACGCCGTGGTTCGCCTTTTTGATGGTGTTGCTGGCGCCGGGCCTGCTGGCCCTGGTGTTCGGCTTCCTGGCGTTTCGTTCGAGGGTCACCGGCGTCTACCTGTCGATCATCACCCAGGCCATGACCTTTGCCCTGATGCTGGCCTTCTTTCGCAACGAGATGGGCTTCGGCGGCAACAACGGCCTCACCGACTTTCGCGAATTGCTGGGCGTCGACCTGAGAAACGATGGCACCCGGCTGGGCCTGTTCCTTGCCACCGGTATTGCGCTGGCGCTGGGCTATGTACTGTGTCGGGCGATCGTCGCCAGCAAGCTGGGCCGAGTCAGCGTGGCCTGCCGCGATGCCGAGGCACGCACACGCTTTCTGGGCTACCGAGTCGAGCGCTTCCAACTGTTCGTCTTCGTGGTCTCGGCGATGCTCGCCGGGCTGGCCGGCGCCCTCTACGTGCCCCAGGTGGGCATTATCAATCCCAGCGAGTTCTCGCCGATCTTCTCCATCGAGGTGGTGCTATGGGTGGCGCTGGGTGGCCGCGCGACCCTCTACGGGGCGGTGATCGGCGCGCTGCTGGTCAACTATGCCAAGACGGTATTCACCGGGGTGATGCCCGATGCCTGGCTGTTCGCCCTGGGCGGCATGTTCGTGCTGGTCACCGTCTTCCTGCCCAGGGGCATCGCCGGCCTGCTGAGTCTTCGTCCCTGGCGTCGTGCAGGCCATGCCGCGACGACCCAACCGACCACGGGGGAAAGCACCGCATGAACATCCTCAAATCCCTGGCCGACCGGGAGCGCGTCTTCGATTTCCTGGCGCCGGCGCACTCTCCGGTGGATGTGCGCCACGGCCCCATCCTCTACCTGGAGGACGTCAATGTCAGCTTCGACGGCTTCAGGGCCATCGATGACTTGAACCTGACCATCGACGATGGCGAGCTGCGTTGCATCATCGGTCCCAACGGCGCCGGCAAGACCACCATGATGGACATCATCACCGGCAAGACCCGGCCCGACAGCGGCTCGGTGTGGTTTGGCAGCCGCCATGACCTGCTGACCCTGAACGAGCCGGAGATCGCCAGCCTCGGGATCGGTCGCAAGTTCCAGAAGCCCACGGTCTTCGAGGCGTTGACGGTCTTCGATAACCTGGAGCTGGCCATGGCCGCCGACAAACGGGTCCTGCCCACGCTGACCGCACGCCTGACCGGCGAAGGACGTGACCGCATCGAGGAAGTGCTGGCGACCATTGGTCTCGTCGAGTTGCGTCACGCGCCGGCGGGCATTCTCTCCCACGGACAGAAGCAGTGGCTGGAGATCGGCATGCTGTTGATGCAACGGCCGCGACTGCTGCTGGTCGATGAGCCGGTGGCCGGCATGACCGAGCAGGAGATGGAGCGTACCGCCGAACTGCTCACCGGCCTGGCCGGCAAGGGCAAGCAGTCGGTGGTCGTCGTCGAGCATGACATGGGCTTCGTGCGTTCTATTGCCCGCACCGTGACGGTGCTGCATCAGGGCAGCGTGCTGGCCGAAGGCAGCATGAACACGGTCTCCAATGATCCGAAGGTGATCGAGGTCTACCTGGGTGCCGAGGAGGAGGCGGCCTGATGCTGAGCGTCGACAAGCTGAACCAGTACTATGGCGAGAGCCATACGCTGTGGGACCTGGACCTGGAGGTGCCGGCAGGGCAGTGCACCTGTGTGATGGGCCGCAACGGCGTGGGCAAGACCACCCTGATGAAGGCGGTCATGGG
Organism: Halomonas sp. I1; assembly: GCF_032334135.1. Taxonomy (NCBI): domain Bacteria; kingdom Pseudomonadati; phylum Pseudomonadota; class Gammaproteobacteria; order Oceanospirillales; family Halomonadaceae; genus Halomonas; species Halomonas sp. I1. Next base: position 45,001 of record NZ_JAVXUS010000020.1, read on the forward strand.
CGAGGTCGCGGTGGTTTCCGGGAACATCCGCTACGCCGACGACACGGAACTGACTCGCCGACGGGTGGAGGACCGCTCCCGGCTGGGTATCGGCTATGTGCCCCAGGGGCGGCAGATCTTTCCGCTGCTCACCGTCGAGGAGAATCTGCGAACCGGCCTGGCCGCCCGTGGCGATGGTCGGCGAACCATCCCCGAGCGCGTCCATGAGCTATTCCCGGTGCTCGAGGAGATGAAGCATCGCCGTGGGGGTGATCTCTCCGGCGGTCAGCAGCAGCAGCTGGCCATCGGCCGTGCCCTGGTACTGGAGCCGCGCCTGTTGATTCTCGACGAGCCTGGGGAGGGCATCCAGCCCAATATCGTCACCCAGATCGGCGAGGTGATCCGCCGGCTGATCGCCGAGGATGGCCTGACGGTATTGCTGGTGGAGCAGAAGTTGCCCTTTGCGCGCCGGTATGCCGATCGCTTCACGATCCTGGACCGTGGCCGGACAGTGGCGCGTGGCGGAATCGGCGATCTTTCCGATGCCTTGATCAAGGAGCACCTGAGTGTCTAGACGACGGGGAATGCCGGACAGGCGTTGCTTCATGACGGTGCGCTCCTCGATCTTCCGCACCCGGATGGTGCGATACCCCTTCCGTGTGTCGGCGTCAGTGGTGCAAGCCGGCGGGCGGACACTTCTTTGTGTACAAAATATGATGTTGATTTAAAATATTTTTTTGTTGATTTCACCAAGTTGGTACGTGACTTGCTGAGGGTAAGAGCAATAGCCATCGGATTCACAGGACCCTTGTCGATGACGGTCTTCCCGCGTGCCATTTCCCATTACCCCGAGTCGGGCCATCGTTTCGATGCCGGCCGCCGCTGGGTGGCGTCGCTGGATCTCGGCTTTGCGGCACGGGATACCGTGACCTGCCTGTCCCGGGCGCGTCACCGGGGGCCATTGCGGGTCCAGCGACCCTTCTATCCGGAAGGGCGGCGCAAGGCTGCCTGCCATGTCTACCTGCTGCATCCGCCCGGGGGCGTGGTCAGTGGCGATGCATTGAACATCGATGTCGAGGTGGGGCGCGGCACCCGGGCGTTATTGACGACGCCAGCCGCCAACAAGCTCTACCGCGCCGACAGCCAGGGCGTTCCTTGGCGGCAGCACACCCGACTCGAGGTCGCCGATGACGGCGTGCTGGAGTGGCTGCCTCAGGAAACCATCGCCTTCGATGGCTCGCGGGGCGAGCAGGTCACCACCATCGAGCTCACCGGCAATGCCCGCTGCCTGGGCTGGGAGATACTGGCGCTGGGTCGCCCGGCTAGCGATCTGCCCTTTACCTCGGGCCGCCTGGAACAACGCTTTCACCTGACGCGGGAAGGGCGTCCGCTGTGGCTGGAACGGCAACCCCTGGCGCCCGAGCATCCCCGCTTTCATGGCCGTTGGGGGCAGGGGGGCGCCACGGTTCAAGCCTCGCTCTGGGCGGCAGGATTCTCGGAAGAAGACGCTGCCGAGGCGGTTGCAGCCTTGCGTGATGAGGTGAGCGGCTCGCCTCGCTGGGCCGTCACGACCCGCAACGGTGTCCTGTTGTTGCGTTACCTGGGGAATGCGCGCAACGAGGCCTGGGATCTGTGCCGACATGCCCGGGACGTGCTGCGGCCTCGGCTGGTGGGTCGCAGGGCCCAGGAACCGAGGATCTGGAGAACCTGACGAGGCTTCGCCTCAGTGACGAGCTTCGAGCACCGAACATCATCTTGTCGAAGCTCGAAGCTCGAAGCTCGAAGCTCGAAGCTCGAAGCGCCGTTCTGACATCTTGAGGAGATTGCGATGGAACTGACCCCCAGAGACAAGGACAAGCTGTTGCTGTTCACGGCGGGCCTGCTGGCGGAGCGCCGGCGTGAGCGCGGCCTCCGGCTGAATTATCCCGAGGCCATGGCGTTGATCAGCTGCCAGATCATGGAGGGCGCCCGAGACGGCCGCAGCGTGGCCGACCTGATGAGCGAAGGGCGGGAGATTCTCGGGCGTGACGACGTCATGGAAGGGGTGCCCGAGATGATCGAGCAGGTGCAGGTGGAGGCGACGTTCCCCGATGGAACCAAGCTGGTCACTATCCATGACCCCATTGTGTGAGGGGGAAGGCGTGAGGAAAGGAGCCACAACATGATTCCCGGTGAATACCAGTTGCAGGACGGCGAGATCGCGCTGTGCGAGGGACGTGAACGCGTCACCCTCGAGGTGGCCAACACCGGCGATCGACCGATTCAGGTCGGTTCCCACTACCACTTCGCCGAGGCCAACCCGGCGCTGGTCTTCGATCGCGACAAGGCACGAGGGTACCGTCTCGACGTAGCCGCCGGCACGGCGATTCGCTTCGAGCCGGGGCAGAGCCGCGATGTCACGCTGATTCCCTATGTCGGCAGCCGGCATGTCTTCGGTTTTCGCGGCGAGGTGATGGGGTCGCTCTCTGGTGCGTCCGCTGCCGCGCGAATTTCCCCATCCGTCGACGCTGGCAGGGGAGAGACGTCATGACCGATACGACCCCGAACAAGGTCAGTCGTCAGGCCTATGCCGATATGTACGGTCCCACCACCGGAGATCGAGTGCGTCTCGGCGATACCGAGTTGTGGATCGAAGTGGAGAGCGATGCCGCGCCTTACGGCGACGAGGTCAAGTTCGGCGGTGGCAAGGTGGTCCGTGATGGCATGGGGCAGAGCCAGCGGCATGACGATGCGGTGATGGATACCGTGATCACCAATGCCCTGATCCTTGATTGGTGGGGCATCGTCAAGGCCGATGTGGGGCTGAAGAGCGGGCGCATCGCGGCCATCGGCAAGGCCGGCAACCCCGATATTCAGCCCGATGTACAGATCGTCATCGGTCCCGGCACCGAGATCATCGCCGGCGAGGGCAAGATCCTCACTGCCGGCCACATAGACGCGCATATTCACTTCATCTGCCCGCAACAGGTGGAAGAAGCGCTGGCCAGCGGCGTCACCACCATGCTGGGTGGCGGTACGGGACCGGCAACCGGCTCCAATGCGACGACCTGTACACCAGGGGCCTGGCATATCGGCCGCATGCTCCAGGCCGTGGATGAACTGCCGATGAACATCGGCCTGCTCGGCAAGGGCAACGCCAGCCTGCCCGAGGCGCTCGACGCCCAGATCGAGGCGGGCGCCATGGGCCTCAAGCTGCACGAGGACTGGGGCACCACCCCGGCCTCCATCGACAACTGCCTGAGCGTGGCCGAGCGATATGACGTCCAGGTCGCCATTCACACCGACACCCTGAACGAATCGGGATTCGTCGAAGATACCCTGGCGGCCTTCGCCGAGCGTGGCATCCATACCTATCACACCGAAGGCGCCGGGGGCGGGCATGCCCCGGACATTCTCACTGCCTGTGCCCTCGATTACGTGCTGCCGTCCTCTACCAATCCGACCCGGCCCTACACGGTGAACACCATCGACGAGCACCTGGACATGCTGATGGTCTGCCACCACCTGGATCCGTCGATTCCCGAGGACGTGGCCTTCGCCGATTCGCGGATTCGTCGCGAGACCATCGCCGCCGAGGACATCCTCCACGACATGGGCGTGATTGCCATGATCGCCTCCGATGCCCAGGCCATGGGGCGGGTCGGCGAGGTGGTGTGCCGCACCTGGCAGACTGCGCACAAGATGAAGGTCCAGCGTGGCCTGTTACCGGAGGATGTCGAACGCGGTGCCGACAATTTTCGCGCTCGCCGGTATATCGCCAAGACCACCATCAATCCGGCGCTGACCCATGGCATCGCGCATGAAGTGGGGTCCGTGGAGGTCGGCAAGCTGGCCGATCTGGTGCTATGGGACCCGGCCTGTTTCGGTGTCAAGCCGGCGCTGGTCCTCAAGGGGGGCATGATCGCCCTGGCGCCCATGGGCGACCCTAATGCCTCGATTCCCACGCCCCAGCCGGTGCATTACCGGCCGATGTTCGGCGCCTTGGGACGAGCGGCGAGTCACACGCGGGTATCGTTCGTCAGCCAGGCGGCCTTCGATGCCGGGGTTGGCGAGCAACTGGGGCTGATCAGTCCGTTATCGGCATGTCGTGACGTGCGAGGCATACGCAAGCGCCACATGAAGCTGAACGAGGCTTGTCCACGGCTCGAGGTCGATCCACAGACCTACGAAGTGCGGGCCGACGGTGAGCTGCTGACCTGCGAGCCGGCCACCGAGCTGCCGCTGGCCCAGCGCTATCATTTGTTCTGAGCCACGAGCGGCTCGAGACTGAGGTAGACGATGTTGAAACTGACCGAACGCCTGGGGCCCATCGTGGTGGGCCAGGCCTCCGATACCCTGACGCTGCCCTATGAGCGGCGCGTGCGGGGCCGCTTCAAGGCAACGAGCGATGCCGGGCGGGAGTTGGGGGTGTTCCTGGAGCGCGGCCCGGTGCTTCGTGATGGCGAGGGGCTGGGCACCGAAGAGGGGGACGTGATTGCCGTGCGCGCCGCCGGTGAGCCGGTGGTGACCGCCCATGTGCCGGCCGGCCTGCCACTGGCCCGACTGTGCTATCACCTGGGCAACCGACACGTGACCCTGGCAATCGGCGGCGATGAGCACCATGGCTGGGTGCGCTTTGCGCCGGATCATGTCCTGGAAGACCTGGCGAGCCGGCTGGGCGCTCGACTCGAGCATCACGAGGCGCCGTTCGATCCCGAGCCCGGGGCCTATGGCGCGGTGGAACATCATGGCCATGATCATGCCCACTGAGACGAATCCGAGTCATCGCGACCCGCTGGCACTGACGGGCTTGCTGCAGCTGGTCAGCCCGGCCTTGCCGATCGGCGCCTTTGCCTGGTCGCAGGGGCTGGAGAGCGCCTTCGAGCTCGGTTGGGTCAGTGACGAAAGGAGTCTCGAGGCCTGGGTGCAGGGTGTACTCGATGATGGCCTGACACGCTGCGACCTGCCGGTACTGGCCCGTGTCATGCGGGCTTGGGAGGCCAGCGACGCGGCGTCATTGACGTATTGGAACGACTGGCTCCAGGCCAATCGCGAGACTCGGGAGTTACTCGAGGAGGAGCGTCGCCTGGGGGCGGCGCTGGTGAGACTGCTGGGCAACCTGGCGCTCTTGCCGACGACGCCGAGGCTGCCCGAGTCCCCGGGCTATGTGGTGATGTTCGGCCTGGCCGCCTGGCGACGCGGTATCGACGAAGAAGAAGCGTTGCTGGGCTTCGCCTGGGCCTGGCTCGAGAACCAGCTGGCGGTGGCCTGCAAGGCATTGCCGTTGGGGCAGACCTCGGCCCAGCGCATCATCGAGCGCACGCGGCCGGTGCTCGCCGACGCAGTCGAGGCCGCATCGAGGTTGCCGGACGACGACCTGGGGCCGGCATTGCCCGGCCTGGCGCTCGCCAGTGCCCTGCACGAGACCCAGTATTCGCGGTTGTTTCGAAGTTGACAGATCGAAGCCGCCAGGCCAGCGCACTGCGCTCACCACGCCCCGCGTCCGAAACCCTGGCGCCTCGCTCGGTCTCCTGCGGTCGGAAAGACGGCACCGCCCTGTGCCGGCTTTCCTCGATCTTCCTCCCTGAAGATCGACCGCGTCGCCTCGACCGAGTCGCCAGCGGCCACGTGAGATGGATGCGGCAGCGGCTGGCCTGACTGCACCGCAAACCTGACAGAGCCGCCCTGACGGCCAAGGAGAAAATGAGATGAAACATTGCCTTCGTGTAGGCGTTGGTGGTCCGGTGGGCTCCGGCAAGACGGCGCTGCTCAAGCAGCTCTGTCTGGCGCTGCGCGAGCGCTACGATATCGCCGTGGTGACCAACGATATCTATACCCGCGAGGATGCCGATTTCCTGACGCATCATCAGGCGCTGCCCGCCGATCGGATCCTCGGGGTCGAGACCGGGGGCTGTCCGCACACCGCGATTCGCGAGGATGCCTCGATGAACCTCGCCGCCATCGATGATCTCCAGGCCCGCCATCCGGGACTCGAGCTGGTGCTGGTCGAATCCGGCGGCGACAACCTGTCGGCGACCTTCAGCCCGGAGCTTTCCGATCTGACGCTCTACGTGATCGACGTGTCGGCCGGCGACAAGATTCCGCGCAAGGGCGGACCGGGCATCACCAAGTCCGACCTGTTGATCATCAACAAGATCGATATTGCCGAACAGGTTCATGCGTCCCTCGAGGTCATGGAGCGCGACGCGGCCATGATGCGTGGCGAGCGGCCTTTCGTGTTCACCAACCTGCACGACGGCGTGGGTCTGGACACCATTGTCGACTTTCTCGTCGAGCGCGGCATGTTGCCCGACCGGCTCGACACGCGTTCCTGAACTGCCACCGATCGACCCTCGATCACGACAAGGAGATCACCATGCCCCCTCTGCCTTATTTCCGTTTCTGGCTCGTCGTTCCCGGCCTGCTCCTGATGTCCGGCCTGGCCATGGCACACCCCGGCCATGGCGCCGAACAGGGTGGTTTCATGGCCGGTCTGGTACATCCGCTGTTCGGTCCCGATCATCTGCTGGCGATGGCCGCCATCGGCCTGTGGAGCCTCGGTCAGTCGCGTCGACTCCGCCTGGCCGTGCCCTGTCTCGCGGTGGGCGGCATGATCATCGGTGCGGGACTGGCCGTCGTCGGTGTCGGTCTACCCGGGGTGGAAAGCGCCATCGCGCTGTCGGTGCTGCTGGCCGGGGTGCTGGTCGCGACGCTGGCACGCCTGCCTGGCTTGCTGGGTGGCCTTCTGGTGGTGGGCTTCATGCTCTTCCACGGCCATGCCCATGGCACCGAGATGCCGCATGGCGCCTCGCTGGTCACCTATCTGGCGGGCTTCAGTCTGGCGACATTGGCGATTACCCTGACGGCGCGATTGGCCGGTGGCTGGCTGCAGGCCCGCGAGAGCCGTCCGCTGCGTGTCGTCGGTGCGGCGATTGCGGCGATCGGTGCCTTCTTCGCCTTGTCCTGAGAGGGTGTTTACAAATTACTGCGCTCGACCATACTGCGTTGAAATTCGGCTCGAAATGCTCATTTAGTACGGATAAACTCCGCATTCTCGCCTAATTTCGCCTTGTCTGGCCGTCGCTCGTGACTTTTGTAAACACCCTCTGAGAGGGTGGACGTCGAAACCTGCACGCTGGATGACAAGCCGGTATGCTGCTCGGCATGGCCACGGAATCGGGCCACCATCAGCCGGGAGCGACGGCATGCCGAGACTCGGAAACACCCGCCAGGGAGGCGGCACGTCCATGTGGTTATGGGGAGTTCTGGCTATCGCGATGGCGCTGTGGGGGAGCATGGCTGCCTGGCAGCGTTACAAGCCGCTGCCGGAGGGCATCGGGTTGGCGCATCCCGAACGGCGCGTCGTCGAGGCGCGTCTGCTCGTCGACGAGACCTGGTATGACGATTCGGGGCAGCGGCATCTCGACCAGGCGATATTCGACGAAGTGCTGGCGATGATCGGTCAGGCTCGCCGCCTGATCGTGATGGACATGTTCCTGTTCAACGACTTCGCGGGCGAAGCAGCGGGAAATGACGATTTCGTGCCGCTCTCGTCTCGCCTCGCCGATGCGCTAGTCGAGCAGCGTTCCCGTTATCCAGACCTCGAGGCGGTGGTGATCACCGACCCGCTGAACACCCTGTACGGCGGCTTGGCGCTTGAGCATCTCGAGCGGCTGCGCAAGGCGGGCATCAAGGTCGTGATGACCGATCTGGACAGGCTGCGTGCGTCCAATCCGCTCTGGTCCGGTATCTGGCACCTGGGGCTCGACCGGCTGGGCAACAATCCCGAAAGTGGCTGGTTGCCCAACGCGATGGGGCCGGGGCGCGTGACCTTGCGCAGCTATCTGGCGCTGCTCAACTTCCGTGCCAACCACCGCAAGACGCTGGTGGTGGATCAGGGCGATGACTGGGCGGGGCTGGTGACTTCCGCCAACCCCCATGACGCGAGCAGCCTGCACGATAACCTGGCCCTGCGTTTCGAGGGGGCGGCGGCACTCGACCTGCTGGCTTCCGAACGTCCGGTGGCAGCCTGGGCCGGCGTGACCCTGCCTGGCCCGCCGTCGCCAGCACCGTCCAGCGAGCCCGAGGGTGCGACCTTGCGGGTACTGACCGAAGGGGCGATTCGCGATGCGTTGCTGCAGATGGTTCGCGACGCGGTGCCCGGTGATCGTCTGGATGTCGCGGTCTTCTATCTGTCGCATCGGCCCTTGATCGAATCGATGATCGAGGCACGTCGGCGCGGCGTGACGGTGCGCGTGCTGCTCGATGCCAATCGCGAGGCCTTCGGCATCGAGAAGGGGGGCATTCCCAATCGTCCGGTGGCCGAGGAACTGGAGGTGGCCGATGTCGAAGTGCGCTGGTGCGTTACCCGGGGCGAGCAGTGCCACACCAAGTTGCTGCTCCATCGAGCCGCGGCGGGAGACGAGGCGTCGATGATCCTGGGATCGGCCAACTACACGCGCCGGAACCTGGACAATCTCAATCTGGAGACCAGCGTACGCCTGACGGGACCGGCGGCGCAGCCGGCCCTGGCCGATGCCATCGACCATGTCGAGCGACAGTGGCACTCGACCCCGGCGCGCACCACCAGTCGTGAATACACCGAGGCCGATGATGTGGGCGCCATGGCCTGGTGGCGGTATCGATTGATGGAGGCCAGCGGGCTGTCCACGTTCTGAGCGGCATGTCGGGACGGTCAGTCCACGTGGGTGACGGCCTGGTGACGGGAATCGATGTGCCAGGCCAGGCCCAGGCGAGTGTTGCGTTCCAGTTCGGCGATGACCTGAGCACCAAGCAGCAGGATGATGGCACCCACTTCCAGGATCAGCAGGATCACGATCAATGTCGCCAGGGAGCCGTAGACGGCGTTGACGAAGGAAAGGTTGGTGAAATAGAAGACCAGCAGTGCGCGGGCGCCTTCCCAGAGCAGCGCAGCGACGAAGCCGCCGATCAGGGCGCGGTGCAGGGCGATCCGGACGACCGGCATGACCTTGTAGATGGCGCTGAACAGCAGGAAGACCCCGACGAAACTGGTCAGGTTGAGCATCGGGCCGGAGAGGCCCGAAAACGGCAGCTCACGCCCGAGCAGTGCCATCCAGACCGTATTGACGGTGTTGGCCAGGCTGACCATGAGCGTCAGGCTCAACAGACCGGCCCCCAGCACCAGCATGAAGGCATAGGGCATCAACACCGACACCCATACCGAACGATCGGCATGGGTATCCGAGGCATGGAAGATGATCGCCAGGGCATCCTCGAGCATGCGGAAGGCGAAGGAACTGAAGACCAGCAGTACCGGGATGCCGAGGATGCCGATGGCATCACGCGAGTCGAGCAGCGAGCGCACCGCATCGAGCACCACTTCGGCATAGGCGGGGGTGAGGTGGCGGACCTGGACGGCCAGCACCCCCATCAGTTGCTGCTCGTCCACCACGCCTGCCAGCAACACGACCAGCAGGGCGAACAAGGGCACGATCGACAGCAGGACGTTGTAGCCGACACCGCCCGCCAGCAGGATGCCGCGATTGCGCAGGAAGGTGGCCAGGACGCGCCAGGCGAAGCGAGCCACTCGGCTGGCGAGCGTGGAGAGGTAGCGTCGGCTGGGCGGGAATGTCGGGGAGTCGGACATGGGCAAGCCGGTCGAGGATCTCCTGGCATGATACGCTGTCCGACGCGATTCGCGTCAATTGCCGCATGGCGCGCCAGGATATCCGTCCATGCACAAGGACGTTATCCGGTGTTGGCGAAGAGTTGACGCCAAGAGGCGCCCCAGGGTGTATGCTGAATCGACCCATCGCGCATGGCCCGGGAAGGGCCAATGCCATACACATCGACCCATGTCGGGGGAGAAAGCCGATGTCAGACAGTTCCATGCGACAGCTTTTTCAGGACAACCGTGTCAGGGTGCTGGCCGCCGTGGCCGTGGTGGCCGTGGTCTGGGCATTGTTCGCCCAATCCAGCGTCAGTTCCAGCAATGAGGCGCGCCGCTCACTGCAATCACGACTGGAAGCGCTTCAGACCGAGAACGAGACCCTCAAGAGCCAGGTGGCCGAACAGGAGGCAGCGCAATCCGAGGTCGAGGCACTTCAAGCGCGTACCGACGAGCTCGAACAGCAGCGTCAGGCCGCCGAGGCAGAGCTGGAGAGCGTTACCGCCGACGTCGAGCAGGCCAGAACACAACTCGAGGAAGCCAATGCCGCCCTCGAGCCTCTGCAATCCAAGGTGTCCGAGGCCGAGCAGCGGCTCGAGGAGCGCCAAGCCTCGCTGGAGGAAACCCGGCAACAGGCGGAAGAGGCGTCACAGGCTCGTGACGAGGCCCTGGCGGCTCGCGACGAGGCCGTGGACGCCCGTCAGCAGGCTGAGCAGCAACGGGAAAATCTGGCTGAACAGGTCGCCGAACTCGAGCAGCAGAGCGGTGAGCTGGAAGCGTCCCTGGAGCCGTTGCGCGAGGAGCATCAGCAGCTGCAGGCTCAGCGTGACGACGCCAGCAGCAAGCTGGAAGCGCTGAAGACCAAGCTTCAGGAAGGGCGTGAGGAGCTCGCGGGGCTCGACAGCAAGGTCGAGGCGCGCAGCCAGCAGTTGGCAGAGCTGAAGAGCGAGCTGGCCGGTTGGCGCGATGCCCTGGCCAACCTCGACGCTGAAGTGACTCCGGCCAATGAGGCCGATGACGGTGAGCAGGCTCGTTCGGAAACTGGCAGCGAGAAAGCGGCGTCGTCCACCGACGCGAGCGAGAGTGAAGCGACCGAGTCTCAGGGCGGCGAGGAAGCCGCATCGTCCACTGAAGCATCCGAGAGTGAAGCGTCCGAGTCTCAGGGCGGCGAGGAAGCAGCGCCGGCCACCGACGCATCCGAGGGTGAATCGTCCGAGTCGCAGGGCGGCGAGGAAGCCGCATCGTCCACCGACGCATCCGAGGGT
>NZ_JAVXUS010000020.1:55965-65663 GCF_032334135.1 Halomonas sp. I1
CGTTCCACCGACGCATCCGAGGGTGAATCGTCCGAGTCGCAGGGCGGCGAGGAAGCCGCATCGTCCACCGACGCATCCGAGAGTGAAGCGTCCGAGTCTCAGGGCGGCGAGAAAACGGCGCCGTCCGCTGAGGCGAGCGATGATGAGCCGTCCGAGCCGGAGAAGACGGAAGATCCGTCATCTTCCGAGTCGAATCAGGACGAGAAGGCTCAGGAAGTCTGAATCCTGTCGTATCGTCGAGAGAAGGACGCGCCTTGGCGCGTCCTTCGTCGTTCATGGGCATGCTCGACGTTGCATCACGCGGTGAGGGGACAGGTATACTGGCATCACCCGACCGTACGGTCGGCCCCAAGCGTAAAAGGAGCGAGTCGTGATCGAAGGGGTCAAGCATATCGTCGCCGTGGCGTCCGGCAAGGGGGGCGTCGGCAAGTCCACCGTCACCGCCAACCTGGCTCTGGCCATGGCCACCGAGGGGTATCGCGTCGGCATTCTGGACGCTGATATCCATGGGCCCAGCCAGGCTCGCATGCTGGGTGTCGCTGAAGGGACGAGGCCCGCATCCGCCGGAGAGAATCGCCTCAAGCCGCTGGAGGCTCATGGCCTGCAGGCGATGTCCATGGCGTTCATGATCGATGTCCGTGAGCCGACGGTGTGGCGTGGCCCGATGGTCGCCGGCGCCTTCCAGCAGTTGTTGACCCAGACGGTATGGGATGATCTGGATGTCCTGTTCATCGACATGCCGCCCGGCACCGGTGATATCCAGCTGACGCTGGCGCAGAAGGTGCCGGTGGATGGTGCCGTGATCGTGACCACCCCTCAGGACATCGCGTTGCTGGACGCCCGAAAGGGCATCGAGATGTTCCGCAAGGTCAATGTCCCCACTCTTGGTGTGGTGGAAAACATGAGCCTGCACGTCTGCTCGAATTGTGGCCACAGCGAACCGATCTTCGGGGAAGGCGGTGGCGAACGCATCGCGGCGGAGTACGATACCCGCCTGCTGGGCCGCCTGCCGCTGACCCTGGCGATTCGCGAACAGGCCGATGGCGGCAGCCCGACCGTCGTGGCCGACCCCGATGGCGAGGTGACAGGCACCTTCCGGGATATGGCGCGTCAGGTGGCCGAGCAGCTCGGTGGGCCGACCGACGAGGGGCCGGAAATCTCGTTCAGCGAATAATGACGTGCCGATGAGCCGTGACGGCTCGCGTCGTGGCCGCTATCATGTCGGGCCTTGTTTCGACCCATCAGGACGACCCCATGAGCATCAAATCCGACCACTGGATCCGTCGCATGGCCGAGCAGGAGGGCATGATCGAGCCCTTCGAGGCCGATCAGGTGCGTTATGTGAATGAGCGGCGGGTGATCTCCTACGGGACGTCCAGCTATGGATACGATGTCCGCTGTGCCGACGAGTTCAAGGTGTTCACCAACATTCACTCGGCGGTGGTTGACCCCAAGGGATTCGACGAAAAGAGCTTCGTCGACATCAAGGGGGATGTCTGCGTGATTCCGCCGAACTCCTTTGCCCTGGCGCGTACCGTCGAATACTTCCGTATTCCCCGTAGCGTTCTGACCATCTGCCTCGGCAAGTCGACGTATGCGCGTTGTGGCATCATCGTCAATGTGACACCGCTCGAACCGGAGTGGGAAGGGCATGTCACCCTGGAATTCTCCAATACCACCAACCTGCCGGCCAAGATCTATGCCAATGAGGGCGTGGCCCAGATGTTGTTTCTGGAGTCCGACGAGGTCTGCGCGACTTCCTACAAGGATCGGGCTGGCAAGTACATGGGGCAGCGAGGGGTGACGCTCCCCCGAACCTGACCCGGCCTTCGGCCGGAGCGATAAGCCTTAAGCTGTAAGAAGAGACAACCCCGCCGTAATCCGGCGGGGTTGTCTTGTATGTTACTGAATTTACGCTGATCTTACAGCTTACAGCTCCGCATCCTCGTCCAGTTCCTCGGCGGCGTCGTCGTGCGAGAGACGCATGCCGGTCGGTGGCAGTGGGGTGTTGTCCATGGCGGCGGCGTCACCTGCCAGCTTGAGACGCCCTTCGAGAAACCAGTTCACGGCGATGGGCAGGATCAGGTGTTCGCGTGCCTGCACCTTGTCCTTCAGGGTCTGCTCGGAGTCCGCGTCCTCTATTCGTACCTCGGCCTGGAGTGCCACGGGGCCGCCATCCAGTTCCTCGGTGACGAAGTGCACACTGCAACCGTGCTGGGTCGTGCCGTCGGCGAGGGCTCGGGCGTGAGTGTGCAGTCCCTGGTAAGCCGGCAGCAGCGAAGGGTGGATGTTGAGCATCCGGCCGAGGAAGCGCTGGACGAAGCGCGGAGTGAGAATGCGCATGAAGCCGGCCAGCACCACGAGGTCGGGCTCATGGCGCTCGATGACCTTGATCAGTGCGCCGTCGAAGGCCTCGCGACTCTCGTACTCCCGATGGGGCAGGGCCACGGCATCGATGCCGGCATCGCGAGCGCGCTTGAGGCCGTAGGCATCGGCCTGGTTGGAGACCACCGCCACGATCTCGCCGCCGAGGCGGTCGTGCTCCTGTGCCTCGATCAGCGCCTGGAGGTTGCTGCCGTTGCCGGAAATCAGCACCACGACCCGCCGTGCCTCGGCGGGTTCGGGAGTGAAATCCTGAAGGGTGTCGCTCGGGTAATCGGTCTCGCTCATTCGGTCAGGTTCTCCAGTCGGACCACGTCATCGCCCTCGCCCCGCGGGACGATCTCTCCGATGCGGTGTACCGTCTCGCCCAGGGCCTGGAGGTGGGCGCGGGCCTGGTCGGCACGGTCCGCGGGCACGACCAGTACCATGCCGATGCCGCAGTTGAGGACGCGATGCATCTCGTGTTCGTCGACATTGCCCTGGATCTTGAGCCAGTCGAAGACGGCCGGACGCTGCCAGTTGGCCGTGTCGATGCGGGCGGCGGCACCTTCTGGCAAGACCCGAGGCAGATTCTCGAGCAGGCCACCCCCGGTGATATGCGACAGGGCGTGGACCGGAATGTCGGTCTCCTTGAGCAGGGACAGCAGTGGTTTGACGTAGATACGGGTCGGGGCCATCAGTGCATCGCCCAGGGAGCGACCGTCGATGGCGGTATCCAGTGAGACCTCGCTGAGCTCGAGGATCTTGCGGATCAGCGAGTAGCCGTTGGAGTGCGGCCCGGACGAGGCCATGCCCAATAGCACGTCGCCTTCGGCGACTTTCTGGCCGTCGAGAATCTCGTCTTTCTCGACCACGCCGACGCAGAAGCCGGCCAGGTCGTAGTCACTGCCCTCGTACATGCCGGGCATTTCGGCCGTCTCGCCACCGACCAGAGCGCAGCCAGCCTGTTCGCAGCCCTGACCGATGCCGGTCACGACGTCCGCCGCGATGTCGACATCCAGCTTGCCCGTGGCATAGTAGTCAAGGAACATCAGGGGCTCGGCGCCAGCGACCACCAGGTCGTTGACGCACATGGCCACCAGATCAATACCGATGGTGTCGTGACGACCGAGGTCCATGGCCAGGCGCAGCTTGGTGCCCACACCGTCGGTGCCGGAGACCAGAACAGGCTCACGGTAGCCGGCGGGGAGCTGGCACAGAGCGCCGAAGCCGCCCAGGCCACCCATCACTTCGGGACGTGTCGTGCGACGAGCAACGCCCTTGATGCGGTCGACCAGGGCATTACCGGCGTCGATGTCGACACCGGCGTCCTTGTAGCTGAGCGAGGCGCCGCTCGGGCGCTTGGTGGAGTCGGTCATGGCCTGTCCTGTATGAACATTGCTGTCGAAGGCGCGCCCTGGTGCCTTGGCCATCAAAGTGGCGCAAGGACGCCGCGGTGGGCAAGATCGGGCGCAGATTGTAGCATCACGTAGCGTGGCACGCACCGCCACACGGGGCATCGCACAGGGAGAGCAGGATGCGTAGACAAGGCTGGATCGCGGCCATACTGGCGGCACTGGGGTTGTGGTTCTTCATCAGTATCGAACCGGTGCTGATGCCATTTTTCGTCAGCATGGTACTGGCCTACCTGGGCGACCCTCTGGCCGACCGGCTTGAGGAGAAGGGGCTTTCGCGGCGGCTTTCGGTGTCGCTGGTGTTCCTGTTGTTGACGCTGGTCATCGTCACGAGCCTGGTGCTCGTCATCCCGGTCCTGGGCCGGCAGCTGGGCCAGCTGATCGAGTCGCTGCCCGCGATCCTGGGATGGGTGCAGAGCACGGTGGTGCCGTGGGTCCAGTCGATGACCGGCATGGACCTGAGTACCGATGTCGATCAGATGCGGCAAGCGCTGGTCGATAACTGGAAGGAAACCGGCACCTTCGCCGCGACCCTGTTGGCCAAGGTGTCGAAGTCGGGGCTGGCACTGGTCGCAATGGTCGGCAA
Organism: Halomonas sp. I1; assembly: GCF_032334135.1. Classification (NCBI taxonomy): domain Bacteria; kingdom Pseudomonadati; phylum Pseudomonadota; class Gammaproteobacteria; order Oceanospirillales; family Halomonadaceae; genus Halomonas; species Halomonas sp. I1. The sequence continues at coordinate 60,328 of NZ_JAVXUS010000020.1, forward strand.
TCTGGCCCTGATACCGGTGGTCACCTTCTACTTGTTGCTGGATTGGGATGATCTGGTGGCCAAGGTGCGAGGGTCGCTGCCTCGCCGCTGGGAGCCGACGGCGGTACGCCTGGCCGGAGAATGCGATGAAGTCCTCTCGGCGTTCCTGCGCGGTCAATTGATCGTCATGCTGTGCCTCGGCGTCATCTATGCCATCGGCCTGACCCTGCTTGGCGTGAAGTTCGGGTTGCTGATCGGTCTGCTGTCGGGGCTGGCGAGCATCGTGCCCTATCTCGGCGTGATCGTCGGCATCTCGGTGGCCGGAGTGGTCGCCTTCTTCCAATCCGGCGAAATATGGATGCTGCTGGGCGTGGCGGTCGTCTTCGGCTTTGGTCAGTTCATCGAGAGTATCGTGCTGCAGCCCAAGCTGCTGGGCGACAAGATCGGTCTGCATCCGGTTGCCGTCATCTTCGCCGTGCTGGCGGGTGGTCAGCTGTTCGGCTTCACCGGCGTGCTGCTGGCGTTGCCGGTGGCGGCGATGGTCATGGTGGTATTGCGTTATCTGCATGAGCGCTATAAAAACAGTTCGCTCTATGACGCTGATCGCCAAGCTTCCAACGAGGAGTCGCCATGAGTCGAGCACCCGCGCAGTTGCCACTGGGGGTGGGACTGCGTGACGATGCCACCTTCGCCAACTTTCACCCGGGGCCCAGTGCGACCCTGGTGGCATGCCTGAAGCATCAGCTGGAGGAAGGTGGCGAGCCGTTTCTCTATCTATGGGGCGCCGATGGCGTGGGGCGCAGTCATCTCCTGCAGGCGGCTTGCCATGCCGCGTCCGATCAGGATCGGCGAGCCCTCTATCTGCCGCTCGAGGAACTCGGTCACTTTCCGCCATTGATGCTCGAGGAAGTGGAACGGCTCGACCTGGTGGCCATCGACGACCTGGAGCGGGTGGTCGGCCGCAAGCGTTGGGAAGAGGCGCTGTTCCATGCCTTCAATCGGTTGCGGGACGAGGGACGCCGTCTGATCGTTGCGGCTTCGGCACCGCCTCGGCAACTGGCGGTCACCTTGCCCGATCTGGCCTCACGCTTGACCTGGGGCATGACCTTTCACGTCCCGGGGCTCGATGACCCGGGGCGGCTGGCGGCCCTGCAGTTGCGTGCCAGGGGCCGAGGCATGCAACTATCCGACGACGTTGCCCGTTATATTCTGCACCGCGGGCCGAGGCGCCTGGAGGCACTGTTCGATGTTCTGGAAACGCTTGATCGTGCCTCACTATCGGCCCAGCGCAAGCTGACCATCCCTTTCGTCAAGCAGGCACTGGGCTGGTAGGCCCTTCATTCGCGCGCCGTGCATAGCCATTCGGTCTCGAAACGGAAGGCGTTGAGCACGTCATCCTGGGTGAAGCCGTGGCGGGTCAGGATGTCTTCCCATGCCCGGGTGTGGCGGTAGTCCGTGAGCGCTTCATCGAAGGCATCCCGCAATGTCTCGGCGTCGGCGGGGAAGGTGAAGCCGCCCCAGCTACGCACGATTTCGCCGTTCACCTTCGGGTCCTCGAAGCCTTCCGCCACTTCGACGTCCGGACTTCTTTCGCCCAACTGGCTGACCGTCAGCCCGGTGCCGGCATAGGCGTCGGCGTGGTCGGACAGCAGCGTCTCGATGGCCGCATCGTTGGTCTCGATGGCGGTCATGCGTTCATCGGGAACGCCGAGTGCCCGGAGGATATCGACCTGGGTCGCGCCCTGCAGGACGGCGACCTTGATATCGTCACGCTCCGCGAACGCCGCGTAGTCGCGGATGTCCATCGGATTGGTGGCTCTGACCAGCAGTCCTTCCCCATAGGAGGTGTTGGGTGCCGAGAAGAGCACGCGTTCACACCGTTCGGGGCGAATGGCCATCTCGGCGGCCGCCATGTCGAAACGTCCTTCCTCGAGGCCTGGAATCAGGTCTCCGAAGGAGGTGGCGACCCACTCGATATCGTCGATGCCGAGTTCATCGAGCACGTGGCGTGCTACCTCGGGGCCGGCGCCCTGGCCCTGGCCTTCGTCATCCAGGTAGCCGTAGGGCACTTCGTTGGCCACGGCAACACGAATACTGCCCTGCTGGCGAAGCTCCTCCAGTGATGCGGCCAGGGCGGTGGGGGCCATCAGGGTCAGTGCCAGGGGGACGGCCAGCCACGCGAGACGCATGCCGTCGCTGACACCTCGGGGTGTGGCCCCGGTTTCCCTATTGTCCATTGCCTGCCTCCTCCGTTGGCGCCTTCTCTGTATTGGTGTGAGACTCCATTCTCAGCGTAGATCGCTGCCCGGTGGGGCGCCATCGACCATCGGCGGTGGACTCATCGTTTCAGCTGTATCTCGCGATGCTGCCCGTTGCGCAGGCCCACCTCGTGAATGACGATCCGGCGCTGGTCGCTTGTGGGGTCGACCAGGCTGCCCGACACATAGAAGTTGCCGGCGGGCAGGCCTCGCAGCATGAAGTAGCCATTGCCATCGGTGCGTGTCGTGTGGGTATAGGCACGAGCTCTGGGGTCTGCCCGCTCTACTGCGCGGCCTGCCAGAGCCTGCTCGGCTGCCTCGGCGGAGTAAGTGGTGACCGGAGCCACGGAGACGGTCTCGCCGGCGCCGATCACGGTGCCGGACGCGGTGTCGAGGGTCAGGCGGCCACTGAGGGCGGCGTTGCCGGTCTTCTCGAGAGCGGCATACTCGTCTTCGGGAAAGTCGACCTGGCGAGCCACGCGGCCGATATCGCGGTCAGGCTCGTCGCTGATATCGGTGATGTCGACCGAGTCGTCACGTTGCGTGCCACCCGATGGCGGAAGGGCCTGACAGCCCGCGAGAACGATGCCCAGCAGAAGGGGCAGGAGGAAATGTCGCATATAGCGTCTCCCGTTAGGGGAAACACTGCACAAATGCCTGCGCGTGCAAATTGCTGCGTTACGCGATGCTCAGAATCCTCACCTATACCGCATAGGCTCCGGTTCTTGCGCTCCGGGCGCCTTGCATGACCCACAAGGAAGTGGGAAATGCGATGGCCCGTCGGGAACGGGCCTAGCCTTTGCTCCGCTCGTCTATTTGTTCAGTGCTTCCTTGGCATTGGCCCTGTGTGCGGGGAGAGCTTAACGCAAAAGGGCCACCGCCAGTAGCGGTGGCCCTCGAAGTGCTCTTCAGAGCGGGTGATCAGGCCTTGCGGGTGGCCTTTTCGACGCTCTCGGAAGCTTGTTTGACGTTGGCGTCGGTCAGCTTCTGGCTCTGCTGGACGAAGTCCTGCTGCAGGGAGACGACTTTCTCTGCATCACCCTTGAAACGCTCGGTCAGTTCCTTGGCGACCTTCTGCTGGTCTTCCATGTAGGAACGCAGGCCCTCGGCATCCTTGACGTCGAGCAGAGAGCGGAGCTGGGAAATACCGGTTTCGGTATAGGCCTGGCCAGCGTCCAGCTGGGCGCGCAACATCTTTTCGGTGAAATCCACGGACAGCGACGCATAGGCACGTGCCGGGCCGAAGAACAGGGACTCGAACTGCTCGGTGAACTGCTGGGTATTGAAATCGCGCATCGTCTGAACCCTCCTGGGGTCGGTCTTCGTTGAAGGCCTGGGCGATCCGCCGATGCCTTCTCGTGTATGTTGCAATGCACAATAGCAGGCGATTTTGTGCGTTGCAACATGCGAGATGCAAAAAAGCCGGAAGGCGGTTCTGGTGCGTCCATGCCGTCGGCGCTCAAGGTTTTCTCGTATTGCGACCAGGAATCGTTCATGAGCGCCTTGCAAGCTTTTCCCGGCATCGCCATGGTGAGAGGAGAACATGCCGACGAGGAAGCGAAATGAGTGACAAGCGAATCGAGCGTGACAGCATGGGTGAGCTGGAGGTGCCGGCCGATGCTCTCTATGGCGCTCAGACGCAACGCGCGGTGAACAACTTCCCGGTATCCGGCCAGGCCATGCCGGTGGCCTTCATTCACGCCATCGCGCACATCAAACGTGCCGCGGCGCGTGTCAATCATGATCTGGATCTCCTCGATGGTCCGCGTGCCGAGGCCATTGTCGAGGCCGCCGAGGCCGTGATCGACGGCCAGCATGATGACCAGTTTCCGGTGGATGTCTTCCAGACCGGTTCGGGAACCTCGAGCAACATGAACGTCAACGAGGTGATCGCGCACCTGGCGGTCGCCGAAGGTGTCGAGGTCGGCCCCAACGATCACGTCAACATGGGGCAGTCGAGCAATGACGTGATTCCCACGGCTCTGCATCTGTCGGCGGCCCTGGAGGTGACCCGCGAGTTGCGTCCGGCACTGGTGCACCTGCGCGAGACGATCGACAACCGCGCCGCCGAGCTCGATGAGGTGGTCAAGACGGGTCGAACTCACCTGATGGACGCCATGCCGCTACGCATGAGCCAGGAACTTGGCGGCTGGTCGAGCCAGGTGGCCCAGGCCATCGAACGGATCGACAGTGCCATGACACGGCTGTGTCGGCTGGCCCAGGGGGGCACGGCGGTGGGGACCGGCATCAATGCCCATCCCGAGTTTGCCGAACGCATGGCCCGGGAGCTCGGACAGCGTACCGGACTGACGCTGACGCCCAATGACAGCTTCTTCGCCAGCCTCGGTTCCCAGGATGCTGCCGTGGAGCTTTCCGGTCAGCTGCGCGGCCTGGCCTGCGTGGTGATGAAGATTGCCAACGACCTGCGTTGGATGAACTCCGGGCCACTGGCCGGCCTGGGCGAGATCGAGCTCGAGGCATTGCAGCCAGGCAGCTCGATCATGCCGGGCAAGGTCAATCCGGTGATTCCCGAATCGGCCGCCCAGGCGGCGGCCCAGGTCATCGGCCTGGATTCGGCGGTGACCGTGGCCGGTCAGAGCGGCAACTTCCAGCTCAATGTCATGCTGCCGCTGGTTGCCAACAACTTGCTGACCTCGATCACCTTGATGAGCAATACCTCGCGCCTGCTGGCCGATCGGGCGATAGCCACCTTCAAGGTACGTGAGGACCAGTTGCGCGAACCACTTTCGCGCAATCCGATCCTGGTGACGGCGTTGAACTCGGTCATCGGCTACAACGCCGCCGCGGCCATCGCCAAGCAGGCCTATCAGGCCGGCCGGCCGATCATCGAGGTCGCCGAGGAACAGACCGACCTGTCGCGCAAGGAGCTGGAGCGGCTGCTCGACCCGGTAGCCCTGACGCGAGGCGGAATTCCGGAATGACCGGGCGTCGCCCGGAGCTGTAAGCCGTAAGCTTTAAGCTGTAAGTAACCCTTTGGTCCGAGAGGGCTGGGGTTATGCTGCCTTCGAGCTTCGAGCTTCGAGCTTCGAGCTTCGAGCTTCGAGCTTCGAGCTTCGAGCTTCGAGCTTCGAGCTTCGA
>NZ_JAVXUS010000021.1:0-59101 GCF_032334135.1 Halomonas sp. I1
CCCGGGCTTCGCCCGGAGCTGTAAGCCTTAAGCTATAAGCGGTAAGAACCCCCTGGACCCGAAAAGGGCTGGGGGTATGCTGCCTACGAGCTACGAGCTACGAGCTACGAGCTACGAGCTACGAGCTACGAGCTACGAGCTACGAGATACGAGATACGAGATACGAGATACGAGATACGCTGCCTTGGGGTTGCCCTTCGAATCTCGTGGCTCGATGCTCGCGGCTTACGGCTTACGGCTTACGGCTTACGGCTTACGGCTTACGGCTTACGCCGGCCCCAGCCAGGCGACTCGGGCGGTGATGAGGGCGAGGGAGGCGGTGCCCAGTATCAACCAGGGACAGGGCGAGAGCCGGGGCCGTTCGTGGCGTTGCCAGGCGAGCTGGACCAGGGCGCAGACCACCAGTCCCAGCAGGGCGCCGCCGATCAGATCGCTCAGCCAGTGCACGCCGATCACCAGGCGGGAGAGTGCCATGGGCACGGCCAAGGCGATCGCTCCCCAGTAGGCCCAGAAGCGTTGCGTCGCCGGGAGTTCCCGAGCGATGAAGGCGGCGGCCATGCCGAGCAGAACGACGATGGTGGAGGTGTGGGCACTTGGATAGGACATCGAGCCGGTCAGGTGTTCCGGCGTCAACGGGCGGGCCCTGCCGATCAGCGTCTTGCCCAGGGTGTTGAGCGCGGCAATGCCGAACAGGCCGGCACCGAAATGGCCGATGATGTCCCAGCGTCGCTGACACAGCCACCAGAGTGTCCAGGGCAGGATCAGGGCGATGATGCCGATGATGTCGCCGATCTCCGCGAGAATGTGGCCGGCCCGGCCCAGACCGGGCATCGACATGGCCGAGAGCAGGTCGTTGAGGCGTTGATCCATGGCCATCGGGCCATCGTGCTGCAGGACTGCCAGGGTCCAGGCCGATAGGGCGGCAAGCGATGACAGCAGCAATAGCCAGGAAGCCAGCGGCGGGTCGCGGTCACGCTGAATGGCCAGGAGCCGCCAGGCCATGCGTCCGGCTGCATGGCGCCGGGACAGCCAGGCCAGGCCACGATAGACATGGCCGTCACGGTAGGTCTGATGACGCAGCCAGGAAAAGATCAGGGCCAGGGCCACGACCAGGCCGCCGAGGCCGGCCAGCCAGGGCTTCAGCCCATCGGGCAGGCCTGGCAGTCGCTGCCAGGCATGGCCGAGCAGATAACCGGGCAGCACATAGGCCGGTGCCCAGAAGGCCGCCGAGATCAGGTTGGCCCAGGTAAAGGTGCGTGGCGGCATGTGCAGCATGCCGGCGATCAGCGGAATGACCGGGCGCACTGGGCCGACGAAGCGCCCCAGAAAGACCGAGAAGGGGCCATGTGTCCGAAAGAAGCGCGCCCCCCGCGCGAGCCATTCTGGATGGCGCGAGAGGGGCCAGAGGGCGGTGACCCTTTCGCGTTGGGTATAGCCTAGCCAGAAACTCAGGCCGTCACCGGCCACGGCGCCGAGAAAGGCGGCAAGAATGACCAGGGTCACGGAAAGTTCCTGATGACCGGCCATGGAGGCGGCGGCGGTGATCAGGACCACGCCGGGTACTAGCAGGCCGACCAGGGCCAGAGATTCCACCAGGGCGATGGCGGCGACGATCAGCAGCAGCAGGGTCGGCGAGGGCGAGAGCTGATAGAGGGCGTCGGTCAGGTTCAAGGGGGTCTCCGTGGGTCAGGCATCCCGGGCGTTCGTCAGGCGTCGAGTGGCGGTGTGCAGCCGGTGTTCGAGCGATGATTCGTCTTCCCCTTCATGTCGCATGACGAGTCGGGTACGCGTCTCCAGAGGCCCGGTTTCCACCAGCACCACCGGCTCGAGGGCTCTCGACAGTCGCTGCTGAACCAACAGGGCGCCACTTTCGGTCGTGTTCGGCATGACCAGCCAGAAGACATCTTCCTCGGCTCGGCCCAGGATGTCATGGGCGCGACAGCGCCCGGCAACGGTCTGGCACAGGCCGTCGAGCACTGCCTGACGAGCCTTGGCGCCGAACTGTTCATCCGCGACCTCCAGTTGGGGAAGGTGGAAGAGCAGAACGGCAAGGGGCTGGCCGAGCAGGTCGGCCCGATCGATTTCGCCGGCCAGTCGTTCACGTAGATACGCAGGACTGACCGCCCGGCATTCCGGGTCGCCGGGGTCGGTGGCACGTAACCATGCCTGCTGGCGGAGGCGTCCCCAGGGCACCAGGGCAGCGGCTGTCACCAGGCTAAGATAGGCCAGCAGTACATCGATATCGGGCCGAGGGGCACCCAGCAGTGCCATCCAGATCGGCGTCAGGCCGAGATTGAGCAACATGGCCGGTGCCAGGGGAAGCAGCAGCAGGGCGAGTACCGGGGGCAGGCCGATCCACAGAGATGGCAGGCCGGTCGGGCGAGATAGCTCCACGGCAATCAGCAGCAAGCCGCAGGCCAGGACCAGGCAGGCGGCGGCACGGGCATGATCGCCGCCCATCGGCGCGAGCAGGGTGGCCATCAGCATGACCGGCGTCAGCAGTGCCGGCGGTGGCATGCGGTGATACTCGCCCATCAGGTAGAACCACAGGGCCTGGCCCAGCAGCAGCAGGGTGCCGATGGTCAGCACCAGAGTGAGCGGCCGGTGTCGGGCGAGGTTCGGCTCAGCATCATGCATGCGTTGCGCTCTCCTTGATCCATCGTGCGGGCGTCTGGCGAGACAGAGCGTGCACTTCGTCGGTCAGCGATACCAGACAGGGTAAAGGAATGGCTCGGGCGGTGACCGGGGGCTCCAGGGCGTCGAGCAGACGCTCTCGGCGTTGTGCCGACTGCTCGGCATCGCGGCTGATCAGCAGGACGCCGAGGGTGCGTCGGTCGATGCGATAACCGTTCTCGAAGCGCTGGAGGTGATGGCGCAATCGGCCAGCCTGGGGCAACAGGCGCCGCGGCGGCAGGCGCAACAGCAGCAATTCGGCATGCGCCGACTCGCGGGTCGCGCGACGTCGCTCGCGGTCCAGGTCATGTTCGAGCTGAGGGCGTGGCCAGAGCGGCCAGCCGGCGACCAGTCTGGCGCGATGACGTGTGGCAAGATGGCGAGCCTGAAGCGCACGGGCATGCGACAGGCCGAGGAACATCAATCCAGCCAGCAATAGTCCGGATAGCCACCACGGTTCGCTGCCCAGTGCGTCGTGCTGGGCATGCCAGCTCATGACCGCCAGCAGGCCATGAAGCAGCAGCATCCAGGGTGGCTGCGGCCACATCAGCAGGAGGGGCCAGGCCCAGAGCCAGGTGATGTGGCGCTCCGGCGCCGACCCGAGCAGGGCTGCCAGCAACAGGCCCGGCACGAGCTGCCAGAGTCTGGCAATGAGATGTCGATGGCCGAGTCGCAGGCGCGCCCCGGTGATCACCAACCAGGCCGCCATCGCCCACAGCAGGAGTGCATCGACCGCGTTATCGGCGGCGACGGCGCGCAGGGCGACGAGTGTCGACGCGACCAGCAGGTTGATACGCAACAGACCGGTTTTGTACTTGCTCCGCATGGTGACTTAGTATGGGCTCCTTCCCGATTCGACTTGTACCAGGGGCGCGGCCGCCACCGCGGCAGTCCACCTTCAGGAGATACTCTACGGCATGACTGCGCACGCCACACACTCTGTTATCGGCACCGCCGAGGCCGGGGGCATCGACGATGTCGATGCCTACATGCAGCGCCTCGGACAAGGTGCCCGCGATGCCGCTACTGCCATGCGGCGCGTCGATACCGCCTCCAAGAACGCGGCCCTGGCTGCCATGGCCCGCCATCTGGAGGCCGCGCGAGCCGAGGTGCTGGCCGCCAACGCCCGAGACCTGGAGCGAGGGCGAACCAACGGCCTGGACGCCGCACTGCTCGATCGGTTGGCGCTCGACGAGGCCCGCCTGGATGGCATGATCGACGGGCTCGCCCAGGTCGCGGCGCTGCCGGACCCGGTCGGCGAGATCGATGGCCTGCGTGCACGGCCCAGCGGCATTCAGGTCGGACAGATGCGCGTGCCGCTCGGTGTGATCGGTATCATCTACGAATCGCGCCCCAACGTCACCCTGGAAGCGGCCAGCTTGTGCCTCAAGTCGGGCAATGCCTGCATCCTGCGCGGGGGGTCCGAGGCCCGCGAGTCCAATGCGGCCATCGCGTCGTGCATCCGTCTTGGACTCGAAGAGGCGGGGCTGCCGCTGGCGGCAGTGCAGGTGGTGGCGACCACGGATCGTGCCGCCGTGGGGCGTCTGATCAGCATGCCGGCGTATGTCGACGTGATCATTCCGCGCGGCGGCAAGTCGTTGATCGAGCGCATCACGCGTGAGGCCAGCGTGCCGATGATCAAACACCTCGAGGGTATCTGTCACGTCTATATCGAGGCCAGTGCCGACCCCGAGAAGGCCCTGGCCATCGCCGTCAACGCCAAGACCCAGCGCTACGGAACCTGCAATACGCTGGAGACCCTGCTGGTCGACGGTTCCATGGCGGTGTCGCTGTTGCCTCGTCTGGCGGCGGCCTATGCCGAGCACGAAGTCGAACTGAGGGGCTGCGAGCGGACCCGGGAAATCCTCGGCGCTGACGTCACCCCGGCCAGCGAGGCCGACTGGGAGGCCGAATACCTGGCACCGGTGCTGGCCATCCGCGTGGTCGACGGCATCGAGGAGGCCATGGCGCATATCGAGCGTTACGGTTCGCGCCATACCGATGCCATCGTCACCGAGAACTATGGTCTCGCGCGGCGCTTCATGGCCGAGGTCGATTCCAGCTCGGTGATCGTCAATGCGTCGACTCGCTTCGCCGATGGGGGCGAGTATGGGCTGGGCGCCGAGATCGGTACTTCTACCGATCGCCTGCACGCCCGGGGCCCGGTGGGGCTGGAGGGCCTGACCACCCGCAAGTACGTGGTGTTCGGTGATGGTCAGATCCGCAGCTGAGGCGCAGCGGCCACTGCGTATCGCCATGCTGGGGGGGACCTTCGACCCGGTGCATCTCGGCCACCTGCGCAGCGCCGTCGAGCTCCGCGAGGCGCTGGCGCTGGACCGAGTGCACATGGTGCCGGCGGCACGTTCGCCGTTGCGTGACACGCCCCGGGTGGCGCCCGAGGATCGCCTGGCTCTGCTTCGCCTGGGCATCGGTGATACGCCGGGCCTCGTGGCCGATGCGCGAGAGCTCTCCCGTCATGGCCCCTCGTACAGCGCCGACACCCTGGCCGAGCTGCGCGAGACCTATGGGCCCGAGGCGCGGCTGGTCATGGCGCTGGGGCACGATGCGTTCATGCGACTGCCCGAATGGCGCGATCCCCACCGGCTCTTCGAACTGGCGCATCTGGTGGTCGTCGATCGACCCGATCACGAAGCACCGCTTCCCGAAGCACTCGAGGAACTGCTGGGCGATCGCGAGGTCGATGGGGTCGCCGATCTGATGGCCGAACCCCATGGCCGGTTGCTTCGGCTGGCTCTGCCGTCACGCATGGCCATTTCCGCCACCGAGGTGAGACGGCGGCTGGCAGGCGGTGACAGCGTTCGCTATCTATTGCCCGAGGCAGTGGAGTCGCATGTCGTGGCGCATGGCCTCTATCGTGACACGAACCGTGACGATGGTTGAGCCGGTCGAGAAGGCGACGTGCACGCTTGGCGTGAATTTCGTGCATTTTCGGTTGCCGGGGCGCTGCCATGCTGGCCGTGAGCCGGTACAATGAAGAGATGATTTCCCCGCTGACGAGGGCTGATACGAAGGGTATGCACATCGACGCACTCAAGACTCTGGTGATGGACTCGCTGGAGGAACTCAAGGCCCGGGACATCGTGCAGCTCGATGTGTCTCGGTTGACCAGCGTGACGGAGCTGATGGTGGTGGCCAGTGGAACGTCCAATCGCCATCTTGCGGCGCTCGCCGAAAACCTGATTCAGGCTGCCAAGGACAGTGGCATGCCGCCGCTCGGTGTCGAGGGAGAAAGCGGTGCCGAGTGGGTGCTGGTGGATCTGGGTGACGTGGTGGTACATCTGATGATGCCCGAGACCCGGGAGCTCTACGACCTGGAGCGGCTGTGGGCGGATCTCCCCAGTGACGGTCTCGAACCTCTGGAGGAAGAGGCGAACGGCATTTCATGAGGGTGCGTCTGCTGGCGGTGGGCACTCGCATGCCGGACTGGGTGACGCGGGGTGTCGAGGAGTATCGCAAGCGTCTGCCGCGGGATTTTGCCCTCGAGATCGAGGAGATTGCGCCCGGCGCACGAGGCAAGAATGCCGATACCCGTCGTGCCATGGTCCTCGAGGCTGAGCGTATCCGTGCTCGCTTCAAGAGCGGTGAACATCGGGTGGCACTGGAAGTGGGCGGCAAGGCCTGGAGTACCGAACAGCTCGCCGAGCAGACCGAAAAGTGGCGCCTCGAGGGCCGCGATGTGGCCCTGCTGGTCGGTGGTCCGGAAGGCCTGGAGCCGTCGTTGTCGGCACAGGCCGACCAGCGCTGGTCACTGTCGCCCTTGACCCTACCGCACCCCCTGGTGCGAATCCTGCTGGCCGAGCAGCTATACCGCGCCTGGACCCTGATGGTCGGCCATCCCTATCACCGTTGAGCGATCCCAAGCGTCTCGGGGGCATCATCCAGCATGCGTCAGCAACGCGACACCCTGAAGAACCCTGAACAGGAGCTTCGCGTCTTCCGCATGCGAGCATTGCTGGCCGCGGTCGTCGTCATCCTGCTGAGCGGAGGGCTGGCCGGGCGCCTGTTCTATCTGCAGGTGGTGCAGCACGAGGTCTTCAGCACCCGCTCCGAAAAGAATCGGGTGCGTGTCGAGCCCTTGCCGCCGACCCGCGGTCTCATCTATGACCGCAATGGGCAGCTACTGGCCGAGAATCGCCCCACCTACAATCTTACGCTGGTACGTGAACGGGTCGATGACCTGGACGAGACCCTGTCGTTGCTGGTCGACCTGCTCGATCTGCCCGAGGAGGAAGTCGAGGCCTTTCGCGCGCGCTCACGCCAGCGACAGCGGCCTTTCCAGCCAGCGCTGCTGATGAGCGATCTCGATGAAGAGCAGATCGCCCGCCTGGCCGTGAATCGTTATCGACTGCCCGGGGTCGAAGTGGAGGCGCAGCTGTTGCGCTATTACCCGGACGCCGAGTTGATGTCCCATGCACTGGGCTATGTCGGTCGCATCAATACCCAAGAGCTCGAACATCTGGATAGCGGCAATTATGCCGGGACCCATTTCATCGGCAAGACCGGCGTCGAACGTTTCTACGAAGAACAGCTGCATGGCCAGGCCGGCTTGCGCAAGGTGGAGACCAACGCCCGAGGTCGTGTCCTGAGAGAGCTGGATCATACCGACCCGGTGCCCGGCAAGGACCTGACGCTGACATTGGACAAGCCGCTCCAGAAGCGGGCCGTGGATCTGCTCGATGGACGGCGTGGCGCCATCGTCGCCATTGCCCCGCAAACCGGTGAGATCCTGGCCATGGCGTCGGTGCCCGGGTTCGACAGCAACCAGTTCGTCACCGGCATCGATGTGTCGTCCTATCGTGCCTTGCAGCAGGATCTCGACTTGCCGCTGTTCAATCGTGCCAGTCGAGGCAGTTATCCGGCCGGCTCGACGATCAAGCCGTTCATGGCCATGGCCGGCTTGCGCGAGGGCGTGATCACCCCGGAGGAGACCATCTATGACCCCGGCTACTATCAGTTGCCCAACGATGACCGGCGCTATCGCAACTGGTTGCGCTGGGGGCATGGCCGAGTGGATCTCGAGCGCGCCCTGGCGGTGTCGAACAACACTTATTTCTACTCCCTGGCCCATGACCTGGGCATCGATCGTATCCACGACAACCTGTCGCGCTTCGGTTTCGGTCAACGTAGTGCCTATGACGTCTATGGGCAGGGCTCGGCGCTGCTGCCGTCCCGTGACTGGAAGAAGGAGCGCTTCAACCAGTCCTGGTATCCGGGGGAAACCTTGTCGGTCGGTATCGGACAGGGGTATCTGCAGATCACGCCCTTGCAGATGGCGACTGCCACGGCAGTGCTGGCCAATCGCGGGCACTGGGTCAGGCCACGTCTGGCTCTCGAGGTCGGTGATCAGTCGGTGCCCACCGAACTGCCGGATACGCCGCCGGACATTCAGGTCGACAATGAAAACTGGTGGGATCGGGTGTTTTCGGGCATGGAAAAAGTGATGTCCGGCAATGAGGGAACGGCACGTCGCAGCGGTGTGGGGCTGGAATATCGCATGGCGGGCAAGTCGGGTACCGCCCAGGTGTTCTCGTTGGGGCAGGACGAGAAGTACAACGCCGACGAGCTCAAGGAACGGTTGCGTGACCATGCGCTGTTCATGGCGTTCGCACCGGTGGAGGATCCGCAGATCGCGGTATCGGTAATCGTCGAGAACGCCGGGGGCGGCAGCAGTCACGCCGCCGGGTTGGCGCGCGCCATGACCGATTTCTGGTTGCTCGAGCGGCAGGGCCTCGGTGCGGACGACACGACCGAAGGGGATGCAGCCGACGCTCGCCCCGGGGCGCAAGGAGACTGAGATGACGAGGTTCGATCTGTCCCTGGGCATGCGCGGACATCCGGTTCGTCCGCCGCGCAGCGGCATGTCACGTCGGCGAAGTCTTTGGGAGCGTATCCACCTGGACCCCTGGCTGCTGGGTCTGTTGCTGCTGCTGATGCTGGCGGGCCTGGTGGTGCTCTACAGTGCCAGTGGGCAGAGCCTCGACATGGTGATCGCCCAGGGACTTCGTTTCGGCGTGGCGTTGACGGTGATGGTGGTGGTGGCACAGTTCTCGCCGGCTACCCTGTATCGCTGGGCGCTGCCCGCCTACCTGGTGGGTGTGCTGATGCTGGCGGCGGTGGAAATCATGGGCGATATGGGCATGGGCGCACAGCGCTGGCTGGTGATCCCCGGCGTGATACGCTTTCAGCCTTCGGAGTTGATGAAGCTGGCGATGCCGTTGATGGTCGCCGCCTGGTTGAGTCGCCGCCCATTGCCCCCGAAGTGGCGAGAGCTGGCGGTATGTGCCCTGCTGATCGGTGTGCCGGTGCTGTTGATCGCGCGTCAGCCCGATCTCGGTACCGCCTTGCTGGTGGGCACTGCGGCGATCTTCGCGATCCTTCTGGCGGGGCTTTCCTGGCGCGTCATCTTCGGTCTGCTCGTCCTGGCGGCTGCCGCGTTGCCCTTGTTATGGATGAACATGCACGACTATCAACGCCAGCGTGTGCTGACCTTCCTGTCCCCCGAAACCGATCCGCTCGGCGCCGGCTGGAACATCATCCAGTCGACCACCGCGCTGGGTAGCGGGGGACTCTGGGGGAAGGGGTGGTTGCATGGAACCCAGTCGCAGCTGGAGTTCCTGCCCGAGCGTCATACCGACTTCATCGTGGCGGTGCTGGGCGAAGAGTTCGGCCTGGTGGGCATGCTGGCCTTTCTCTTCCTCTATCTGTTGATCGTCTGTCGGGGACTATGGCTGGCGGGTACGGCGCAGGAAACCTTCGGGCGCCTGCTGGCCGGGAGCATCATCCTGACGTTTTTCATCTATGTCTTCGTCAATATCGGCATGGTGAGCGGTATCCTGCCGGTAGTCGGTGTGCCCCTGCCGCTGGTCAGTTTCGGTGGAACCTCCAGCGTGACCTTGCTGGCCGGTTTCGGTATTCTCATGGCGATTCATTCGCATCGTCGCCTGTTGCCGCGTTAGTGCCTGAAAATCGACGGGTGCAGGGGCTTTCGGCCGGGGCAGGCGCGGTTTTCAGGGTTCAAGGAGAAGAAACGATGACGAGGGTGTCACGGAGCGCAAGATGGATCCTGATGGCGAGTGGGTGTCTGGTGCTGGCCAGTGCCGCGGCATCGGCCGGGGACTTCGACCCGCACCATGGCGACGTCAAGGCGCTGGTCGACGAGGTCGGCGCCCGGGGGGTCGACCGGAGCTGGCTGGAAGGCGCCATGAACGAGGCGCACTTCAGTCAGGAGGTGCTGGACGCCATGTCCGGTGCGGCCGAATATCACCTGGTGTGGCACGAATACCGCGATATCTTCCTGGACGAGGAACGTGTCGCCAAGGGGGTGCGTTTCATCGATCAGCACCGGGATGCCTTCGAGCGCGCGCAACGCGACTACCAGGTTCCCCCTGAGATCATTGCCGCCATTCTTGGCGTCGAGACACGCTATGGCGAGGTGACAGGTGATCATCGCGTGCTGGACTCGCTGTCGACCCTGGCCTTTCATCATGGCTCCCGGGGCGACTTCTTCCGTGGTGAGCTGGCCGCCTTTCTGGAAATCGCCTACGAGCAGGATGTCGATCCAGGCGACCTAGAAGGCTCCTATGCCGGTGCCATGGGCTATCCGCAGTTCATTCCCACCAGTTATCGCGCCTACGCCGTGGACTTCGATGGCGATGGCGCGCGTAACCTCTGGACCAACCCGGTGGATGCCATCGGCAGTGTCGGTAACTATTTCGCCGAGCATCGCTGGCAGGGCGATGCCCCGATCTACCTGGACGCCGAAGGGCCGGACGAGCCGCCTGCTGGTCTCGATGTCAATCAGGCGAAACGGCCCTATGTCTCGATGAGTGAGCTGCGAGATGCCGGCATTACGCCAGAGTCGGGGTTGCCGTCGGAGGCACGGGTGATTCCCCTGGCCCTGAAGCTGGCCGACGGCGACTATCGTTACCGCCTCGGCCTCGACAATTTCTACGTCATCACCCGCTATAACCATAGTTACCTGTATGCCATGGCCGTCACCGAACTCGCCGAGGCGATCGCCGAGGCACGTGGAACCTCGACACACTGGTTCGAAGCGACGGCCAGCGAGTCCGAGGAGCGTCCATGAAGTCCTGGTGGAGTGTCTTGTGTGCCGGCCTGCTGCTGGCCGGTTGTGCCAGCGATGGCGGCAATCGTACGCTGAAGGATGCCGCCGATGACGGCGCCTCCGCAGGCAGTGGCGGGGGGCGCTATGCGATGTCCAGCGATGCCTACCCTCAGCAACCGCCGGATGTCAGCCGAGTGCCGGATGCCGTGCCGCGCCCTGAACCCCGCTCGCGGGCCGGCAACAAGTCCCGTTATGAGGTGTGGGGCAAGACCTACCATGTCATGTCCGATGCCAGCGGTTATGAGCGCCGGGGGACGGCATCCTGGTATGGCAAGAAGTTTCATGGCTATGCCACGT
Source organism: Halomonas sp. I1 (assembly GCF_032334135.1). Lineage (NCBI taxonomy): Bacteria > Pseudomonadati > Pseudomonadota > Gammaproteobacteria > Oceanospirillales > Halomonadaceae > Halomonas > Halomonas sp. I1. Next base: position 11,117 of record NZ_JAVXUS010000021.1, read on the forward strand.
CCAACGGCGAGATCTATGACATGTACAAGATGAGTGCCGCGCATCGTACCCTGCCGTTGCCGACGTATGCCCGGGTCACCAATCTCGACAATGGGCGTTCGGTGATCGTCAGGGTCAATGATCGCGGGCCCTTCCACAGCGAGCGGGAAATCGACCTGTCCTACGCCGCCGCCTCCCGCCTTGACATTCTCGATCGGGGGACCGGCCGTGTCAGGGTCGAGGCCATCAATCCCGAGGCCTGGCAGGCGCGCCAGAAAGGCCAGCCCACGCCGCCCAGCACCGCCGAGCCTGATCCTGTCGCGCAGGATAGCGGACGAGATGCCGCCGAGCCTGTCTACCTGCAGGTGGCGGCACTCGGCTCGGCGGATAATGCCGAAGCGCTCAAGGAACGGCTGGAGGGGGCCTTGTCCCGGCCGGTCAGGATCGCCAGCGCCGCCGGACTCTACCGCGTTCAGGTCGGTCCCCTGAAACATGCCGACCAGATCGACCCCGTGCGTGGCCAGTTGAGCCGCGTCGGTTTCGGCCAGGCCTTTGTCGTCAACGGCGCCGATTGAGTGGCGCCATACCAATGATCATCCTGTGATGCACCCGAAGAGATTGCCATCCATGAAAGTGTCGTGCTCGTTCCCTTTCCGCCAGTTGATGCCAGCCCTGCTGGTATGCTGTTCCCTGGTCGCTGCGCCGCTCCAGGCCCAGGAGACGTCGCCGTCTCCCGAGCCCCAGGTGCAGCCTCAGCCGCAGACCATGATTCCGGCGCCGCCGCGCCTGGCCGCCACTTCCTGGATTCTGATGGATGCCGGCAGCGGGCGCGTGATTGCCCAGCACAATCCGGATGAGCGACTGCCGCCGGCGAGTCTGACCAAATTGATGACCGCCTATCTGGTCGAGCGTGAGCTCAACAAGGGCAACATTTCCCCCGACGACCAGGTACCCATCAGTGAAAAGGCCTGGCGCACCGGTGGCTCGAAGATGTTCATCGAGGTTGGTGATCGGGTGCCGGTCAGTGAACTGCTGCACGGTATCGTCATCGTGTCCGGCAATGACGCCAGCGTGGCCATGGCCGAGTATCTGGCGGGAGGCACCGAGCCCTTCGCCGATATCATGAACCAGCATGCGGCACGGCTGGGCATGGAGAACACTCACTTCGTCAATCCCACCGGCCTGCCGCACGAGAATCATTATTCGTCCGCCCGGGACCTGGCGTTGCTGTCGCGCCACATCATCAACGACTATCCCAAGCATTACAGCATGTATCGCCAGAAGGCGTTCACTTATGGCGGTATCGAACAGCCCAACCGCAACCGCCTGCTGTGGCGCGACAGCAGCGTGGACGGCCTGAAGACCGGCTGGACCGAGGCGGCAGGCTATTGCCTGGTGTCGTCGGCCAAACGGGAGGACATGCGTCTGATCTCGGTGGTGATGGGAACCGACTCCACGGAGGCACGAGTCCAGGAGAGCCAGAAACTGCTGAGCTATGGTTTCCGCTACTTCGAGACCCTCAGGCTCTATGACAAGGGTGCGGTACTCAATACGTCCCGGGTGTGGGGGGGCGACAAGGACGAGCTGAAGATCGGCGTCGACAAGAATGTCTTCATGACGGTTCCGCGGGATCGCAACCAGGAACTCACCGCCAAGCTCGATATCCGACAGGATCTGACTGCCCCGATCGAGGCCGGCGAGACCATCGGTACCATGGAGGTGCGCCTGGGCGATGAAGTCGTCGGCAAGCGTGATCTGCTGGCGCTGGAAAGCGTCGAGGAGGGTGGTTTCTTCAAGCGCCTGATCGACAAGGTTCATCGTTTCTTTGCCAACCTGATGGGCGGCTTCTTCGACTGACGAAACGTTCGGACCCGGAGTGCTCGGCTCACCGGGCGCTCGATGCCCCATGTTTGGTAGCGGGGCCGCGGGTTGCGTAGAATATCTGTAGATACTGTCATCAAGGTGCGGGATGAACGACAAGCCCCTGCGCGATTTGCGCCAACCGAGTGCGGCCGACCCGAAGGGCGAGCCGCCGAAGATTACCTTTCCCTGCGACTATCCGATCAAGGTAGTGGGCGATGCCGACGAGGCGTTCGTCGCCATGGTCTGTCAGACGGTCACGCGCCACGATCCCGCCTTCGATCCGAAGGGCATCCAGGTGGTGGACAGCCGCAATGGACGCTTCCAGTCGGTGCGGTTGACCATGCGGGCCACCAGCGAAGCGCAGCTCCAGGCGCTGTTCGCCGAGCTCAAGGCCAGCGGGCTCGTGCACATGGTGGTTTGAGCGTGGACGCCATTCAGGTGCACCGCCTGGGGCGTCGCCCCTATGAGCCGGTCTGGCGAGCGATGCGGGAGCTCACCGATCAGCGCGATGCCTCGACACCGGATCAGTTCTGGCTGGTCGAACATGACCCGGTCTTTACCCAGGGGCGGGCGGGGAAGCCGGAACATGTGCTGATGCCCGGCGATATCCCGGTGGTGGAGACCGATCGTGGCGGTCAGGTGACCTATCATGGCCCCGGTCAGGTCGTCGTCTATCCGTTGCTGGATGTGCGCCGCGCCGGTCTCGGCGTGCGCGAGCTGGTCAATTGCCTGGAGCGGGCGGTCATCGCGTTGCTCGCCGATCTGAACGTGGAGGCGCGTGCCCGGCCCGATGCCCCCGGCGTCTATGTGGGGGAGGCCAAGATCGCCTCATTGGGTCTGCGAATTCGACGCGGCGCCAGCTTCCATGGCGTTGCCCTCAATGTCGACGGCGACCTCTCGCCCTTCGACCGCATCAATCCCTGTGGCTATGCCGGCATGGCCATGACGCGCGTGGCCGATCTGGTCTCCGAAGCGCCCGATGTGCCGACGGCGGCAACACGATTGGCCCATTGCCTGGCTCGGGAGCTTGGTCGCGAGCTGTCCTTCGTTGATCGAGCTTCTCCTGAGAAGGGCTGACGTTCCTGTAGCGTGGGATACCTGGAAGCAGGACGCCGGCCCCGTGGCGGGGCCGGCGTCCTGCGTCATGCCGGGTGACGTCGCGTGACTCAGCCGACGTTCAGGGTGGGGATCAAGTTCGGGTCCGCTTCTTGCTCCGACTGGCCGGGCACCTTGCCCGGTGAGGCCAGTTCGAGCCCCAGGTTGTTGTTCTCGAAGACCCGGTCGGCACGATAGCTGGAACGCACCAGCGGGCCCGATGGCACTTCCATGAAGCCTTTCTCGAGTCCCAGTTGACGATAGCGCTCGAACTCGTCGGGCGTCACCCAGCGTTCCACCGGCAGGTGGTTACGGGTGGGGCGTAGATACTGGCCCAGGGTGACGATGTCGACGCCGATGGCGCGCAGGTCATCGAAGGTCTGGAGGATTTCCTCTTCGGTCTCGCCCAGGCCGAGCATCAGACTCGTCTTGGTGAGTACCTCAGGACGGTGACGCTTGGCATGGGCCAGCACATCCAGGGTCTTGCGGTAACCGGCTCGTGGATCACGGACCCGATGCGTCAGGCGCTCCACGGTCTCGACGTTCTGGGCGAAGACTTCCAGTCCGGAGTCGACGACTCGCTCGACGGCGTCGGGATCGGCGTCGAAGTCCGGGGTCAAGGCCTCGACGGCGACCTCGGGTGTGCGAGCCTTGATGGCACGGATACAGTCGGCGTAATGGGTGGCCCCCCCATCATGAAGGTCATCCCGGTCCACCGAGGTCAGCACGATGTAGCGCAGGCCCATCAATTCGACGGACTTGGCCGTATTCTCGGGCTCTTCGGGGTCCAGCCAGCCCTTGGGGTTGCCGGTGTCCACGGCACAGAAACGGCAGGCGCGGGTGCACACCGAGCCCATCAGCATGATGGTGGCGGTACCGTTGCTCCAGCACTCGCCCATGTTGGGGCAATGAGACTCGGCGCAGACGGTGCTGAGCCGGTGCTCGTCGACGTTGCGCTTCACGGCGTCGAAGCGTTCCCCGCCGGGAATCTGCGCACGCAGCCACTTCGGCTTGCGGCCGAGGGAGGGACTGTCCTCCTGCTGACTGCGGTGTTTCATGCCGTCCTTGATGGCGGTGGCACCGTGCTCGTTGCGGTACTTCTCACCGCTGGACACCTGCTTGACGGTCCTGTTGCTCATGATCTGCAAGCCTCTCCATTCGGCGGCTGTGCGTCACGCCCACGCGGTCGTGGGGTGTCCGCAAAAAAGCGAAGCGGGACGGCCGGCGTCGGGCATGGCGTGTATACATTCTGGACGCTAACTTATCATATTCGTCGTTGATCTGGACAGGCAGGTCACGTCCGTGCGGTATCGGGCAGGCAGGCAACGCCGTGGCTGGGCAACGGCGAGAGCTCTGCAGCGAAGTGTTCATGCAGCTCGTCGAGATGGTCGCGCACGAACCGCAGGAAGAGTTCGGTGACCGGTGTGGGGAAACGCTCGCGATGATAGACGGTGCACCAGGAATGGCGTAGCGGGAAACCGGGGAGGTCCAGCCGTTTCAGCAGGCCGGCCTCGAGCTCCAGGCGGACTGCCAGGCGTGGCAGCACGGCGACGCCGAGTTGCGCCATGACACCTTGCTTGACGGCTTCATTGGTCCCCATCTCGATGATATGAGCCAGGTTGACGTCCTCGGCGGCGGCATGATCTTCCAGCGCACCGCGGACGCCGGAGCCGGGTTCGCGCATCAGCACATAGTGGCGCGCCAGATCCTCCAGGCCAGGTCGCTCGGCCTCGAGAAGCGGATGGCCGGGCCAGACCACGGGAATCATCTCATTGTCGAGAATCGGCATGAATACCAGGTCATCGTCTTCGGGGACTCGCGCCATGATGACCAGGTCATCGCGCTGCTCGGCCAGTCGTGTCAGGGCCTGGGCGCGATTGCAGACCCGCAGGCGAATCTGGACATTGGGATAGTAAGCCCGGAAACGTGCGAGCAGGTGGGGAACCACATACTGTGCCGTCGAGACGGCGGCCAGGTTGAGCTCGCCGCTGATGGTGCCGGCCAAGTCGGAGAGACTCATCTGCAGTCGCGAGACCTGTTCGAAGATGGCGTGTGCCGAGCTGGCCAGGGCATCCGCCGCCGGCAGTACATGCAGGGTGCGGCCGGCGTACTTGAACAGGGGTTGCCCCAGGGCCTGTTCGAGCTGGCGAATCTGGGCGCTGACCGCCGGCTGCGTCAGCCCCAGAGCTTCTGCCGCCCGGGAGTAGGACTGTCGCTCGTAGACGGCACGGAACACCTGGAGCTGGCGGAAGGTGAGGCGGTTGAGCAGCTTGGGGGCAGTCATGACGTCGTCCATCGAGCCGGGACGCGGAGGCGTCCAGTCTGTCTGGCCGCCATGCTAGCATCGCGGCTCGATATACGGCTATTCAGGAGTGCCCATGCCCATACGCTTCACGCCGTTTTCCTGTCCGCTGGTGGCGGGGCACGGCGTTGCCGCGCAACGGATACGTCAGGCCTGCATCGAGCGAGGCATGACACCTGTCGCTGCATTCGGCGGCGAGGCCACGCTCATCGATGAAGCGCGGGCGGCAGGGTGCGATGCCCTGCATCCTGGCGAGCGCGATGCTGTCATGCAGGTGTCGATCGCCGAACGCTGCCGGCATCTGGGACTGCGTTTTCTGGGCAGCGAGCCCGCGTTGCTGGAGACCATGGCGGATCCTCGACTCATGCGCCAGCGAATGCGTGAGGCCGGCCTTCCTCTGGCGACGCTCGGCCAGGGTGGCGAGATCATCGCGATGTCCTTGCTGGCCGACCGGTTCGGGCGCGTCCTGTACCTGTCGCCCCGCCAGCGTCGGGGGGCTGGTGCCATGGCCCCGCTCGGGTGGTTGACGATGGAGCGTTATCGTTACCTGGGCGAGCTGGCGGCGCGAGGCGTCGCCAGTCTCGGTGTGGTCGGGCTCGTCGAGGTACGCTTCCAGGTGGCGGGTAATCGCCTCGGCTTCGTGGACATGAAGCCCGGCCCGACCGGTGATGAGGGGCTGGATGAGGCCTTGCTCGGGCTGGACCCGCTGGTCGAACAGCTCCGCGTGCTGGCCGGTGAGAGGCTTCGGATGCGTCAGTCGCGAATGTCGCTCGACGGACAGGCCCGCCTGTGGCGGTTCGAACTGCCGTCGAGTGCCGTTTTCAGCGGAGGCCCCGGCATACGACTCGACCAGTGTGGTCAGACCGGTGAGGCGCGTCTGCTGGCCTGGGGGCGTCATTCAGGCGAACTCGAGGCGCGTGCCAGGCGAGTCCTGGCCGAATGGTGGGGGGAGGAGCAGGCCAGCCACTGGCTCGTGACATTGTAAGCACCCTCGGAGAGGAGAGGGTGATCCGCGATAGCCCGGGAGGGCGCATGTCGAGATTTCCCTTGTGACGCGGGATTCGCTATATTGCATTGCAGCAACCGGGTTGCCCGCCGGTACCGGTCCGGCTCATGCCTTGGAGCCCCGCGATGTATGCCATGATGCCTTCCTCGCCATCGACGGCGATGTCCCTGCTGGATCCTTTCGGTTTCGGTCGTGCTGCCTGCGAATACTGGGGCGATGCCCTGGAACGCGGCACGCTCTACCTGGATGTCCTGCGTCAGCGTGGCAATCAGTATCTCGAGCATATCGAGAAGACCAAGCCCAATGTGCTCGGTTTCGAGGCCGAAGTATTGGTCGACGGGCGTGACCTGCCGCGCCCCGTCAACTACGAGCTGCTGCGCATCCTGCCGCCGGAGGGAGTCGAGATCGATCCGCTCAGTCGGCCCTTTGTGGTGGTCGATCCGCGTGCCGGGCATGGTCCCGGCATCGGGGGATTCAAGCCGGACAGCGAGGTGGGCGTGGCACTGCGCGCCGGGCATCCTTGCTACTTCATCGGCTTTCTGCCTTTCCCCGAGCCGGGCCAGAAGGTCGAGGATGTGGTCGAGGCGGAAGTCGCCTTTCTGCACCATGTCATCGAACGCCATCCCGAGACTTCCGAGAAACCCATGGTGGTGGGCAATTGCCAGGCCGGGTGGCAGATCATGATGGCGGCGGCACTGGAGCCCGATGTGTTCGGTCCCATCCTGATCGCCGGTGCGCCTTTATCCTACTGGGCCGGCGAGCGGGGGCGCGCGCCGATGCGCTATACCGGCGGGCTGGTCGGCGGCAGCTGGATGACCGCGCTGCTCGGCGACCTGGGCGCCGGCCTCTTCGATGGTGCCTGGCTGGTGCAGAATTTCGAACGTCTCAATCCGGCCAACACCTGGTGGGACAAGCAGTATCGTCTCTATGCCGATGTCGATACCGAGGCCGATCGCTATCTGGAGTTTGAACGCTGGTGGGGTGGGCATGTGGTGCTGGGGGCCGACGAGATTCAGTATATCGTCGATAACCTGTTCATCGGCAACCGACTGTCCACCGCCCAGCTGGTGACCTCGGACGGGCGACGCATCGACCTGCGCAACCTGCGCTCGCCGGTAGTGGTGTTCTGTTCCCGGGGCGACGACATCACGCCTCCACCCCAGGCGCTGGGATGGGTGCGGGACCTCTATGAAGATACCGAGGACATCGTCGCCAACGAGCAGACCATCGTCTATTGCCTGCACGACAGCACCGGTCATCTCGGTATCTTCGTCTCGGGAAGCGTGTCGCGCCGCGAGCACACCGAGTTCACCGCCAACATGGACTATATCGATGTCCTGCCGCCGGGGCTTTATGAAACCACGGTGACCCCGGCCGAGAGCCACCCGGACGCCGAACTGATCGAGCGGGATTATCTGCTCGAGTTTCAGCGCCGCGACGTCGAGGAGCTGGATCGCGAGGTTCATCACCGTCCGGACGATGACCGGCGTTTCGCCACGGTGGCGCGGCTTTCCGAGATCAATCTGGGACTCTACCGGCTTTTCTGGCAGCCCTGGGTGAAGGCCCTGGCAACGCCGGAGTCGGCACGCTGGATGCGGCGAATGCATCCGAACCGTCTGGGCTATCGGCTGCTGTCGGATCGCAACCCCATGATGGGAGTGGTCCCGGTGATGGCCGAGCGAGTGCGACGCGAGCGCCATCCGGTCGGTGACGACAATGTCTTCCGTGCCATGGAAGGCGTGGCGTCCACCGGCATCTCCCATGGCCTGGACGCCTGGCGCCAGTATCGTGACGGCCTCATCGAACAGAGCTTCCTGGCGTTCTATGGGCAACCTTTGCTGCAGGCGCTGGTGGGGCTGGATGGTGATGCTCAGGCGCCGCGTCGTCGCCCCGGTGCCGAACCCGAGCATCGACGCTTCATCGAGCAGCGGCGCCAGTCCACCCGTGACAGGATGGCAGAAGGGGGGGATCACGAGGCGGTAATGCGCTCGGTGATCTATGTGCTGGGGGGGGCGCCGGCCAGTGACGAGCGCAACTTCAAGCGGCTGCGTGCATCACGGGCTGAGCTCGAGCCTGGTATTCAGCTCGCCGATTTCAAGCACCTGGTACGCGACCAGTTCTTCATCCTCAAGCAGGATCGCGATGCCGCCCTGAACACGATTCCGGCGCTATTGTCGGGACAGACTGCCGAGCAGATCGACGCGCATCTGGAGCACATTGACCATGTGCTGGCGGCCAGTGGAGAGCTTTCCGAGCATGCGGCAGCGCGCTTCGAGCGGGTGCGCGGCCTCTTCGAGTCGGCCAAGCCGCAACCGGACGCCAAGGGAGCACGAAGGCGGCGAGCCGGCCCATCCCCGGAGCGTGATGGTTGATCTCCGGGGCCTTGCTCCAACGCCCCCGCCGGCTCACCGGCGGGGGCGTTTCGTTGACAACGATGTCAGGCTTCGCTTGTGGTCTCCTTCGGCCTCGGGCTAGTGTCCTGTTTCGGAGGTTCGTTGAAAAGGTGGCGGGCACTAGGTTCATAGGTCGCGACTGGCGTGAAGGCGAGCGCTGGGGTAGGGTAAGCGCATTTTTCACCGCCGATAATATGGTGGGCCGAAACCGTTCGGCGCGAGCCTAGGCTGGCGTCAATAGCATTGTGGAGCACTATGGGCAAGTCACTGGTCATCGTCGAGTCGCCGGCCAAGGCCAAGACGATCAACAAGTATCTCGGCAACGACTACATCGTGAAGTCGAGCGTGGGGCACATCCGTGACCTGCCGACCAGCGGCTCGGGCAAGGCGGCCACGGATCCCAAGGAACGCGCCCGTCAGGCGGCGGCGACGCGCAAGATGTCCGCCGAGGAAAAGGCCGAGTATCGCAGGCGAAAGGCTCACGACCAGCTCATTCGGCGCATGGGCATCGACCCGGATCATGGCTGGGAGGCCGATTATGTGGTCCTTCCCGGCAAGGAAAAGGTGGTCGCCGAGCTGAAGAAACTGGCCGACAAGGCCGACCATGTCTATCTGGCCACCGATCTGGACCGCGAGGGTGAGGCCATCGCCTGGCACCTGCGCGAAACCATCGGTGGCGACGAGTCCCGCTATCGTCGCGTGGTGTTCAACGAGATCACCAAGAACGCCATTCATGAGGCCTTCGAGGATCCCGGTCAGTTGAACATGCCGCGGGTCGAGGCTCAGCAGGCGCGGCGTTTTCTCGATCGGGTCGTGGGCTTCATGCTCTCGCCGCTGCTGTGGGCCAAGATCGCCCGTGGCCTCTCCGCCGGTCGCGTGCAGTCGGTCGCGATGCGCCTGATCGTCGAGCGAGAGAGAGAGATCCGGGCTTTCGTACCCGAGGAGTTCTGGGACGTTCATGCCGATCTGTCGCCGAGTGATGGCAAGGGCGAGACGGTGCGCTTCGAGCTGGTGCGACAGGATGGCAAGACCTTCCGGCCGACCAGCGAGAGCGAAACCCTGGAACGCATCGCGGCGCTTCGTGGAGCCAGCCTGGCCGTCACGGCGCGGGAGGACAAGCCGACCCGCTCCAGACCGAACGCCCCCTTCATCACCTCGACCCTCCAGCAAGCTGCCAGCGGTCGACTGGGATTCTCGGTCAAGAAGACCATGACGCTGGCCCAGCGCCTCTACGAGGCCGGCTACATCACCTACATGCGTACCGATTCCACCAACCTCTCGCAGGAAGCGGTGGCCGGTGTGCGCGACTATATTGGCGAGTCCTACGGCAAGCGTTATCTTCCCGAGTCGCCGAACCGCTACAGCAGCAAGGAGGGCGCTCAGGAGGCTCACGAGGCCATCCGGCCTTCCGATGTGACGCGTCAGGCCGGTGATCTTGCCGGCATGGAGCGTGATGCCGAACGCCTCTATGAGCTGATCTGGCGTCAGTTCGTGGCCTGCCAGATGACGCCGGCCGAATACCTGTCCACCACCCTGACGGTGGAGGCCTCCGGCTATGAGCTCAAGGCCAAGGGGCGGGTGCTGAAGTTCGATGGCTATACCCGGGTCCTGAAGCCCATGGGGCGCAAGGACGAGGACCAGTCGCTGCCGGATATTGCCGAGGGCACCTCGCTGACGCTCGAGTCACTGGACCCGCAACAGCACTTTACCAAGCCACCGGCACGTTACACCGAAGCAAGCCTGGTCAAGGAGCTCGAAAAGAAGGGCATCGGTCGCCCTTCCACCTATGCCGCCATCATTTCGACCATCCAGGATCGAGGCTATGTGCGGCTCGAAAACCGGCGCTTCTACGCCGAGAAGCTGGGTGACATCGTCACCGAGCGGCTCAAGGAGTCCTTCCCCGACCTGATGGACTACTCCTTCACCGCGCGCATGGAGGATAGCCTCGACGAGGTGGCCGAAGGACAGCGCCGCTGGCGCGAGTTGCTCGATGCCTTCTACGCCGAGTTCCGTGAGGAACTCGACGAGGCCGAGAGCGAGGAGGGCATGCGCCCCAACCAGCCGGTGCCCACCGATATCGAGTGCCCGACATGTGGACGCGACATGCAGATCCGCACCGCCTCGACAGGCGTCTTCCTCGGCTGCAGCGGCTACAACCTGCCACCCAAGGAGCGCTGCAAGACGACCATGGACCTGCTGCCCGGCGACGAGGCCGTGGCCGCCGATGCCGGCGAGGAGGCCGAGACCGATGCCTTGCGTGCCAAGCACCGTTGCCCGAAGTGCGGCACCGCCATGGATAGTTATCTGATCGATGAGCAGCGCAAGCTGCATATCTGCGGCAACAGCCCTGACTGCGATGGCCACGAGGTCGAGCATGGTCGGTTCCGCATCAAGGGATATGACGGGCCCACCATCGAGTGCGACAAGTGCGGCAGCGAGATGCAGCTCAAGTCCGGGCGTTTCGGCAAGTACTTCGGCTGTACCAGCGAGGCCTGCAAGAACACGCGCAAGCTGCTTCGGAACGGAGAGGTGGCGCCGCCCAAGATGGACCCCATTCCCATGCCCGAACTGGCCTGCCAGAAGGTCGAGGACCACTATGTACTGCGCGATGGCGCCAGTGGGCTCTTCCTGGCGGCGAGTAAGTTCCCCAAGAATCGTGAGACGCGTCCGCCCCTGGTCGCCGAGCTCAAGGCCCATGCCGAGGAGCTTCCCGAGAAATATCGTTACCTGCTCGAGGCGCCAAGCGCGGATCCTGATGGGCGTCCGGCCCAGATCCGCTTCTCGCGCAAGGCCAAGGAGCAGTTCGTGATGACCGACGATAATGGCAAGGCGACCGGCTGGAAGGCCACCTTCGCCGACGGTCGCTGGCAGGTGGAGGACAAGCGCAAGTGACACCGCGTGCACGAACCAATCAACTGCTCTATCAGGCTGAGCTGTTGCTCGCTGTCGCGCCGGGGGATGACGAGCACAGCGAGGCACGTCGCATGGCCGCCGAGGAGGGGGCACTGGCATTGTGCGAGCTGGCGCTGGAGTCGCTGACGAGGGAGGTCACCGAGCTGGCCGAGCATGCCACGCCGGCGAATGGTGACTGGCGAACCTTGTTGTCGTCCGATGAGGTGCAACTGGCCGAACTCGAGCGATTGCGCCGCCTCGCCGAGCGTCCCGACAGCTGGCTGGCTCGCTTGCTGGTGCGGCTCGAGGCGTTGCACTCCAGCGACGGTGTGGCACGCCGTTCGGGCGGCGCGGCTCAGGGGCTGATCGCCGTCGGTGGTGCAGAGGACCTGGGGTCGGAACTGCTCGACTGCCTGAGCCAGGCCAAATGCGAGATCGGTGCCCTGCGACAGACCAGCGAGGAATGGTAACTAGGCACTGAGAGGGTGTTTACAAAACAGGCGAACGAAGGCAAGACAAGGCGAAATTGAGTGAAAAAGCGCAGTTTACGATAGGTAAATGAGCATTTTGAGGTCAATTTCAACGCCGTATTGCCGAGTGTAGGCATTTTGTAGACACCCTCTGATCCGAGGTTGGGTCTGCCTGTCGCTCGGACGCAACAGTGTTGTCTCGTGTCATTGGCTGCGTTGAACTGACACTTGATGCCAGGTGCGGTATAAACGTCATCGATTTCATCGCTCATCGCCGACGAGTTCTGCCTATCATGATATCGTTTTCCCGCCGTCGATTCGGCTTGCTGCTCGCGAGTCTCTGTCTGTTCCTGTTGGTGCCTTCCTTGTCCCGTGCCGGTCTGATGGAGGCCGTTCAGACGCGTAATGGGCCGATGGACGAGATCCTCGCGCGTGCCGACCAGCCCAGGTACAGCAATGAAGTCTGGGTATTGATCGATGATGAGGCGGCCAGCCTGAGTCTCTATCGCGGCAATACGCTGCTGGAGCGGTTCTCGCCGATATCGCTGGGGCGGGGCGGTGCCGAGGCTCAGCGCCTGCGAGGCGGTCGCGTGACGCCGCTGGGCGAGTTCCGCGTCACCCGTTTCAATTTCGATAGCAAGTACCATACTTTCATCGGCCTGAATTATCCGACGCCTACCCATGCGCGCATGGCACTCCAGACCGGGGTCTACAGTCAGCGGGATTACGATGATTACTTCGCCTATTATCGTCGGCATGGCCAGCCGCCTCAGAGCACGGTGCTGGGCGGATATATCGGCATCCATGGCATCGGAGTGGCGGACCCGGAGATTCATCGCCGCTTCCACTGGACGGATGGGTGTGTCGCGGTCACCGATGGTCAGGTCGACACCCTGTCGTCGATGATCGACATTGGCACAAGGGTCGTCATCCGCTAGGCTTTATATGCGCTAGGGACGTTCTCGTCTAGAATCCTTCGCTGGGCGTTTTTGAACAGCGTTTGACTTCTACGGCGCTCAGCGTAATCTTGCAAAAGAAGTGCTGATAGCTGTACGGAAAGCAGCACTTCCCTGAAACCCCGCCTCGCGGGAAGCCTGCCTCGGCAGGCATCGTCAATGAAGTTCCAAGGAAGATCCAAGGAGAACACCATGACCCTCAAGACGACTCTCAAGCTGACCGCCGCTGCTGCCTCTCTGGCCGTACTGGCCGGCTGTGCCTCTTCCAGCGCTCTGGAAGAAGTGCGTACGACCGCCGAGTCTGCCCAGGCCGACGCCGCCGAGGCTCACAGCATCGCGACCCAGGCTCAGAACACTGCCAACCAAGCGCAGCGTGACGCTCAGCAGGCTCTGCAGATGTCTCAGCAGAACCGTGAAGAGATGAACCGCATGTTCGAGCGTTCCATGCGCAAGTGATCGTGTTGCATGCCGCCCTCGGGCGGCGTGCCGACATGATGGATACGACAAGGGCCCCGCCATCCGGCGGGGCCCTTGTCGTAGGTGAGGCCACCGGCTCGGGCACCGGTGGCTATCGGCATCAGTCGCCGAAGGAGAGGTGGTTCATGAAGCCGGGTTCGGCAAAGACCAGTTCCAGGCGATCGTAGAGCGTTCTCGGGGTCGGGGCCGGTTCGGGTTGCTCGGGTTCTTCGGGTGCCTTCAAGGCGACCGGCATGCCGCTGGGGACTTCGACGACTTCGCGCAACCGTCCGTAATCCACGGCATAGTCATCGGAATCGATGCTGGCTTCGACCTGGGCGAGCGCTTCGGTGACACGCTGGATGGTCGTGCCCTGCTTTTCGTCCAGATAGGGGTAGGACTGAACATAAAGGGTGTCATCGGTCCAGCCGAGCTTGAAGCTGTCGTTGACCAGTCGGACCTGGGTGCCCTGGGGCAGGCGGGGGAAGAGGGCGTCGATGTCCTCGGGCAGCATGCGGATGCAGCCATGGGTGACGCGCATGCCGACACCTTCCGGCTTGTTGGTGCCATGAATCAGGTAGCCGGGAATGCCCAGGCGCATTTTGTACCGTCCCAGGGGATTGTCGGGGCCGGGGGGGACCACGCTGGGCAGCGAGCGGCCATCGGCGGCGTGTTCTTCGATGATCGATTGGGGCGGATACCAGGCCGGATCCTTGATCTTGTCGGTGATGGTCGTGGTGCCCAGCGGTGTCTGCCAGTCCATGCGGCCCACGGCGATGGGATAGGTCTCGACCGTGGCGGGCTCGCCCTCGGCGCGGGGAGGGTAGTAGTAGAGGCGCATCTCGGCGACATTGACCACGACACCCTCGCGAGGTGCGTCCGGCAGGATGAAGCGGCCGGGGATGGTGACCTCGGTGCCCTCGCCGGGATACCAGACACTGATGTCGGGATTGGCGCGCACCATGGCTTCGTACCCGATGCCGTGCTCGTGGCCGATGTCGATCAGGGTGTCTTCCTCGTCGGCCTCGACGGTGGTGATCTCGCCGATCAGGTCGCCGTCTTCGGGAAGTCGATAATGCCCCGGGGCGAGGTCGCCGTCGGCGGCCTGCAGCGGAGCGGCAAGCGCGCCGGTCAGGCCCAGGGTCATGGCGAGGCGGGCGGTGTGCCCGAAAAAGGAGGTGCGTGTCATCGCTGTCATCGTCTCTGATTGCCGTTCGTTCGGGGCCATGGCCGCATCCCTGGGCCAAGGGCCTGTGCGTAGGAGTGATCCGCAGGACGGAGGTTCTCCGTCCAGGGTCGGGTGACCGGCGAGCCTCACGCCGCCTCGGCCTTGCGATTGAGAGAGTCCATGAGTTGCTCCACGAACTCGAAGCGCGATGTTTCATCTTCCAGCTCCGCCGAAAAGCGCAGTGTGTCGGCGCCCTCGAGCCGGTAGGTCTGAGGGGCATGCTGGATCAGCTCGACCAGAATCAGCGGGTCGACCCGGGTATGCCCGGAGAAGATCACGCGACCTCGTTCGGCGCCGGCCTCGAGTCGGGCTATGCCCAGTCGTTCGGCTCGCTGGCGTAATCGGGTCTGGCGCAGCAGGGTCTTGACCGGTGCCGGAAGCAGGCCGAAGCGGTCGATCATCTCGACCTGAAGTTCCTTGAGCTCGGCCTCTGTCTCGGCGTTGCTGATGCGCTTGTACATGATCAGACGTTGCTGGATGTCGTGCAGGTAGTCGTCGGGGATCAGCGCCGGCAGGTTGAGGCTGATCTCGACCCCTTCGTCGAGTGGGGCCTCGATATTGGGTGTCTTGCCGTCGCGTATGGCCTTCACCGCACGATCCAGCATCTGCATGTAGAGACTGTAGCCCAGGGCCTCCATCTGCCCGCTCTGCTCGTCGCCGAGCAGCTCGCCGGCACCGCGGATCTCCATGTCGTGGCTGGCCAGGGTAAAGCCGGCGCCAAGGTCCTCGGCCTGGGCGATCGCCTCCAGGCGCTTGGTGGCATCCCGGGTCAGCACGCGCGGTGGCGGCGCCAGCAGGTAGGCGTAGGCCTGGTGGTGACTGCGCCCGACACGGCCACGCAGCTGATGGAGCTGGGCCAGGCCGAACTTGTCGGCGCGTTCGATGATGATGGTGTTGGCACTGGGGACATCGATGCCGGTCTCGATGATGGTGGAGCAGACCAGGACATTGAAGCGCTTGTGATAGAAGTCGGACATTACGCGCTCCAGTGAACGCTCCGGCAGCTGGCCGTGAGCCACACCGACCCGAGCATCGGGGATCAGTTCACGCACGGTTTCGGCGGCAGTCTCGATGGTCTTGACCTCATTGTGCAGGAAGTAGACCTGTCCGCCACGCAGTATTTCGCGCAGGACCGCTTCCTTGATCACCGATTCGTCACGCTGCTGGACGAACGTCTTCACCGATAGGCGGCGTGCCGGCGGTGTGGCGATGATGGACAGGTCGCGGATGCCGCTCATGGCCATGTTGAGGGTGCGGGGGATGGGGGTGGCGGTCAGCGTCAGGATATCCACCTCGGCCCTCAGCTGCTTGAGGCGCTCTTTCTGGGCGACACCGAAGCGGTGTTCCTCGTCGATGATCAACAGGCCCATGTTGGCGAAGCGCATCGACTTGGAAAGCAGCTTGTGGGTACCGATGACGATGTCGGCGCGGCCATCCTCGATGCGTTGCATCGCGGCGCTCTGTCCCTGGCCGCCCGTAAAGCGCGAGACCAGTTCGATATCGACGGCCGTATCGGCGAAACGGTCGCGGAAGTTTTCGTAGTGCTGGCGAGCCAGAAGGGTGGTGGGGACCAGCACCACGACCTGACGGTCGGAGTGCACGGCAAGGAAGGCGGCGCGCATTGCCACCTCGGTCTTGCCGAAACCGACATCGCCACACACCACGCGATCCATGGGGCGAGGGGCCGTCATGTCACCGACGACCGCCTCGATGGCGGCGCGCTGGTCCGGCGTTTCCTCGAAGGGGAAGCTGGCAGCGAAGCGGGCATAGTCGGCGTCCGGCATCTGGCAGGCGAAGCCCTCCCGAGCCTCTCGGCGCGCATAGATGTCGAGCAGCTCGGCGGCGGTATCGCGGATCTTCTCGGCCGCCTTCTTCCGGGCCTTGTCCCACTGCTCCGAACCCAGCCGATGCAACGGGGCCAGGTCATCGTCGGCACCGGCATAACGGGAAATCAGGTGCAGGCTGTCCACCGGCACATAGAGCTTGGCACCATCGGCATACTCGAGAGCGACGAATTCGGCGGCCTGGCCGCCGGTTTCCAGTGTCTCCAGGCCCAGGTATCGGCCCACGCCGTGCGCCTGGTGGACCACCGGGGCGCCCGGTCGAAGCTCGGAGAGGTGACGGATGGCCAGTTCATCATCGTCGGTGGCCTTTTCCCGGCGCCGACTCTGGCGAACGACCTCGCCGAACAACTCGGTTTCGCTGATCACCGCCAGGTCCGGCGTCTCGAGCCACAAGCCGGCGTCGATGGCGCCCTCGGTGATGGCCAGTCGGGACTCGCCCTCGAGGAAGGCGGGGAAGTCGTCGACATGGGGAAGATCGAGCTTGAGGGGGGCGAGGGTCTCTTCGAGGGCTTCGCGGCGTCCGCGGGACTCGGCAACGAACAGCACCCGGGTCGAATGCTCGCCGAGAAACCGGGAGAGGGCTGCCAGCGGCTCCTTTGCCCGGGCATTGATCGTCACTTCCGGCACGTCCCGCGCTGCCGGCGGAATGGCATGGGGGTGGCGGGTGTCGTCGGTGAGCTCGACTCGTGGGTACTGCTTGATGGCGGCAAAGACTTCGGGTACCGGCACGAAGGCGCGATGGGGCGGCAGCAAGGGACGCGTGGGGTCGACGCCAAGGTTCTCGTAACGACTCTCGATGGCCGCCCAGTGATGCTCGGCGGATTCGAACACCCCCGGCGTCAGCGCCACCCGGGTAGTGTCGGCGAGGTGGTCGAACAGTGTCGCCGTCTCGTCGAAGAACAACGGCAGGTACTGTTCCAGGCCCGGGGAAGGGATGCCCTTCAGGGCATCCAGATACAGAGGGCACTGACGCGGGTCGACATCGAAGAGTGTCTCGAAGCCTTCCCGGAAGCAGGCGATGGCATCGCGCGACAGGGAATACTCGTGTGCCGGCAGTAGCTCGAGGCGCTCCACCTTGTCCTGGCTGCGCTGGGTGTCCGGGTCGAAACGGCGCAGGGTGTCGATCTCGTCGTCGAACAGGTCGATGCGCAAGGGCATCTCGCTGCCCATCGGGTAAAGGTCGATGAGCGCGCCACGCAGGGCATACTCGCCGGGTTCGTAGACCGTCTCGACGGCCCGGTAGCCGGCCCGCGAAAGGCGTTCGCGAAAGCCTTCCCGGTCCAGTGTCATGCCAGTCTCGAGGGTCATCACTCGCCCGGCGATGTAGTCGACCGGCGACAGGCGCTGCATCAGGGTATTGATCGGTACCAGCACGATGCCGTGCTCGCCTTCCTGCAGGCGACGCAGGGTCCGAAGGCGGGCCGAGACGATGTCCTGGTGAGGCGAAAAGCTATCGTAGGGCAGCGTTTCCCAGTCGGGGAAAGGCAGTACCGGCAGGTGCGAGTAGAAGGCCAGGTCGCCTTCCAGGCGCTGAGCCGCGGCGGTATCGGCCGTGATCACCAGCAGCGGGGCGTCCTCGGCCAGGTGAGCCAGGGCCAGCGCCGTGGCGCTGCCGGGCGGTGTCTGCCAGTAGAGGGTGTCACGCAGCCCCTCGGGACGATGGGGGGCGAGTGGCGAGAAAGTCGGCATGGCGTCGTTCGCGTCGTGTCGAATGGGATGACTATGGGCATCATACCAGCCCCGGGTGTCATGTAGTGAGAAGCCGGTTGTTGTAATCCGCCTACACCGGTTGCGACTATCCCGTGATTGCCCTCGGGGGGCCGGCTTCGGATAATACCGGCGAATCTCAACCCCTACAGAGAGGCCTCTCGTGAGTCAGGAATCCCTCGATACCGTTTTCCAGGAATGGCACGACAACCAGGCGATCGCCGAGCAGATGATCCCGCTGATCGGTAACCTCTATCGCCGCAACAACGTCGTGACCACCATGTTCGGGCGTTCGCTGTTCAATCGTAGTGTCATCCGGATCCTCAAGGATCACCGCTTCGTCCGCAAGATCGAGGGAACGGAACTTTCCGTCCAGGACACCTTCCCGCTGGTTCAGGCCATGCAGGCGCTCAACCTGGGGCCGGCGCATGTCGATGTCGGCAAGCTGGGCGTGGCCTTCAAGAAGCGTGGTGGCGGGAATGCCGAGGCGTTTCTGCGCGAGGAGCTGGCCGAGATCGTCGATGCCCACGACCCGGATGCCGGCACCGGCGAGCCCAAGGATGTCGTGTTGTACGGTTTCGGCCGTATCGGCCGCATCCTGGCCCGTGTGCTGATCGAGAAGGCCGGTGGCGGCAACCTGCTGCGTCTCAAGGCGATCGTGGTGCGTGGTCGAGGCGACATCGCCAAGGACCTCGAGAAGCGGGCGAGCCTGTTGCGCCGCGACAGCGTGCATGGTCCCTTCGACGGTACCATCAGCGTCGATGTCGAATTTCGCACCCTGACTGCCAACGGCAATGTCATCAAGGTGATCTACGCCGATTCGCCCGCCGAGATCGACTATACGGCCTATGGCATCGACCATGCCGTGGTGGTCGACAATACGGGTATCTGGCGTGATGAAGAGGGGCTGGGGCAGCACCTGGCCTGCAAGGGCGTTTCCAAGGCGTTGCTCACGGCGCCGGGCAAGGGGGACGTCAAGAACATCGTCTACGGCATCAACCACCAGGACATTACCGGCGATGACCGCATCATCTCGGCGGCATCCTGTACCACCAATGCCATCGTGCCGGTGCTCAAGGTGCTCAACGACGAATTCGGCATCGCCCACGGCCATGTCGAGACAGTGCACTCTTACACCAACGACCAGAACCTGATCGACAACTACCACAAGGGCGACCGTCGTGGCCGTAGCGCACCACTCAACATGGTGCTGACCGAGACCGGTGCTGCCAAGGCGGTTGCCAAGGCGTTGCCCGAGCTGTCCGGCAAGCTCACCGGCAATGCCATTCGGGTGCCCACGCCCAACGTGTCCATGGCGATTCTCAACCTGACGCTGGATCGTGATACCGATGTCGAGGCGCTCAACGACTACCTGCGTCGCATGTCCATCGGCTCCGACTATCAGAAGCAGATCGACTTCGTCGATTCGCCCGAGGTGGTATCCACCGACTTTGTCGGCAACCGCCATGCCGGTATCGTCGATGCCCAGGCGACCATCGCCAATGGCAAGCATGTGGTGCTCTACGTCTGGTACGACAACGAATTCGGTTACAGCTGCCAGGTCATCCGTATCCTGCAGCAAGTGTCCAACGTGAACTTCCTCAAGCTGCCCCGCTCACGGGGGTGAGTGCAAGGCCGCTCCCGCCGAATGGCGGGGGCGGCCGCGTCCTGCCAGGATCCGCGCTTCTCGCGGCCAACGTTTTTTCCACTCATCGACAGGCCTCATCCGCAGGCCGTCAATGCTCGCCTTGCGACCTTCGGTCGGTAGTCATCGCACCGGCTTCTCTTTATAATATCCGGGATTTTCGGGGTGGTTCGAGCTCGTCTCGGGCCCGACTGGTAACATTCTGACAAGTAAAAGAATCTGAACCCATTCGTACCCCTTTCCTTCGTATATCCGATCCATCAACTGGGCGAGACTATGATCGAAGTCAAGAAAGGCCTGGATCTCCCCATCACGGGTGCCCCGGAGCAGCGCATCGAGGATGCGCGTCCGGTGCGTCACGTGGCCGTCCTAGGAACCGACTATATCGGCATGAAGCCGACCATGGAGGTCCGGGAGGGGGACAAGGTCAAACTGGGCCAGCTGCTCTTCACCGACAAGAAGATCGAGGGTGTTCGCTTTACCGCACCGGCAGCCGGTGAAGTGGTGGCCATCAACCGTGGCGAGAAACGCAAGCTGTTGTCGGTGGTGATCAAGGTCGACGGCACCGAGGAAAGCGTCTCCTTCACCGCCCACGGCCGTGACAGGCTGGCATCCCTGGAGCGCCAGACCGTGGTCGACCAGCTGGTCGAGTCGGGGCTGTGGACCGCCTTGCGTACACGCCCTTACTCGCGGACGCCGGCCCTGGATGCCGAACCGGAGAACATCTTCGTTACCGCCGTCGATACCCACCCGCTCAGTGCCGACCCCGCCGGCATCATCAACGAGCAGGCCGAGGCCTTCGAGGATGGTCTCAAGGTGCTGGCGCGCCTGACCGAGGGCAAGGTGTTCCTGTGCGGTGGGCCGGAGACATCGTTGCCCGGCAGCGATGTCGACGGTGTCGTGACGGAAACCTTCTCCGGCCCCCATCCCGCTGGCCTGGTCGGCACCCATATCCATCATCTCTCGCCCGTGGCACTTCACAAGTCGGTCTGGCACATCGGCTATCAGGATGTCATCGCCTTCGGCAAGTTGTTCGCCGAGGGCAGGATCGATGTCGATCGGGTCGTCGCCATCGGGGGGCCGCGTGCCGAGCAACCGCGGCTGGTCCGCACCCGCCTGGGCGCCAGTACCGAAGAGCTGCTGGATGGCGAGGTCGTGAATCCCGAGGACACCCGGGTGATCTCCGGCTCGGTGTTCTCGGGTTTCACCGCCGAAGGCAGTCTGCGCTACCTGGGGCGCTTCAACAGCCAGTTGAGCCTGATCGAGGAAGGCAACAAGCGGAGCTTCATGGGCTGGATCTCGCCCGGTATCAATCGTCACTCCGTGATGGGTGTCTATCTTTCCAAGTTCAAGGGGCTGCGTGACTACGCACCGACGACTTCCACCAATGGCTCGGAACGTGCCATGGTGCCTGTCGGGGCTTACGAGGAAGTGATGCCGCTGGACATCCTGCCCACCCAGTTGCTGCGTTCGCTGATTGTCGGCGATATCGAGACGGCGATGCAGCTTGGCTGTCTGGAGCTGGATGAGGAGGACCTGGCGCTGTGCACCTACGTGTGCCCCGGCAAGTACGAATACGGTCCCATCCTGCGCGATAATCTCACCATGATCGAGAAAGAGGCCTGATGATGGGTATCCGACAGACACTCGACAATCTCGAGCCGCACTTCCACAAGGGCGGGAAGTACGAACAGTTCTACCCGCTCTACGAGGCGGTGGACACCATCTTCTACACGCCGCCGAGCGTGGCCAAGACCACGGCCCATGTGCGCGATGGCATCGACCTCAAGCGCATCATGATCACGGTCTGGCTGTGTACCTTCCCGGCCATGTTCTTCGGCATGTGGAATGCCGGCTGGCAGGCCAACTTGGCCATCGCCGATGGCTTCGGTGCGGCGACCGGCTGGCGCGAGGCCATCGTCATGACCCTGGGGGGCGGGCATGACCCGGGCAGCCTGTGGGGCAACCTCGTGCTCGGTGCCACCTACTTCCTGCCCATCTATCTGGTGACCTTCGTGGTCGGGGGCTTCTGGGAAGTCCTGTTCGCCATCAAGCGTGGCCACGAGGTCAATGAGGGCTTCTTCGTCACCTCGGTGCTCTACGCCCTGATCCTGCCGGCGACCATCCCGCTGTGGCAGGTCGCCCTCGGTATTACCTTCGGTGTGGTGATCGGCAAGGAAATCTTCGGCGGCACCGGCAAGAACTTCCTCAATCCGGCGCTGACCGGACGTGCCTTCCTTTACTTCGCCTATCCGGCGCAGCTTTCCGGTGACTCCGTCTGGGTGGCAGCCGATGGATTTACCGGGGCCACGGCACTGTCCACGGCCTATCAGAGCGGCATGAGCGCCCTGAGCGATCAGTTCAGCTGGTGGGATGCCTTTCTCGGTTTCATGCCGGGGTCGATCGGCGAGACCTCCACGCTGGCGATCCTGATCGGCGCGGCCGTGCTGCTGTGGACCAAGATTGCATCCTGGCGGATCATGCTCGGCGTCTTTCTCGGCATGGTCGTGACCAGCGCACTGTTCAACCTGATCGGCTCCGATACCAATCCGATGTTTGCCATGCCCTGGTACTGGCATCTGGTCATCGGCGGTTTCGCCTTCGGCATGGTGTTCATGGCCACCGACCCGGTGTCCGCCTCCATGACCAACCCCGGGCGTCTCATCTTCGGTGCCTTGATCGGCGTCATGACCGTGCTGATCCGTGTGGTGAACCCGGCCTTCCCGGAAGGCATCATGCTGGCGATCCTGTTCGCCAACCTGTTCGCCCCGCTGATCGACCACTTCTTTGTTCAGGCCAACATCAAGCGCCGTCAGCGGCGCACCGGTGATCCGGCCGAGGAGAATGCCTGATGGCACAGAGCAACAACTCCATCAAGAAGATCCTGACGGTGGCGTTCGCACTCTGCATCGTGTGCTCGATCATCGTTTCCACCGCTGCGGTGGCGCTGCGCTCGAAGCAGCAGCTCAACCAGGAGCTGGACCGCAAGACCAACATCCTCAACGTGGCCGACCTCTACGAGCCCGGCGACGATGTGGCGGAAGAGTTCCAGAAGGTCACACCCAAGGTGGTCGACCTGCGCAGCGGCGAATACACCGATGAGTTCGACCCGGAAAAATTCAGCGGTTTCGAGGCTGCCAGGGATCCTGCCCAGTCGCGGACGCTTTCCGGTGAGAAGGATATTGCCGGTCTTTCCCGCCAGGAAAACTACAGCACCGTCTATCTGGTGGGGGATCCGCAGGACCCCGAGCAGTTGATCCTGCCGATTCGTGGTCAGGGCCTATGGGGCCTGATGCGCGGCTATCTGTCGGTCGAGGGTGACGGCAATACCATTGTCGGTATCACCTATTACTCGCACTCCGAAACGCCTGGTCTGGGTGCCAAGGTCGACACTCCCAGCTGGAAGGCTCAGTGGGAAGGCAAGCAGATCTATGGTGAGAGCAGCGATCTCCAGCCGGAAATCGGCCTGGTCAAGGGTGGCGCGAGCGAGAAGACCGAAGTCGATGCGCTCTCGGGGGCCACGCTGACCAGTAACGGGGTGACCAACATGCTGCAGTTCTGGCTCGGGCCCGAGGGCTTCGGCAACTATTTGGCCAAGTTCCGCAGTGGCACCGATCAGGAAGCGGTGAAGTCTGCTTCCACCGACGAGACTGAAGGAGCCTGAAGATGTCTGCACCGACTGCAAAAGGCGTCCTGACGACGCCGATCTTCAAGAACAACCCCATTGCACTGCAGATCCTGGGGATCTGTAGTGCGCTGGCGGTGACCAGCAGCATGAGTGTCTCGCTGGTCATGTCGTTGGCGGTAATCTTCGTGACGGCCTTTTCCAACTTTTTCGTTTCGTTGATCCGCAACCATATTCCGTCCTCCATCCGTATCATCGTCCAGATGACGATCATCGCCTCGTTGGTGATCGTGGTGGACCAGATTCTCAAGGCCTATGCCTACGAGATGTCCAAGCAGCTGTCGGTCTTCGTCGGCCTGATCATCACCAACTGCATCGTGATGGGGCGCGCCGAAGGTTTCGCCATGACCAACACGCCGGGGCTGTCCTTTCTGGACGGTGTCGGCAATGGCATCGGTTATGGCTTCATCCTGATGACTGTCGGCTTCTTCCGTGAGCTGTTCGGCTCCGGGAGCGTGTTCGGGTTCACCGTGCTGGAGACGGTGTCCAGCGGTGGCTGGTACGTGCCGAATGGCTTGATGCTGTTGCCGCCGTCCGCCTTCTTCATCATCGGCCTGATCATCTGGGTGCTGCGTGCCATCAACCCCGAGCAGGTCGAGGAGAACGAGTTCGAGATGAAGGCCAACACCCAGCCGAAGGAGGCCGTGTAACATGGAACATTATCTGAGCCTGTTCGTCGCCTCGGTCTTCGTCGAGAACATGGCCCTGGCGTTCTTCCTGGGCATGTGTACCTTCCTGGCGGTGTCCAAGAAGGTTTCCTCGGCGTTCGGCCTGGGCATCGCCGTCATCGTGGTGCTGACCATCACGGTGCCGGTGAACAACCTGATATTGACCTATCTGCTCGGCGAGGGGGCGCTGGTCTGGACCGGGATCCCCGGTGCCGAGAACATCGATCTGACGTTCCTCGGCTACCTGAGCTATATCGGCGTGATTGCCGCCATCGTGCAGATCCTGGAAATGTTTCTGGACAAGTACGTGCCGGCGCTCTACAACGCCCTGGGCGTCTTCCTGCCGCTGATCACCGTGAACTGTGCGATCCTCGGGGCGACCCTGTTCATGTCCGAGCGCAATTACAATCTCGGTGAATCCGTGGTCTACGGCCTGGGCGCCGGTGTCGGCTGGGCGCTGGCGATCACCGCCCTGGCCGGCATCCGCGAGAAGCTCAAGTACAGCGACGTGCCCGCCTCCCTGCAGGGCCTGGGCATCACCTTCATCACTGTCGGTCTGATGTCGCTGGGCTTCATGTCCTTCTCCGGCATCCAGCTCTGAGGTGGGTCGTGTTCTGCCGGCGGCCCCGAGTCGCCGGTAACCAGGCAACGCAAGCAATAGGAAACCGACATGGTTGATACAACAGTCATCTTGCTCGGTGTGGTCATGTTCACCGTGGTCATCATCGGTCTGACGGCGGTGATCCTGGCCGCCCGGAGCAAGCTCGTGAGCACCGGGGACGTCGCTATCGAGATCAACGGCGACCCCGAGCACACCCTTACCACCCAGGCGGGCGGAAAGCTGCTCAATACCCTGGCCGCCAATGGCATTTTCCTGTCGTCCGCCTGTGGCGGCGGCGGCTCCTGCGCCCAGTGCCGGTGCCGCGTGGAAGAGGGGGGCGGCTCGATCCTGCCCACCGAGGAGTCTCACTTCACCCTGCGCGAGAAGAAGGAAGGCTGGCGCCTGTCCTGCCAGGTACCGGTGAAGCAGGACATGAAGATCGAGGTGCCCGAGGAAGTCTTCGGCGTCAAGAAGTGGGAATGCGAGGTCATCGAGAACCCGAACGTCGCGACCTTCATCAAGGAGCTCAACCTGCGTCTGCCCGAAGGCGAGGATGTTGCCTTCCGCGCCGGTGGTTACGTGCAGCTGGTGGCACCGCCCTATGACATCAAGTTCTCCGACTTCGATATCGAAGAAGAGTACAAGGGCGACTGGGAGAAGTTCGGCCTCTTCGACATTTCCCACAAGAACACCGAAGAGATCATCCGTGCCTACTCCATGGCCAACTACCCGGAAGAGAAGGGTATCCTCAAGTTCAACGTGCGTATCGCCACGCCGCCGCCCAACACCGGTCATCCACCGGGGTTGATGTCGACCTATGTCTTCAACATGAAGCCGGGCGACAAGGTGACCGTGATGGGGCCCTTCGGCGAGTTCTTCGCCAAGGACACCGATGCGGAGATGGTGTTTGTCGGTGGCGGCGCCGGCATGGCGCCGATGCGCAGTCACATCTTCGATCAGCTCAAGCGCCTGGATTCCAAGCGCAAGATCTCCTTCTGGTATGGTGCCCGTTCCTGGCGGGAGACCTTCTACAATGAAGAATATGACAAGCTGGCCGAAGAGCACGACAACTTCGAGTGGCACCTGGCACTGTCCGATCCCTTGCCCGAGGACAACTGGGAGGGCGCGACCGGCTTCATTCACAATGTGCTCTACGAAGAGTACCTCAAGGACCACCCGGCCCCCGAGGACTGCGAGTACTACATGTGCGGGCCGCCCATGATGAACGCTTCGGTGATCAAGATGCTGGTGGACCTCGGCGTCGAACCGGAAAACATCATGCTGGACGATTTCGGTGGCTGACACCGAAGACGCTCAGGGCCGGCCTTCGGGCCGGCCCTGTTGGGTCTTCTCGTCGGGTATGCCGATCGCATTGCTGTCGGCATACCCGACAAGGAGTCCGATGGGGATCACGTGACCGGATGTCGTGGTCATACCGGGTACAGGTCCCATTCCCTTCATTCTGGAGAATCATCATGAGTACCTTTCTGGTCGTTCTGGCCCTGATGCTGGTCATCGTGGCGGCCATGGCCGTGGGCGTCATTCTGGGACGTCGCCCCATTCAGGGGTCCTGTGGCGGGCTCAACAATCTGGGCCTCAAGGAAGGCTGCGAAGTCTGTGGTGGCAAGGATGACGTCTGCGAGGAGGAAAACCGCAAGCAGGGCCGCGTACGCCGTCGCAGTGACGAGAACAGCGGTGCCGACCTGGGGTACGACGCCACGCGGCGCTGATCGCACGCACGCTATCAGCCTATAGCCCCGATACCTGACGCTGCCCAACCCTGACCCCCGGTGGCGTCAGCTGCCGGATCATGGCGCCGCGCATTGCGTCAGGCCGAGCTTCCGTGGGAAAGCGACGGCGACATGGGCGTGCGTGGATATTCCCTGGAACTCAGGTGTCATCGGATGGCCGCTCATGGCCGAAGCAGGGCGGCGAGGCTGGTTCGTTGTCTGCCGCATCCTCTTCGTACAAGGCCGCCAGCACGGCTTCCTTGAGTACCGGCAGGTGGGATGTCTCCAGGTCGCGTGACGCGGAAAGCAGTGTCAGGCGTCCGGCCCTGGCGTGGCGCATCAGTGGCAATAGGTGGTCGGGTGCGTCACGCAGCTCGCCTCGATAGCGGGTAGCGAAGACGCTCGGACTGATCTCTCCTTCGTGATACTGGCGACGCAGCGTCAGCGATGGCGAGGCATCCCGATACCAGTCGGTCAGTGCCAGCGATTCGCGGCGTTTGCCGCGCGGCCAGAGCCGATCCACCAGCAGGCGAGCGCCGTCGTCGGGCTCGATGGGCTGGTAGACGCGCTTGAGCACGATCTCATAGCTCACGTTAGGCTCTCCTCTCCTGTTTGCATGCCGTTACCGGTCGTGAGTCCGGCAACGGCAGCAGATTCACACAGCCACGTCGTGATGGCGAGGGCGTCATCAGGGCGACCGCCCTGGTGGTCAAGTCGATAGCGCCTCCCTGGCACGCGATTGCCAGGGGCCGGGCAGCGCCGCCGCCTGTTCAAAGGCGTGTCGTGCCTGTTCCGTGTCACCCCGAGCCTTGAGCAGCAGGCCGAGATTGAGCCAGGCGGGTGCCAGCCCGGGGTCTGACTCGGTCGCCGCGCGAAAAGCGTCGATGGCGCCAACGACGTCGCCGATGGCATGACGGGCGTTGCCTTGTGCGAAGCGTGTCATGGCGGAGTCAGGACGGCGTTCGGCCAGCGTGTTCCAGGCCGGCAGGGCAGCCTCGGGACCTTGTACGGACGCGAAATCGGTGATGGCTCGGATGACGCTGTCGACATTGTTACCGGCCGGCAGGTCGCCGGGGCGCAGGGCAACGAACGCCCAGCGATCACTGCGAGCCCAGGTCGCGTCGAAACGATCGAAGGCCATTCGTCGCTCGGGTGTCATGCCGCTGTGAAGAACCATTTCCTCGGCTGGTCGGTCGTAGCCGATGGCCACCGCGTAGTGCCAGACCGGCCACAGGGGGAGTGACAGGTTCTGCATCACCACCACGGGATGGCCGGCGTCGAGCTCGCCGAGCAGCGCCTCGAAGCCGCCTTCGATCGGAAAGGGAATGCGTCCATGGCGGCGCACCGTGGCCAGCATCTCGGGCTGCACGCTGCCTTCCCGGCCGGGCAGGAAGACCTGAGGAATCAGGGTGTCGACGCTCACCGAGATGCCGCTGGCGCCGAGTGCCATGGCCAGGGAGGCAGGGCCGCATTGGTAGTCGCGTTGTCCATGGAAAGGTACGTCGTCGAGCAGGACCCGCTGAGGCAGTGTGCGGGCGCTCTCGGGCGACAGGGTAGGTGTCGAGGCACAACCCGCGAGCAACAGGATGAGACCCAGCAACGCGAAAACGCCCGCGAGGCGGGCGTTTCCTGGCTGCCGAAGCAGGCGAATCATCTGTGGCACCCCGCGATCAGCGAGTGAAGGGGTAGACGTCGGTGAGGCCGAGAATATCGGTCACCAGCAGGATCACGAAGACGGCAAACAGAGCGCCGACGACGCTGGCCCCGGCGGGCATCTGGTCGAGCCGGTCGGCCATCTCGCTTACCTCGGCGTCGGAGAGCGCCGCCACTCGAGCTTGTACTTCATCGGCATCGACGCCCTGCAGTTGCAGCTGACGCTGTACATCATCACGGGCCAGGACGTCACGAATGCGCTCGCGGTCCTGCTGAATGGTGCTGGCATCGAGTACCTCGGCGGTCCCGACCAGGTCGCTGTTCGGGGCCGCAGCGACGGCCGGCAGGCTGCCGATGACCAGGGCGGCGATCAGCAGGGGGCTGAGGAGACGGCTGAGTCGTTTCATGGGGCAGTATCCTTTGGTGGAAAGTGGTTACGACGGCTCGTGTCGGCTCCGCGTGTGCATCCTTGCGTCGCGATGATGACGATGACGCTCCATTATAGCGGATAAGTGTCTGACATTTCACGAATCGCTCGGGCGTCATCCGCCGATTCGATAAGAGGACGGCAGCTCCGCCAATGGCCCGCGACCACCGGCCAGTGTCAGGGCCAGGTCGTGCAGTCCGTCCCACAGGGGAATGGTGCCGGCCCCCTTGATGGTCAGGTCGAGACGCTGGGCAAACAACAGCAGTTTGTGCAGCCGCTTCATGGGCAGGCGCTGGATGGCCTGCTGGTAGGCGGGACGTCGCTTGTCGAAAATCGGCGGTTTCTGGGCCTTGCAGGCATGCTCGAGGCTCTGGCCCTGATCCAGGTGCTGGTGAATCGACAGCAACAGGCGCAGTTCGCGGGTGAGGGCCCACAATACGATAGGCGGCTCGACGCCTTCGCCACGCAAGCCTGACAGTATGCGCGATACCCGGGCACGCTCCCCCTTGAGGCAGGCATCCAGCAGGGTGAAGACATCGAAGCGGGCGCTGTCTTCCACGCCGCCGGCGACCTGCTGGGGAGGAACGCGTGCCCCGGGAGGCAGGGTCAGGGCCAGCTTCTGGAGCTCCTGGTCGGCGGCCAGCAGGTTGCCCTCGGTGCGTTCCCCGAGCAGGCGGGCGGCATCGAGATCCAGGGTCAGCCCATGCCGCGAAGCGCGGTCGCGCAGCCAGAAGTGCAGACGCGAGGCGTCCACCGGCCATACCGGAACGAAGAGCCCGGCCTTGTCGAGGGCCTTGAACCAGGCGCTCTTCTGTTCGCGGAAATCGAGCTTGCCGGCGGCGACCAGCAGCACGTTGTCGCCGCCGGCCATGCCTTCGGCGTACTCCTTGAGGGCCTTGGCGCCTTCCTGGCCGGGCTTGCCGTTCAGGCGCAACTCGATCAACTTGCGCGAGGCGAACAGCGACAGGCTGGCGGAACTTTCGAGCAGGCGTCCCCAGGCAAAGTTGGCCTCGACATGAAGCACTTCGCGCTCTTCGATACCGGCGTTGCGTGCCGCACCGCGCACGGCGTCGCAGGCCTCCATGTGCTGAAGAGGCTCATCGCCGGCGACGATCACTACCGGGGGCAGGGACTTGGCCAGGGCGTCCTCCAGCTTGTCGGCGAAGACCTTCACGGATGCCTCCTCATTGGTCGCCCAGAGCCCGCAGCCGGTCGAGAAGCTGGCCGGTTGCCTCGCGACGCAGCCGATGTCGTACCTTGGCGCGCCGCTCATCGCCGGCGAGCAGGTTGTCGCTGCTCAGGGTGAAGCGCTCCTGGACCTCGATGCGCTGCTGGTCGAGTCGATAGGCGCCATCCTCGCGTCGCTGCACCGAGAAGGGCACAACGAGGGTCATGTCATACTCCTGGCGGCCGGAATCCAGCACGCTCAGACGCTGCTCGTTGAAGGCTTCCGGCCCCAGGTTCAACACCTCCGGGGCTGTTCCGTCGACGCTGACACCTGCTGCCTGAAGCCGTTCGACCGTGAGCCGGGAGACGTCATCCCCTGCGCCATCCACGCCCAGCGAAGCGAAAGGCAGGGTGGTCGTGTCCAGCCCCCTCAGGCGAAAGCCGCACCCTCCCAGTGCCAGGGAGGCGCCGACGGCCAGGGTCAATCGGAGCAGGGTTCGACGCTGCATGGGAACTCCTTGGGCAATGGATCAGCCGACGACGATGTTGACCAGCTTGCCGGGTACCACGATCACCTTGCGAATCGTCTTGTCCTCGATGTGGCGCTTGACGTTCTCGGTGGCCATGGCCTGGGCCTCGATGGCCGCCTTGTCGGCATCGGCGGGCACCTCGAGGCGAGCACGCAGCTTGCCGTTGACCTGGGCCACAAGCTCGATGGTATCCCGGGCAAGCGCTGATTCGTCGAGTGCCGGCCAGCGGGCATCGATGGCCGGCTCGTCGTGGCCGAGCTCGGCCCACAGGGCATGGCAGACATGCGGGGTGATAGGGGCCAGCAGCAGCACGCAGGCCTCGACGGCCTCGCGGGCCACGGCCAGACTCAGCGGCGAGGCGTCGTCGCTCTCGTTCTGGAACCGGCCCAGCGCGTTGGTCAGCTCCATCACCGCGGCGATGGCCGTGTTGAAGGTGGTACGCCGACCGATGTCGTCGCTGGCCTTCTGAATGGTCTCGTGGGTCTTGCGACGTAGCTCGCGCTGGGCATCATCCAGGGCGGCGACGTCGAGCTCGCCCGGGGGGCCGGCCTCGAGGTGCTCGGTCACCAGCCGCCACAGGCGCTTGAGGAAACGGTGGGCACCCTCGACGCCGGAGTCGGACCACTCGAGGGACTGCTCGGGCGGCGCGGCGAACATCATGAACAGGCGCACGGTGTCGGCGCCGAAACGCTCGATCATCGCTTGGGGGTCGACGCCGTTGTTCTTCGACTTGGACATCTTCTCGATGCCGCCCATTTCCACCGGTTGGCCGTCCGCGACCAGGGTGGCACTGAGCGGACGCCCCTTGTCGTCGCGGCTGACTTCGACATCGGCGGGATTGAACCACGCCTTGCCGCCATTGGCGGTGGGGCGGTAGTAGGTCTCGGCAATCACCATGCCCTGGGTCAGCAGGCGCTGGAAGGGCTCGTCGGTTTCCACCAGGCCGAAGTCGCGCATCAGCTTGGTGAAGAAGCGCGCATAGAGCAGGTGCAGGATGGCGTGCTCGATGCCGCCGATGTACAGATCCACCGGCAGCCAGTAGTCGGCGCGTTCATCGAGCATGGCCGTCGGATTGTCGGCACAGCAGAAGCGCGCAAAGTACCAGGACGATTCCATGAAGGTATCGAAGGTGTCGGTCTCGCGTGTCCAGCCGTCGCCCAGGTCGCTGAAATCGGGCATCTTCTTCAGCGGCGAGCCGGAGGCATCGACGGTCACCTCGAGGGGCAGCTCTACCGGGAGCTCGTCGTCGGTGAGTGGCACGGTCTGGCCTTCGGGGCCGTACTTGACCGGAATCGGTGCCCCCCAGTAACGCTGACGCGCCACGCCCCAGTCACGCAGCCGGTAATTGGTCTTGATCTCCCCGCGACCCTGCTCGGCGAGCCGGGCGGCGATGGCGTCGAACGCCGCTTCGAAGTCGAGGCCATCGAATTCCCCGGAATTGATCAGGGTGCCGTGTTCAGTATGAGCGCCGGCAGAAAGGTCCGGTGTCTTGCCATCGGCATCAGCGATCACCGGCTCGATGGGCACGCCGTATTTGGTGGCGAACTCCCAATCACGCTGGTCGTGGGCCGGTACCGCCATCACTGCCCCGGTACCGAATTCCATCAACACGAAGTTGGCGACATAGACCGGCACATCGCGACCGGTGAGAGGGTGGCGCGCCGAATGACCGGTGGGCATGCCTTTCTTTTCCCTGGTGGCCAGCTCGGCTTCCGAGGTGCCACCGCGGGCACACTCCTCCAGGAATTCGCCCAGCGCCGGGTTGCCCTCGGCGGCCGACCTGGCCAGGGGGTGGTCGGCGGCCACGGCCAGATAGGTGACGCCCATCAAGGTGTCGGGCCGCGTGGTGTAGACCGAGAGCGGCTCCAGCGGCGAGCCGTCGGCGTCATGGGTCTCGAAGGTCATCTCCACGCCGCGCGACTTGCCGATCCAGTTGCGCTGCATGGTCTTGACCTGCTCGGGCCAGTCGATCCGGTCGAGGTCGGCCAGCAGCTCCTCGGCATAGTCGGTGATCTTGAGGAACCACAGCGGGATCTCCTTGCGCTCCACCAGCACGCCGCTGCGCCAGCCGCGTCCCTCGATGACCTGCTCGTTGGCCAGCACGGTCTGATCGACCGGGTCCCAGTTGACCATGGACATCTTCTTGTAGACCAACCCCTTCTCCACCAGTTTGGTGAAGAACCACTGTTCCCAGCGGTAATAGTCGCTGTCGCAGGTGGCGAACTCGCGACTCCAGTCGTAGGCAAAGCCCAGCGACTTGAGTTGGGTGCGCATGGTGTCGATGTTCTGGTGGGTCCAGCGAGCCGGGGGAACCTGGTTCTGGATAGCCGCGTTTTCCGCCGGCATGCCGAAGGCGTCCCAGCCCATGGGCTGCAGCACGTTCCTGCCCTGCATGCGCTGGTAGCGGGAGACCACATCGCCGATGGTGTAGTTGCGCACATGCCCCATGTGTAGCTTGCCGCTGGGATAGGGAAACATCGACAGGCAGTAGAACTTCTCGCGGTTGGTATCCTCCACCGCCTTGAAGCACTGGTTATCGTCCCAGAACCGCTGGGCCTCGCGTTCGATATCAAAGGGCTTGTATTGTGCGTCCATCGCTGTATTCGGATACCTTGCTGGTGAGGGCAACGCGGGCGGCGCTGTACATATCAGCGGGTCGGCGCAGGGTATCGCCTCGAAGAGGCGAAGAGAGCTTGATTCGCCGACGGCGTGCCGTCTAAATGGAAGAAGCGTAGGCTCGCAAGGATACCCCAGCACGACGGGGTTCGGCTACGGGCCGGCCCAATGCCGTAGGGCTATCGCAGTTGGATCTGGCGAGTGGCGCCGGCCTGTCGACGGATCAGCCCGAGCGACAACGCTTAACGGCGATAGCCCTGCCCAATGTCGGGCGCCAGACGAGGAGAAGCAGATGAGCGAGCAACAGGACCCGAAATCCCGGGATCATCGCCTGAAGGCGGCCTATGAGCGCATGCTGGACCGTCTCAAGGAAGGTGCCGGCGAACTGAACCGCGACGCTCTGCAGCATGAGCTCGACGAGGCCGTCGAATTCGAGGCCGAGGTCGAGGAGTTCACCCGCGACGAGCTGGCGTTGTTGCGCGCCTGGGTCGAACGTGACCTCAAGGAAATGCGTCGCTACCTGGGCGCCGGAGGCGAAGGCGTGGCCAGCTGGCTGGGTATCGATCTGTCAGTGTTGTCGCGCAAGGTGACCGAGTCATTGTTTTCCATAGCCGACCGCAGTCTCATCGAGCGTGAACGACTGGCAGACGACCTGGAAGCTTCACGGGCTGATTACACCGCCGGTGAGATGGCCGTGCCCGGTCGCATGGCCTGCGTGCACTGCGACGCTGTCGTCGAGCTTGCTAGCGTGGCGCGCATCGAGCCTTGCCACCAATGCGGGCATCGGTACTTCGTGCGGGCTCCGGTGGCCTGACTCTCTCAGTCGGCGAGCAACCAGAGAGTGCCCACGACCAGGAGGGCCATGACCAGTGCATAGCCCAGGTTGTGGCGCATCATGTGGGTGCCGGCGACACCGTAGCGGCCTTGCAGCGAAAGGTTGATGCCCGACAGCGGCCCGACGCTGGTCCCCACTGCCCAGGCGCTCAGGGCAACGAAAGCGAACAGCGTCTGGTCGTCCGCGGCCAGGTCGAGTACCGAGGCCAGCACCGAGACGCCGATGATCGGGTGCAGGCCGGCCACGGCGCTGGCGACGATGGCCAGGAAACTCAGTGTCGCCTGGGGAACGCCGAAGTGCGTGAAAAGCGTCCAGTCGCCGCCGGTGGCGGCGTCGACCAGGGTCGACAGCCCCTGCGTCAGCAGGCCGGCGCAAAGGAACAGCGATATCTCGCCGCGCATGGCTGGTAGTCGGGTTACGGTATGCTGGCGCACCCGTCCCAGGGTCCAGCGTGGCCCTCGGGAAAGGTTGGTGGCCAGGGCCACGGTGGGCATCAGAAAGGTGATGATGCTGACGATCGTCAGATCAGGGGTCAGGCCGTAGTGGAAGAGCATCACCAGCCCGGCCATGATCACCGGCATCAGCAGGCTGCGCGGCGACATCGAAAAGCCGGCGGTATCGGTGAGATCGAAACGGCGCGGCAGTTCCAGCAGCGTCAGCAATCCCGAGCACAGTGCCAGTGGCAGGCCATGGGCGACGATGGTGGCGTAATCCATCTCCGGTGCCAGGGTCATCACCACCCCCATGGACGCGAAAAACGGCGACCAGAGCGCCGCGCTGGATAGCCCGCGATTGAGCCCCAGCAGCTGCGGCGTGGTCAGCGGCGCGCGTCGCTCCAGCCGGTCGCCGACCATGAACACCGTCGACAGGTTGAGAATCGTCCCGAGCAGGTGAACGCCCAGCCAGGTGCCGGCGAGCCCGCGACGTCCGGTCACGGCGTGGCCCCCCGGAGGGCGTGACTGACCGCGGAGGTTGCCGAGCAGACCGATGAAGCTCACGCCCACCAGCATGGCGACCACATAGGTGTTGCCGTCGAGTATCGCCCACCAATCGATCGTCGCGCCGAAACCGAAGCGCGCCAGTAACAGCAGGCCGAGCCCGATGGCGGCCAGCCAGCCCGCTTGACGTCGATTGCGGGAGGGGATGTCACGCCACAGCAGGGCGGTGCCCAGCCAGAGGGCGTGACCGACCAGGTGTGGGCTGAATGGTGAGGCACCGCTGAACTGGGTGATCTGGATGACCAGGCCGGCCAGTATCGTCAGGCCGGCCAGGGCACGTCGGCGTCGTGTGGCCTCGTCGGGTCCATGGTCTCGTGTCGGCTGCATGCGGGACGTTCTAGAGAAATTCATAGCATCCTAAGCAAGATGCCCGCCGGCCTCAAGGCGCCTTCATTCCCGGCGCGGCAGATAGCGCAGGGGCAGCACCGGGGCATCGCGGGACTGCAGGCGGTCCTGGCTCGGTGCACAGCCGAAGAAACGGCGATAGGCCCGAGAGAAGTGCTCCAGGGAACCGAAGCCGGCGCTGGCCGCCACTTCGGCCACGCCGAGACCGGTCTGCTGCAACAGGCGATGGGCGCGGTTGATGCGCAGCCAGAGGTAGTAGCGCTTCGGCGTGACTCCGAGCTCGGCCTTGAAGCGTCGCTCGAGCTGGCGGATCGAGAGCCCGACCTCGCCGGCCAGCTCGGCGCTGGTCAGGGGTGTCTCGATGGCTCGGCGCATCAGCCGGATCACGCGGCGCATCTGGGCGGACGTCTGGGGCCGGTGCTCCGGGGCGGCGGCCAGCTGGATGGCATCACCCGGGCGCTGGCGGCGTTCCAGCAGGTGGTTGCGGAGTTCATCCATCAATGGCGCTTCCACCCGAGTCGCCAGCCAGGCCAGCACCATGTCGAGCACCGCCGTACCACCGGCGCAGGTCAGGCGATCCCCGTCAAGGGTGTAGAGCTCACCCCCGGCATCCACCCGGGGATAGAGCTCTCGGAAGCCTTCGAGGTTGTCCCAGTGCACCGCCGCCCGCCGCTCGTCGAGCAGGCCCGCCGCGGCCAGCACCTCGCTGCCCATCTCGATGCCGCCCAGGGTGACGCCGGCGGCGGCGCAGTGGCGCAGCCACATGGTCAGCGGGCGGTCGCCGGTGAGGGCCTTGGTCTCGAAGCTGGCCAGCACCAGCACGCCATCCAGCTCGGTGGGGGCCGGCCAGTCCACTTCAACGCCCAGCGGTACGCCATTGGAGGCCGACACCATCGGCTCTCCGCCCAGCAGCCGCCAGGTGAAGCGTGGCTCCTGAGCCAGCCAGTTGACGATGAACAGCGGGTCCA
This sequence comes from Halomonas sp. I1, assembly GCF_032334135.1. Classification (NCBI taxonomy): domain Bacteria; kingdom Pseudomonadati; phylum Pseudomonadota; class Gammaproteobacteria; order Oceanospirillales; family Halomonadaceae; genus Halomonas; species Halomonas sp. I1. The sequence continues at coordinate 47,176 of NZ_JAVXUS010000021.1, forward strand.
GCAGCGCCCCCAGGCCGGCGAAGGAGAACTGCGGCTGCAGCAGGATCCCGAGCCGGTACGGCGGGGTGGCGGTGGCAAGCGTGTCGGGCATGTCGTGGTCTCAGCTCCGGTAGTCGTCGCCTTCCTTGTCGAGCAGGCGCATCAGCGCCGCGAAGTGCGCCTGGGGAGCGCCCGCCAGGATATGGTCGTCCCACTGGGCCGCGGTCTTGCGGGCCACCTCGGGGGCCACCGGCGCCAGTGGCAGGCCGCTGGCCCGGGCCACCAGGTACGAGCGGCAGGCGCGCTCGAAATAATAGAGGTTATCGAAAGCCTCGGCGACATCGGCGCCGGTGGCGAGCACGCCGTGGTTGCCCAGCAACAGGATCGGTGCCTCGCCGGCCAGTCGGCCCAGGCGCTCGGCCTCGTCGCCCAGGCCCATGCCGTCGAAGCCGCGGTCGATCGCCACGCGCTCGAAGAAGCGCATGGCGTTCTGCTCCACCGGCGGCAGCTCGGGACGCTCCAGGCAGGCCAGGGCGGTGGCATACAGCGAATGGGTGTGCAGGATGCAGCCCACCTCACGGCCCTGGCGATGCATGGCGCCGTGGATGGCCCAGGCGGTGGGGTCCAGGCCGATGGGACGCTCGTCGCCCCCGGCCTCGACCTCGAGCAGGTCGCTGGCGCGCAGCTCGGCGAAGTGCCGGCCCGCCGGGTTGATCAAGAAGCGCTCGCCGCCCTCGCCGGTGGCCAGGCTGCAATGATTGGCGGTGGCCTCGTGCAGGTCCAGTCGCGCCAGCCAGCGCAGGGCGCAGGCCAGCTGCTCCCGGGCGTTGCCCGGGACCTCGGGGATCTCGCTCATGGTTCGTTCCTCGCTCGACATTAAGCTTTCTGGCCGGATAGCTCCTTCGCTCGAGGCTGATCCGGCGACAAGCCTCAGAGGAGGCGCTGTGAACCCCTCCCAGGGCGCTACCGACGCCGTCCCTGGCGTAGGACCTCCTCTTCAGCATGTCCCCGGCGCCTCTCGCAGCACGTAACCGGGTTAGTGCTAGGTGGTGGAGTAGTGGATCCAGCGGGTCTTGAGTGCCATGTACTTGCGCATACCGGCCAGTTCGTAGTCGCGGCCGATGCCGGACTCCTTCATGCCGCCGAAGGGCGTCTGGGGGCTTACCGCATCGACGCCGTTGACCGTCACCGTGCCCGCCTGCAGGGCATCGCACAGTCGATGGGCGCGGCCCAGGTCGGCGGTCCACAGTGAGGCGGCCAGGCCGTAGCGGCTATCGTTGGCCAGCGCCACGCCCCGAGCCTCGTCGGCGAAGCGGCTCACCGCCAGCACCGGGCCGAAGATCTCCTCGCGGAACAGCCGGTGCTCGGGGGTGATCCCGGTGAACACCGTGGGGGCCACGAAGAGCTCGCCGCCGGCGGCCTCGAGGGGCTCGCCGCCGTGGCGCAGGGTGGCCTCCCGACGGCCGATGGCCAGGTACTCGCAGACCTTGTCGAACTGGGCGCGGCTGACCAGCGGGCCGAGCCGGGTGGCCGGGTCGAGGGGATCGCCGGGCACCAGGTTGGCCAGACGTGCGTCCAGGGCCGCGAGGAAAGCGTCGTGGATGCCGTCCTGGAGCAGCAGCCGCGAGTGGGCCGAGCAGACCTGGCCGGCGTGGGTGAAGATGCCCGCCACCGCGGCGTCCGCCGCCGCTTCCAGGTCGGGGCAGTCGTCGAAGATCAGCAGCGGGCTCTTGCCGCCGCATTCCAGCCACACCGGCTTCATGTTGGATTCGCCGGCATAGACCATGAAGCGCTTGCCGATCTCGGTGGAGCCGGTGAAGCCCAGGGCGTCCACGTCGTCGTGGCGACCCAGGGCCTCGCCGGCCAGATGGCCGTGGCCCGGCACCACGTTGAGCACGCCGTCGGGCAGGCCGGCGGCCTGGCACAGCTCGGCCAGGCGCAGGGCGGACAGCGAGGATTCCTCGGCGGGCTTGAGCACCAGGCTGTTGCCCGCGGCCAGCGCCGGGGCCAGCTTGACCGCGCTGTTGTGCAGCGGGTAGTTCCAGGGCACCACGGCGCCCACCACGCCCAGCGGCTCGTGGGTGATGGTGGCCTGGACGCCGGCCGGGGAGGGCGCGACCCGGTCGTAGGCCTTGTCCTGGACCTCGCCGTACCAGTCGAAGAGTACCGCGGCCTCCTCGGCGTCCTCCAGGGCCTCGACGATGCACTTGCCGCTCTCCAGGCTGTCGAGCAGGGCCAGCTCCTCGGCGTGGGCGCGGATCTCGCCGGCGATGGCCAGCATCACCCGGCGCCGCTCGCCGGGCTCGGCCCGGGCCCAGTCGCCGGCCACGAAGGCCGCCCGGGCGGCGGCCACGGCGCGATCCACGTCGGTCGCCTCGCAGGCGGCGATGGCGGCAACCGGGGCGCCGGTCATGGGGTTGATCGAGTCCAGGGTGGCACCGCCCACGGCGGGGCAGCGCCGGCCGGCGATCCAGGCGCGGCCGTCGGTTTCCAGGGTGGCGGCGCGGTGCTTCCAGTCGTCATGGGTCAGGGGCATGGGGCCTCCTCGGGGGCGTGGGTATCAGAGATCGAGCACCAGGCGCGCTCCCGCGGGGCGGGAGACGCAGGCGTAGAGGGTGTCGTTGGCGGCCTTCTCGGCGTCGTCCTGGAGGACGTCTCGGTGGTCCACGGCGCCCTCGATCACGCCGCAGGCGCAGGTGCCGCAGGCGCCCTCGCCGCACAGGGTGGGTGGGGCGACGCCAGCGCGGGCGAGGCCGTCGAGCAGCGACTCGTCGGGGGCCAGGGTGAGGGTCCGGTCGCTGCGTGCCAGCACGATCTCGCACTGGCCGTCCCGGGGCGTGGCATCCGGCGCCGCGCCGCGGAAGCGCTCCAGGCGCAGGCAGCCCGCGGGCCAGGCGTCGGCCTCGGCCTCCAGGGCGGCGAGCAGGCCCTCCGGGCCGCAGGCGTGGATCCGGGTGTCGGCGTCCACCTCGCCGACCAGCTCGGCCACCTGGGCGCGGCCGTCCCGCGCGGAGACGTGCAGGCGCAGCGCGCCCTCGGGCAGCAGGGCGGCGAGCTCTCCGGCGAAGGCGGCGTCCTCCTCCCGGCGCACCAGGTAGTGCACCTCCGGCGTGATGCCCCGGGCGCACAGTCGCCGGGCCATGGCCACCAGCGGGGTGATGCCGATGCCGCCGCCGATCAACACCTGGCGGCGGCCGGTCTCGTCCAGCGGGAAGCGGTCCCGGGGCGTCGAGACGGCGAGCGCGAGCCCTTCCCGGGCCTGGTCGGCCAGGAAGGCCGAGCCGCCCCGGGAGTCGGGCTCGCGCAGCACGCCCAGGCGATAGCGGCCGCCGGCCCCGTCATCCAGCAGCGAATAGTGGCGCGTGAGTCCACCGGGCAGCTCGAGCTCCAGGTGGGCCCCGGCCGGGGCCGGGGGCAGGGGCCCGCCGTCGGCGGCCTCGAGGGTCAGCTCGACGACGGACGGTGCCAGGCGGCGATAACGGGTCAGGATCAGTGACAGGCACTCGGACATGGGACCTCCTCAGCGTTGCTGGTGCTGCCAGTCGGGGTGGATCCACACCGGCGCTTCGCTGGGTGCCGGCGCGGGGCGGCCGAGGATCAGATCGCTGGCCTTCTCGGCGATCATCACGGTCGGGGCGTTGGTGTTGCCGCTGACGATGGTCGGCATGATGGAGGCGTCCACCACGCGCAGGCCCTCGAGCCCGTGGACGCGCAGCTCGGGGTCGACCACCGCCTCCGGGTCGCTCGCCGGGCCCATCTTGCAGGTGCCGGCGGCGTGGTAGCCGGTCTCGGTGGTGGCCCGGGCCCAGGCGTCCAGGGCCTCGTCGCTCTGGCAGTCCGGCCCCGGGGTGATCTCCTCGCCGCGCAGGCCGTCGAAGGCCGGCTGCTCGATCAGTTCGCGGACCAGGCGCACCGCAGCGCGCATGTCGGCCCGGTCGCGCTCGGTGGCCAGGTAGTTGAAGACGATCGACGGGGCCTTCGCCGGATCGCTGTCCGCCAGGCGCACCCGGCCCAGGCTGGTGGGGCGCATCAGGTCGATGTGCACCTGGAAGGCGTGTTCCTTGAGCACGTTGACGCTGCCGGGCTCGACGGCCAGCGACATGAAGGTCAACTGCAGGTCGGGATGCTCGACCCCGGCCCGGGAGCGGATGAAGGCGCCGGCGTCGAACAGATTGGTGCCGGCCAGCCCGCCGCGATCGGCGAACCAGCGCATGCCCAGCCACCACTTGCGTGGCGCCCGGGTCCAGGGGGCGTGGGAGACGGGCCGGGGGCAGCGGTAGGCGACCACGGTATCCGGGTGGTCGTTGAGTCGCCGGCCGACGCCCTCCAGGCGGTGGGCCTCGGGAATCCCCCAGCGCTCGAGCTCGTCCTGTGGGCCGATCCCGGAGAGCATCAGCAGCTGGGGGCTGTTGATGGCGCCGCCGGCCAGCAATACTTCTCGTCTGGCGGTCTCCTCGACGCGGCGGTCGCCTCGACGGTAGGCCACGCCTCGGGCGCGGCCGTCCTCGACCAGCACTTGCTCGGCCAGGGCGCCGGTGATCACCGTGAGGTTGGGGCGCGTGCGGGCCTGGGCCAGGTAGCCCCGGGCGGTGCTCCAGCGCCGGCCCTTCCAGGTGGTGCGGTCGACGCGGCCGAAGCCTTCCTGGCGGTAGCCGTTGACGTCGGCGCTGGCGCCGTAGCCGGCCTGCTCGCCAGCTTCCAGGAAGGCCCGGGACAGCGGGTCGGTGGGCCGGCCCGGGCTGACGCGCAGTGGCCCGTCGGCGCCGTGGTAGTCATCGCCGCCCAGGGCATGGCCCTCGGCGCGCCGAAAGTAGGGCAGCACCCGGGCGTAGTCCCAGCCCTGGCAGCCGGCCTCGGCCCAGGCATCGTAGTCCCGGGCATGGCCGCGGATGTAGACCATGCCGTTGATCGAGGACGAGCCGCCCAGGGTCTTGCCCCGAGGGGTGGCGACATAGCGGTCATCCAGGTGAGGCTCGGGGCCGGACCAGTAGTGCCAGTTGAAGTGTGGGCCGTCGATGGCCGCACCCATGGCCGCCGGCATGTGGATCGTCCAGGAATGATCCTTGGGGCCGGCTTCGAGCAGCAGTACCCGATAGCGGCCGTCGGCGGTCAGCCGGTCGGCGAGCACGCAGCCCGCCGAGCCCGCGCCGACGATGATGTAGTCGTAGTCAGGGGTAGGGTTCATCGTGACTCCAGGGCCTGGGTCCGGGGGAACTCGTGTCGAACTCCCGGGGACGATGGGCGCCGGGGGAGGCGGAGCGAGGGTCATTGACCAGGGAGGGCAAATGTAGCGCCCGGGAAAGGGGCTACAGCGCCCATACGCAGGCTTGCCGCCGGATCAGCCCATCTCATAGACAGAGGGATGGTGAGCGTGCTTAGCGGTCCGCCAGGTAGGCGTCCATATAGGCCTCCAGGGCGGGCGTGGCGCCATCGGCGCTGGTCACGCCCTCGAGCCACTGGCCGACCCGCTCGGGGTTGGCCTCGAGCCAGTCGCCGGCCACCGCGTCCAGGGGGCGCTCCTCGCGGCTGAAGGCGTGGACCCAGGCGTTCTGCACCTCGATGGGTACGACCAGCTGCTCGAGGAGGGTGGCGACATTGGGTTCGCGCTCGAGGAAGTCGGCATTGGCGATGGTGGAGACGGTGCTGGCATCGCCCCACAGGCCCTCCGGGTCCTCCAGGTAGTGCACGTCGTAGACGACGTTCATCCAGTGCGGCTCCCACCCGAGGAAGGCTGTCCAGCGCTCGCCGTCGTTGTTGGCCTCGAGCTGCGAGAGCATGCCGGTGACGCTGGAGGCCACCACCCGCCAGTCGCCCAGTCCATAGGCATCGTCCTCGATGGCGTCCTGCATGATCTCGTTGCCGACGTTGCCCGGCTCAATGCCGTAGAAGCTGTGGTCGAAGCGCTCGGCGTGCTCGGCCAGGTCGGCCATGGAGTGCACGCCGGCGTCCCAGACATGGCCGGGCACGGCGAGCTTGAAGCGTGCGCCCTGGATATTCTGTGCTACCTCGACCAGCTCGCCGCTTTCCAGGCGCGGGTCGAGCATGGCGCCCTGGGAGGGGCGCCACAGGGCCTGGTCGACGTCGATGTCGCCGCCGACCAGGCCTTCCAGGATGATGGCGGTGCTGGCCTCCTTGACGCTGGTCTCGTAGCCCAGGCGCTCTAGCAGCTGGCTGGCCACCTCGGTCTTGACGGTGGCGCCGGGCCAGGGCGGTGTGGCGAAGCGTATCTCGTCGGCCTGGGCGAGGCCGGGCATGACGATGGCGCCCAGGGTGGCGGCCAGCAGGCCGGTACGCAGGACATGGGGATGCTGGATCATGGGGAGTCTCCTCAATGTATTGTTATCGATATGCGATTCAGAAGCCGCAGACCCCGCCGCCATCCACCGAGAGGATGGCGCCGTGGGTGAAGCCGGCTCGGGGCGAGGCCAGGTAGAGGATGGCGTCGGCGACCTCCTCGGGGCTTGCCATGCGCCCCATCGGGGCGCGGGCCCGGGCGGCGGCCAGATAGGCCTCGCGATCGCCGCTGGCTTCGGCGGCGGCGTCGATCATCTCGGTGGCGACGTTGCCCGGGCAGACGCAGTTGACGCGGATGCGCCCGGCGAGCTCCAGGGCCAGCGCCCGGGTCAGGTTGACCACCGCGGCCTTGGCGCCGGAGTAGACGCTGCTCGGCGGGAAGCCGATCAGCCCGGCGTCCGAGCCCAGATTCACGGCGTTGCCGCCGTTGGCCTCCAGGTGGGGCAGGGCGGCCTGGAGAGTGAAGAAGGTACCGCCCGTGTTGACGGCGAAGGTGGTGTCCCAGTGGGCCTGGGTGACGGCCTCGAAGGGCACCTCCTCGAACACGCCGGCGGCGTTGACCAGGATGTCCAGTCCGCCGAGGCCGGCCACCGCGGCATCCACCACGGCGGCGCAGGAGGCGCGGTCTTCCAGCGGTCCCGGGGCGGCGACCACCCGGGCCTCGTCGCCCAGCTCGCGGCACAGGGCGTCGACGGAGGCCGCGCGGCGAGCGCCGACGGCCACCGTCGCGCCCTCGTCGAGGAAGCGGCGCACGGTGGCGGCGCCGATCCCGCGAGCGCCGCCGGTGACCAGCACCCGCTTGCCGGTGAAGGCACCCAGAAGGCTCATGACCCGGCTCCGTCCTCGCCGTGCAGGGCCCGATGCACCAGGCGGTGGAAGTTCAGCACCAGGTGCTCGCTCTCGTTGCTGCGCTCGGCGTCGATCATGTAGCGGCCCTGATCGTAGCCCAGGGAGCGCAGGCCCTTCTGGGTGGTGACGTTGAGCTCGATGTCCTCCGGTCCCAGGTCCTCGTTCATCCAGCGGATGCTGGCCCGGGTCACCTCGGGCAGGGCGTCAGTGTCATGGGCGCTGTAGTAGCCGAAGCGCAGGATGCTGCGCTCGGCGTCCAGCGGGATGATCATGAAGGTGCCCATGCACTGGGAGAACGGGAACTGGTAAAAGGTATTGTGGGGCCACAAGCCGATGTTGAAGAAGCCGTCGCCGTCCTCCACCGGGCGGCCGATGGACTCGCCGTAGGCCTCGGTGGCCTCGCGGTTGGGCGGGGCGCCGTAGGTCCACCAGTTGTCGTGGTGGCGCAGCTTGTAGCCGGAGAAGTCGATCAGCGACGCCAGGTCCACGTGACAGGGGCCCGAAAGCTGGAAGTGATAGCCCTCGATGGAGTTGTCCATGATCACCTTCCAGTTGGCCGGGACGATGACGTCGTCCTCCTGGATCAGGCGCATCTCGTCGAGGTGAGGGATGGCATCGCGGATCGCCGCCTCTGCGCCGGGGAAGAGGTCGTGCATGTCCGCGGCGTCGGGATCGAAGTTAAAGTAGACGCCGCCGGCGAAGACCTGCAGGCGGACCGGCGGGATCCGGTAGTCGTCGACGTCGAAGGCCTCGATGCGGTCGCTGCGCGGGGCGGCCTTGAGGCGGCCGTCGGCACCGTAGCACCAGGAGTGGTAGGCGCAGCGAATCACGCCCTTGCGCACGCCGCGGGGCTCGTTCAGCAGTCGGTTGCCGCGGTGCTGGCAGACGTTGTGAAAGGCATGCAGCTCGCCGTCGCGGTCGCGCATCAGGATCACGCTCTGATCGAAGATGTCGCGGACCACGAAGGAACCGGCCTGGTCGAGCTCATTGACGTGGCAGCCGAAGTGCCAGGCGCCCATGAAGATGCGTTCGCGCTCGGCCTCGAACAGTGCCGGGTCGTAGAAATAGCGGGAGGGCAGGGTCAGGGCACGCTCGGGCCGCTGGGCGGCCCAGGTCTGGGGAGACTGGCTCATGGCATTACCTCAAGCGTCACGGTGTGGTCATGTGATGCCCAAGGCTAGGCGGGGCCGTGCGCCGTGGCATGAGATTTTGCGACGTCTTTTCTATCCTTGTTTGATCTAAAGCGGCATTTATATGCCGTTTTTTGTCATAAATAAGCGAATTTACGCCGGTTTTTGCCGAAACGAGATTGATGTTTTTCGACGTCAGGTCGGCCAGTGTTGCGCTGCGTCGTCACGGGCCTGCTCGAGCAGCTCGAGCATGGCGCGAGCGGCATTGGAGAGGGTGCGGCTGCGATGCACCAGGTAGCCGAGCGGGCGCTGGATCGGGGGGTGGTCCACGTCGAGGACGTGAAGCTCGCCGGCCACCAGCCGCTCGGGGAGCAGGCTCCAGCCCAGGCCGATGGCGGTCATCATCTTGAGGGTTTCCAGGTAATTGGTGGAAATCGCCACGGGGAGGTCCAGTCCAGCGGCGGCGAAACGGCCCTCGATCAGCCCGCGGGTGAAGGTCAGCGGGCCGGGCAGCACGGCGTCGAAGTCGCAGAGTTCATGCAGTCCCAGCCGGCCCCGGTCGGCCAGGGGGTGATCCGGGGCGCAGACGAAGCACAGCCGGTCGATCCACACCGGCACCACCTCGAGCTGGGTATCCGGATGCGGCGCGAGCGTGACCACGGCGATCTCCAGCTCGCCGTCGAGCACGCCCTGGTAGGCCTGTTCGGAGTCCTGGAAGCGCAGGTCGAGGCGCACCTCGGGATGCTGGCCGGTATAGGCCTTGAGCAGCGGCGGCAGCCGATGAAGGCCGATGTGGTGGCTGGTGGCCAGTGTCAGGCTGCCGGCCACCTGGCCGTCCAGGTTGCCCAGCGCGCGGCGGCTGTCGTCCACCATCACCAGGATCTGGCGGGCCCGGGGCAGCAGTAGGCGGCCGGCTTCGGTCAAGGTCACTCGGCGGCCGATGCGATCGAACAGCCGGGCGCCCACTTGATCCTCCAGCACGGCGATGCGCTTGCTGACCGCCGGCTGGGTGAGATGCAGCTGCTCGCCGGCGCGGGAGAAGCTGCCGCCGTCGGCCACGGCGAGAAAGGCCTGTAGGCTCTGGGTATCCATCGGAGCTCCTGGTCGAAAAGTGGCTGCGCTCGGTTATACGGCGTTAAAAATCGCCTCGTGCGCGAGCCCGGTCGGAATGCTCATTTACGCCTTGTAAACTCGCACGCGAGCCCGGTCCGCTTCCTCGTTGATTTTTGCCTTGCGACCCACAGGGAGGTGGGAAGTGCGTTGCCCCGTCGGGAACGGGGCTAGCCCTAACCTTCGCTCGCCTACTTTTTCGTAAGAAATGGGTGCTCGTTCTCTTTGTATTCCTTTCAGGAATCCTTTGAATAAATAACATGAATTGCTTTTATGTGCGCGTCGCGGGACACTCCTGCAAAAGGCGCCGCCTGGCGTCAAAGACGAAAAGACCGACCGGACACGCACAGGGCCCGAGGCCCGGGAGAACGACATGGCAGGCCAGACCCTCTATGACAAGCTGTGGTCGCAACACCTGGTGAAGGAACGCGACGATGGCACCGCCCTGATCTACATCGACCGGCACCTGCTTCATGAGGTGACCTCCCCTCAGGCCTTCGAGGGGCTGAGGCTAGCGGGGCGTCGGCCCTGGCGGCTGGATGCCAACCTGGCGACCCCGGATCACAATGTGCCGACCACACTGCTGGAGCGTGCCGAGGGCAATGCCGGGATCAAGGATCCGGTGTCCCTGATCCAGGTGCAGACCCTCGATGACAACTGCAACGAGTTCGGCATCGAGGAATACCGCATCAACGACCCGCGCCAGGGCATCGTCCACGTGGTGGGGCCGGAGCAGGGCGCCACCCTGCCGGGCATGACCGTGGTCTGTGGCGATTCTCATACGGCGACTCATGGTGCCTTTGCCGCCCTGTCTCATGGGATCGGCACGTCCGAGGTGGAACACGTGCTGGCCACCCAGTGCCTGCTGGCCCAGAAGATGAAGAACATGCAGGTGCGCGTGGAAGGCGAGCTCGGCGAGGGCGTCACCGCCAAGGACGTGGTGCTGGCCATCATCGGCCGAATCGGGACCGCCGGTGGTACGGGCTATGCCATCGAGTTCGCCGGCAGCGCCATTCGCGGGCTTTCCATGGAAGGCCGCATGACGATCTGCAACATGGCCATCGAGGCCGGTGCTCGGGTCGGGCTGATTGCCGTGGATGACACCACCATCGACTATCTTCGCGACCGCCACTATGCGCCCCGGGGCGAGCAGTGGGAGGCCGCGGTGGCCGACTGGCGGAACCTGGTGTCCGACGATGGTGCCGAGTTCGACAAGGTGGTGACCCTGGATGCCGCCGAGATCGAGCCGCAGGTCAGCTGGGGCACCAGCCCGGAGATGGTCGCCGGTATCGGCGGTGAAGTACCCGATCCGGCCGAGGTCGACGACGACACGGCGCGCACCGGCATCACGAGAGCACTGGAATACATGGGGCTGGCGCCGAAGCAGAAGATCACCGACATCCGCCTCGACAAGGTCTTCATCGGTTCCTGCACCAACTCGCGTATCGAGGACCTGCGTGCAGCCGCCAAGGTGGCCAAGGGACACAAGGTCGCCGATTCGATCGCCCTGGCCATGGTGGTGCCCGGTTCCGGCCTGGTGAAGCGCCAGGCCGAGGAAGAAGGGCTCGACCGGGTCTTTCTCGACGCCGGCTTCGAGTGGCGTGAGCCCGGTTGTTCCATGTGTCTGGCGATGAACGCCGACAAGTTGGGTGCCGGCGAGCATTGCGCCTCGACCTCGAACCGTAACTTCGAGGGCCGTCAGGGCTACGGTGGTCGGACCCATCTGGTGAGTCCAGCGATGGCCGCCGCCGCTGCCATCGCCGGTCATTTCGTCGATGTCCGCCATTACGACGCTACTGCGCAGGAGGCCTGAGCCATGCAGAAATTCGAACGACTCGAGGGCCTGGTCGCGCCGCTGGACCGTGCCAATGTCGATACCGACCTGATCATTCCCAAGCAGTTTCTGAAGTCGATCAAGCGCAGCGGCTTTGGCGTCAACCTGTTCGACGAGCTGCGCTACCTCGACGAAGGTCAGCCGGGCCAGGATTGCTCGCAGCGTCCGATCAACCCGGACTTCGTGCTCAATCAGCCACGCTACCAGGGCGCCAGCATCCTGCTGGCACGTCAGAACTTCGGCTGCGGAAGCTCCCGCGAGCATGCGCCCTGGGCGCTGGCCGACTTCGGCTTCCGGGTGGTGATCGCGCCGAGCTTCGCCGATATCTTCTACAACAATGCCTTCAAGAACGGCATCCTGCTGGTCAGGCTTTCCGAGGCCGAGGTCGATCGGCTGTTCGAGGAAGTGGCGGCGAATGAAGGATACCGGCTCGACGTGGATCTCGAGGCACAGCGTGTGATGACACCGTCGGGTGAGCTGCTCGAGTTCGAGGTGGACGCCTTTCGCAAGCACTGCCTGATCGAAGGGCTCGACGATATCGGCATCACCCTGAAGGACGAAGATGCCATTCATGCCTTCGAGCAGCGCCATCGTGCCGAGCGGCCCTGGATGTTTCGCGAAGCCTGACCCGGCTGTGCCGGGAGCTGTAAGCGATAAGCTTTAAGCTGTAAGAAAAAACAAAAAACCTTGTTCCCGGAAGCTTCGGGGGTATTCTCTGGCCGGCTTACGG
>NZ_JAVXUS010000022.1:0-58474 GCF_032334135.1 Halomonas sp. I1
CGGGAACAAGGTTTTTTTGTTTTTTCTTACAGCTTAAAGCTTATAGCTTACAGCTCCCGGCGCAGCCGGGCCGGGCGCAGCCCGGCCGGTTTTTCTTAAAGCTTACAGCTTAAGGCTTACAGCTCCGGGCAAAGCCCGGTTACAGCTACAACAGGAATTTGAACCCGACCACCATCAGCAAGGCGGCGAACGCCAGTCGCAACAGCCGCCCCGGTAGACGATGTGCCAGCCAGACACCGATTCGTGCACAGGGCACGCTCGCCAGCACGATGCCGAGGAAGGCCGGCCCCATGACATAGCCGAGCGCCCCTGGCGGCAGTCCCGGGGCTTGCCACCCCACGATGATGAAGGTCAGGGCCCCGAACAGCGCAATGGGCAGCCCGCAGGCCGAGGACGTTCCCACCGCCTGGGTCATCGTCGCCCCGCACCGAGACAGCCAGGGCACGCTCAAGGTTCCCCCGCCGATGCCAAAGAGCGCCGACACCCCACCGATCACGCCCCCGGCCAGCATCATGATGCCACGTCCCGGCGCCAGGCCTCCGGGACGTGGCCGCAAACCAAGCAGCATGCGAAGCGCCACCAGCAGCACGAAAACGCCGAACAGCGTCCCGAGCCGGCCACCCGACAGGTTGCCGGCCACGAACACACCGGCAATGGCCCCCAGCATCAGGCCGGGCAGCAGCGCCAGAAACCATTCTCGACACACGCTCCCCCGCCGAAAGTGCCCCCACGCCGACGATGCCCCGGTCACCACGATGGTCGCCAGTGACGTCCCCACCGCAAGGTGCATGCTGACCTCGGGCACTACCTGCTGGAGGTCGAAGGCGAACACCAGGGCCGGCACGATGATCAAGCCGCCGCCGATACCGAACAACCCGGCCAGGGTTCCTGCAATACCTCCCAGGGCCAGATATCCCAGCCAGAGCGCCAGGGCGCTCACGATGGGTCTCCACCTGTCTCCAGCGCGCCGGGTAACCAATGGCGTACGGTCTGCAGCAGGTCCTGGGGACGATAGGGTTTGGCCAGATAGTCGTCCATGCCGACCTGTTCGAAGCGCCGACGATCGGCCTCGCTGGCATTGGCGGTCAACGCTACCACCACGCTGCGTGGTCGCTCGGGCATCGACGCCTCGCGTTCACGCCAGGCACGACAGGTATCCACGCCATCCATATCGGCCATGAAAATATCCATGAAGATCAGGTCGATCGGCATTTCGCCGAGCCGCTGCAGGGCCTCCGCACCGCTGGCAGCGGTGATGACCTGGAGCCCCTGGCGCTCCAGCACCTGACGCGCCAGCATCAGATTGACCGGCCCGTCATCGACGATCAGTACTCTGGCACTCGGCTCCCCCTGCGGGGAGGACGACTCATCCAGTGTCTCCAGCAGTGCCAAGGCATCGGCCAGCTTTGCGCGCAACGTCTCGACGGCTTCCGGGTGACGGTGCTCGTCACCGAGAGCCTCTTCCAGTGCTGTCAGCGAGGGGATCAGCGCCTGTTGAAGGTGCCCGAGATAATCGGACTTGAGGCTCGAGGCTTCCCGCGCCCGCTCGCGCTCGGCGTCGAGGCGCTCCACCCTGCCACGTTGCGACTGCAGCTCCTCGGCCAGGCGACGTTCCGACTGGCGTGTCCGGGTCATTTCCCCCTGCCACTGCTCGATCAGTCCGTCGATGGCCGACACCATGTCATCGAGTCGCGCCATCGGCGAGCGGGACGTATCGCGGGGAACGACCGTAGCGTCGGCATGGCGGGTCAGACAATCGGACAGGTCGGCGAGGCGCGCCTCGATGTCATGCTCGCACCGACGCAGGCGCTGCTTCAGCAGCATCAGGAAGACGGCCACATTCAAGCCGCCCCCCGACAGCAGTGCCAGCAGCAGCCAGAAAGTGATACTCCAGGATGCCTCGCTCGGCATCAGCCACCAGCAGGTCAGGCCCACCGCCAGCCCCAATGCCACGAGCAGCGCCTGGGCGCACAGTACCGGCCAGAGAATGGGGGCCACCAGCCGTGACCAGAAGCGTTCCTTGCGTGCCTCGACTCGCATGATCATCCCTGTAACGGGTCGATGATGTTGGAGGAGTTTACGCCGGGAAGACGCCCCTGTCATGGCTTCGCTTCCCAGCACGCCGTGAACCGGTTAGGCTCACGACCATGTGTCTGATCGCCCTGGACTTCCGCCCCTCGGGCGCGGTGCCGCTGCGACTGGTGGCAAACCGCGACGAATTCCATGCCCGTCCGACGGCGCCACTGGGCGCCTGGGAAGGGGCACCCTCGATCATCGGCGGACGCGACCTGACCGCGGGTGGAGGCTGGCTGGCGATGCACGAGCGAGGCCGCTTCGCCGCCGTGACCAATGTCCGCGACCCTCGCCTCGACGTCGCGTCGAACGCCCCCAGTCGCGGCGCTCTGGTGCGCACCGCCCTGGAGTGCGACGACCTGCCGGCCTGGCTGGCCAACCTTGTCGAGGGAGAGGCCCTAAGCTACGCCGGCTTCAACCTGCTGGCGAGCGACGGGCAACGTCTCTGGCACCTGCATCGCGGCCTGGACACCCTCACCCTGACAGACGTCGCCCCGGGATTGCACGGGCTTTCCAACGCGACACTCGACACGCCCTGGCCCAAGCTGCTCGGTGCACGCCAGGGGCTCGCCGCAAGCCTGGACGCTCGATGGCCGCAGGATGCCTTGATGGCCTTCGCCGACACCCGCCAGGCCAGTGATGACCGGCTTCCCGATACCGGCGTGGAACGCGAGCTGGAGCGGCGTCTTTCGGCACCCTTCATCCTCGGCGCCGACTATGGCACCCGGGCCACCACCTGGCTAGCGTGGCATGCGGATGGCCGCTTCGACATCGGCGAACGTCGTTTCGGCCCGCAAGGCGTGCTGCTGGGCGAGAACCAGGTCACACGCAGGCCTTGAGTCATGCGGCCGAGTCAGTCCTTCGGCGGCAACAGGTGCCCCAGTTGCCATTCTCCCATGCGGCTGTCCAGGTGACGCCGCACCGCCAGCGGGCAATCGAGGCGCAAGGTGTCCTCGACCAGTTGCTTTGCCGCCGCCAAGGTCACTCGTCTGACGGCAGCCCTCACCTTGGGCAGGCTTGGAGCATTCATGGAGAGCGCCTCGAAGCCCATGCCCATCAGCAGCAGCGCCCCCGCCGGATCGCCGGCAAGCTCACCGCACACCGAGGCTGGCACACCAAGCTCCCGGGATTCCGCCGCCAGCCTCGCCAAGGCAGACAACACCGCCGGGTGGCAGGCGTCATACAGCTCCGCCACCCGGGGGTTGTTGCGATCGACCGCCAGCAGGTACTGCGTCAGGTCGTTGCTGCCGACCGAGAAGAAATCGACGCGTTTCGCCAGGGCGCCAAGCTGGTAGAGCGTGGCCGGCACCTCGATCATCACGCCCACCCGGGGCCTGGCCACCGCCACGCCTTCCTCGCCGAGCTCGCTGATGGCACGCTCCAGCAACCGCAGAGCATCATCGACCTCGCCGACATTGGTCACCATCGGCAAGAGTATCTGGAGATTGTCGAGCCCCTGTGAGGCCCGCAGCATCGCCCTCAACTGCACCATCAGGACCTCGGGGTGGTCCAGGGTCACCCGGATGCCACGCCAGCCCAGGAAGGGATTGGCCTCATCGATGGGAAAATAGGGCAGGTCCTTGTCGCCGCCGATATCCAGGGTCCGCATCACCACCGGCAAGGGCGCAAACCCCTCGAGCTGCTCGCGATAAAGCCGCGTCTGTTCCTGCTCCCCCGGAAAACGCTCGGTGATCATGAAGGGCACTTCGGTGCGGTACAGTCCAACGCCACCGATACGAGACTTCAACGAGGACACCGCATCCACCGCCAGGCCCGTGTTGACCATCAGCGGCATGTCATGGCCATCCGGGGTGCGGCTCGGCTGATCCTGCTCGTGTTCGAGCACCTCGGTCAGCGCCTGCTCCTCATCGATCATGCTCTGGTAGCGCCCCTCCAGTTCCTCGCTGGGGCGCACGAACAGCCGGCCGCGGTGCCCGTCCAGTACTACGCGGTTCCCGTTGAGTCGTGGCAGGGGCAGATCGACCATGCCCAGCACCGTGGGAATGCCCATGGCACGCGCCACGATGGCCACGTGGGAGGTACTCGACCCGCGTACCGACACCAGCCCGGCCAACCGATCCCTTGGAACCTCACCGAGCATGGCGACACTGATCTCGTCGCCGATCAGGATGGTGCTTTCTGGATAGACGTCCGGTGTCGCACTGGTGCCCTCCTGCAGATGGGCAAGCACGCGACGCCCGAGATCACGGATATCGGCGGCCCGCTCGCGCAGATAATCGTCATCGACACGTTCCAGGTACTGGACATGGCGCCGCACCACGTCGGCCAGCGCCCCCGGCGCCCATTGCCCCTCGCGAATGCGCTTGACCACCTCCTGGGACAACGCCGCTTCTCCCAGCATCTGTTGATAGACATCGAACAGGGCCAGCTCCTGGGTGGAAATGCGGTTGGCCAGACGCTCGCCGGCTGAGCGAATCTCGTTGCGCACCTTGTCGATAGCCTCGCTCAGGCGCTCGATCTCGTATTCTTCATCGGTGGGAATCAGGTCCGGTACGCTGTTGAGATCCGCCGGCGGTGCTATCACCACGGCCTCACCGATGGCCATGCCTGGCGAGGCCGCCACCCCGGTAAAGGTCGCCTGCCCCCCCGGCAGGGTCGGTCGATTCAGGCTGCCGGTGGCCAGGGCGTGGGCCAGCACCCCGGCGAGCTGGGCGGCCATGGTGACCAGGAAGGCTTCATCGGCTTCGTCGTAGCGGCGTTTCTCGGATTGCTGAACGACCAGTACACCCAGCATGCGACGCTGGTGAATGATCGGCACCCCGAGGAAGCTGGAATAGCGTTCCTCGCCGGTTGCTTCGAAGTAACGGAAATGCGCGTGGGATTGGGCATCCTCGAGGTTCAACGGCTCTTCGCGCTGGGCCACGAGCCCCACCAGCCCTTCCCCGACCGGCAGGGTCACATGCCCCACCGCCTGAGTACGCAGGCCAATGGTCTCCATCAGCACCAACCGATCGAGATCGGCATCAAAGAGGTAGAAGGAACACACGTCGGTGCGCATGGCCTTGCGAATACGGCGCACCATGGTCGACAGGGCGGCGTCCAGGTTGCGCGCCCCATTAACCTCGAGGATGATGCGCCGCAACACCTCGAGCATCGGCGTCCTTCTATCCATTGTTGTTGTCTCTCGCCTCGCGGAGTATGGCGCCGGGGGCTTCCCCGGCTCGTCTCGGGTCGTCAGCTCCGTTCGAGAGCCAGGCGCTGCGCTCTGGGAGACAGCTCACGCAATGCACGACGATAGACTTCGCGCTTGAAAGGCACGACCTGTCCCAGGGGATACCAGTAGCTGACCCAGCGCCAGCCATCGAACTCTGGCTTCGCCGGACCGCTGTCCATGCAGATCCGGTTCTCCCGACAGCGGATCCGAAGCAGGAACCACTTCTGTTTCTGGCCGATACACACCGGCCGGCAGTGTGTTCGCACCATGCGTCGCGGCAAGCGATAACGCAGCCATCCCCTGGTGCAGCCAAGCACTTCGACATCGTCGGCCGTCAGGCCGATTTCCTCGTACAACTCGCGAAACAGTGCCTGTTGCGGTGTCTCGTTCGACTTGATGCCTCCCTGGGGAAACTGCCACGCATTCTGCCCAACCCGACGCGCCCATAGCAGCTGCCCTCGATCGTTGGTGATGATGATACCAACGTTGGGGCGAAAGCCGTCTGCGTCGATCACGGGCTTCACCTTATGAATCCAGTATTGAAGTCATTCTTCCACAAGCGTATGAAAGGGTTCAATACGGCGAATGGCCACGCTCGAATCCGCTTCCGACGTCTGACATAATCGCGGCTCCGCCTCCCCCTCAACCCAAGAGGAATGCCGTGAGCCTCGCCATCTTCGACCTGGACAATACCCTGCTATCGATCGACAGCGACCATGCCTGGGGCGAGTTCCTGCTCGAACAGGGCGCCGTGGACCCGGTCGCCTACCGACAGGCCAATGACCGCTTCATGGCGGACTATGAAGCCGGCACCCTCGATATGCACGCCTTCCTGGAAGTCGCCCTGAAGCCGCTGGCGGACAACACGCCGGAACAACTGGCGGCCTGGCACCAGCAGTTCATGGCCAGCAAGATCGAGCCCAGCATCCTGCCCCGCGGCGAAGAGCTGGTGGCCCGCCATCGAACGCGTGGCGATACCCTGTTGATCATCACCGCCACCAATCGTTTCATCACCGCCCCCATTGCCAGGCGCCTCGGTATCGACGACCTGATCGCCGTGGAACCCGAAATGATCGACGGCCGCTACACCGGCCGGGTCAGCGGCATTCCGAGCTATCGGGAAGGCAAGGTCGAACGCCTCACGGCATGGCTGGCGGATCGCGAGGAAACCCTGGACGACGCCTGGTTCTACAGCGACTCCCACAACGACCTCCCGCTGCTGGAGAAGGTCGACCACCCCGTGGCCGTCGACCCGGACACGACCCTGCGCGACACCGCCGAAGCGCGCGGCTGGCGAATCATCAGCCTGCGCGACTGAACCGGCTTCGCCGGCTCACAGCTGTAAGCTTTAAGCCGTAAGCTGTAAGAAAGGCGCTTCGCGCCTTGGAAAACATCAAAAGCCCCGCTCAGTGGATCACTGGCGGGGCTGGTTTTTCTTAAAGCTTACAGCTTATGGCTTACCGCTGGGGTCAGCCGAGCAGATGCTCGACGGCGGCCCGCTCTTCCCTCAGCTCCTGCTCGGTGGCGTTCATCCGGTCACGGCTGAAGTCGCTGACGTCCAGGTCCTGGACGATCTCGTACTTGCCGTTCTGGCAGACCACCGGGTAGGAATACATGATGCCCGGCTCGATGCCATAGCTACCATCGGCGGGAATCCCCATGCTGACGATGCCGTCGCTGCCCAGTGCCCAGTCGCGCATGTGGTCGATCGCCGCGGAGGCAGCAGACGCAGCAGAAGAAGCGCCACGTGCCTTGATGATGGCGGCACCACGCTGCTGAACGGTGGGGATGAAGTCGTTCTCGTACCAGTCCTGGTCGACCAGCTCGAGCGCCGGCTTGCCATCCACCTTGCAATGGGCCAGATCCGGGTACTGGGTTGCGCTGTGGTTACCCCAGACGATCATGGAGTCGACGTCATTGATGTGCTTGCCGGCCTTCTGAGCCAGTTGGGTCTTGGCGCGGTTATGGTCGAGGCGCATCATCGCCGTGAACTGGCCGGTATCCAGGTCGGGCGCATTGCAGGAGGCGATCAGGGCGTTGGTGTTGGCCGGGTTGCCCACCACCAGCACACGCACATCGCGGCTGGCATGATCGTTCAACGCCTTGCCCTGCACGGAGAAGATGGCTGCATTGGCCTCGAGCAGATCCTTGCGCTCCATGCCCGGACCGCGCGGACGCGCACCGACCAGCAGGGCAAAGTCGGCATCCTTGAAGGCGACATTCGGGTCGTCGGAGGCGACGATGTCCTGCACCAGCGGGAAGGCGCAATCATTGAGCTCCATCACCACGCCGTTGAGGGCGTCCATGGCCGGCGGGATCTCGAGCAGCTGCAGGATGACCGGCTGGTCCTTGCCCAGCATGTCACCGGAGGCGATGCGGAACGCCAGGGAATAACTGATCTGGCCTGCTGCACCGGTAATGGCTATACGGACGGGGTCTTTCATCGTGGCTCCTTCGGTTGTCGCCGTGAGGATCAGCCAGGCGGGCCAGACACCCACCTCGACCAGGATTCGAACCGAGGAAATGGTATGCCTGCAGTGCACAAAACTCAATTCGACCTGAGATGGGTACAGCACCACGCAACGGCATGCTTTCCTCGACGCCGCTATGCTGAGATGATTTCGTTCTTCGCTCATGATGTTTCGTGACCCACCAGGGAAGGTCCGAATGCCGCGCCGACGCCCCGCCTCTTCCGTTCTTCTGGCCATTGCGCTTGGCCTCGCCTTGCTGCTGTGGCTCGTCTTCGGCGACCTGTCGAGCTTTCGCGATGACCCGCCGCCGTCGACAGAGGCCGAGACACCGCCACCGCCCCGGGTCGAAGTCGATACGCGCCATGCCGAACCTTATGCCCCGTCACTGGTGGTCCAGGGGCATCTCGAGGCTTACCGCGAACTCGAGCTGCGCGCTCGCCGTGCCGGGCGCGTGGACGCCCTTCCTGTCTCCCAGGGAGAAAGCGTCGAGCGCGGCGACGAGGTGCTGCGACTCGAGCAGGATGCCCTGCCCGAGCGCCTGGAACAGGCCGAGGCGGAGCTGGCCCTGGCCCGCGCCGAGCTGTCCGGTGCCCGTGGGCTACGCGATCGCGAGCTCATCTCCAATCCCGAGTTTCTGCGCCGCCAGAGCGCCGTGAGCGCGGCGGCCGCCGAGCTCGCCGACCTGCGCCAGCAACGAGACGACACGCGCCTTCAGGCGCCCTTCGCCGGCGTGCTGGACCGGGTCGACGTGGACCCGGGCGAACTGCTCCAGGCGGGCGAAAGCTGGGGGCGCCTGGTCGACGCGTCACGACTGGTCGCCAAGGCCTGGGTACCACAGCGCAAGGCCCCGTCACTGGAGCCGGGCTTGCCGGCCCGGATACGCCTGCTCGACGGTTCGACCCTCGAGGGCGAGCTCACCCATGTCGCCAGCCGAGCCGACGATGCCACGCGCAGCTTCGCCATCGAGGTCGAACTGACCAATCCCGAGCAGCGTCGCCTGGCCGGCGCCAGCGCTACCATCGAGTTGACCCTGCCGTCACGCCGCGTGCACCGCCTTTCGCCAGCCCTGCTGGTGCTCGACGAACAAGGACAGTTGGCCATCAAGCACCTGGACGACCAGGACCGAGTGGTTCGCGACAACGTCGAACTGATCAGCAGTGACGACGAGGAAGCCAGGGTCGCCGGCCTTCCCGAACGGATTCGCCTGATCACCCTGGGCGGCGGCTTCGTCGATCCCGGCGATGCCGTCACGCCGGTACCTGTCGACGAGACCGGCGCCTCGGCCGACGCGGAGCAGCCCTGATCATGCGCACGCTGATCTCGGCGGCACTGGACCGCTCGCGCACCACCCTGCTGTTGCTGTTGGCCCTGTTACTGGCGGGGCTCGCGGCCTGGCAGGCCGTGCCCAAGGAAGCCAACCCGGACATCCCCATTCCCGTCATCTACGTGTCGATGACACTGGAAGGGGTCAGCCCGGAAGACGCCGAACGACTGCTGGTTCGCCCCATGGAGCAGGAGCTGCGCAGCATCGAGGGGCTGCGCAAGTTGACCGCCCAGGCCGGCGAGGGCCATGCCTCCCTGAACCTGGAATTCGATCCAGGCTTCGACCCCGACCAGGCCCTGACCGATGTCCGCGAGCAGGTCGACATTGCCAAGACCGACCTGCCCGACGAGGCTGAGGAGCCTCGCGTCATCGAGGTCAATGTCGGACTCTTCCCGGTACTCTCCATCGGCCTTTCCGGGCCCATCGAGGAAAGCCGGCGCGTCGCCGTGGCCCGCCGGCTCAAGGAGGAGATCGAAGGCATCCCCGAGGTGCTGGAAGTGGACATCGGCGGCGACCGGGAAAACCTGCTGGAAATCGTCGTCGACCCCCTGGTGCTGGACAGCTACGGCGTCGACTTCGAGACGCTGTTCAACCGAGTGAGTCGCAACAATCGACTGGTGGCGGCCGGCAGCCTGGACACCGGCGCCGGGCGCCTGGCACTCAAGGTGCCCGGGGTGATCGAGCAGCTCGAGGACGTGATGAAAATGCCGGTCAAGGTGGACGGCGACCGGGTCGTGACCTTCGGTGATGTCGGCTGGATCCACCCCACCTTCAAGGACCCGCAGGGGTTCGCCCGCATCGATGGCCAGCCGGCCCTGGTGCTGGAAATCTCCAAGCGTGCCGGTGCCAACATCATCGCCACCATCGAGTCAGTGAGCGACCTGCTCGACGAGGCCGGTGGCATGCTGCCCGAGGACCTCGACGTCACCACCATCATGGACCAGTCCGAGATGGTCGAGTCGATGCTCTCGGAACTGCTCAACAACGTCCTCACCGCAGTGGTCCTGGTGCTGATCGTGATCCTCGCCGCCATGGGGCTGCGCCCCGCCCTGATGGTCGGGCTGACCATTCCCGGGGCCTTTCTCACCGGCATCCTGCTGATCTGGGCGATCGGCTTCACGCTCAACATGGTCGTGTTGTTCGCCCTGATCCTGGTCGCCGGCATGCTGGTCGACGGCGCCATCGTCGTCAGCGAGCTGGCCGACCGCCACCTGCGCCAGGGGCAGGCACCACACGACGCCTGGATCAATGCCGCCAGCCGGATGAGCTGGCCGGTCATCGCCTCCACGGCCACCACCCTGGCGGTCTTCATCCCCCTGCTGTTCTGGCCCGGCGTAGTGGGCGAGTTCATGAAATACCTGCCGGCCACGGTTATCCTCTGCCTGCTGGCTTCCCTGGCCATGGCCCTGGTCTTTCTACCCACCCTGGGCGGCGTATTCGGCGCCCGCAGCGGTCAGGCGCTGAGCGATATCGAACTGATCACCTCCGGTGGTCGTCTGTATCGCGCCCTGCTGGCTCGACTGCTGACCCGACCGGGTCTTACCCTGCTGGTCGCCCTGCTGCTGATGGCGCTGACCTACACCGCTTATGCTCGCTTCAATCACGGCGTGGAATTCTTCCCCAGCGTGGAACCCGACAGCGCCCAGATCCTGGTGCACTCCAGAGGCGACTTCTCCGCCCGGGAGAACGACGCCATCGTCCAGCGGGTCGAAGCGCGCCTCGCCGGCATGAGCGAGATCCAGGCCCTCTATGCCCGCTCCTTCTCCAATCCCGACCAGCAGCTCGGTGCCGATGTCATCGGGGTCCTGCAATTCCAGCTGATCGACTGGCACGAACGGCGACCGGCCAGCGATATCCTCGCCGACATGGCCGAACGTACCGACGACATCCCCGGCGTGAGACTGGAATTCCGCGAGCAGGAGCAAGGGCCGGCCGCCGGCAAGCCCATCGTGCTGGAAGTCGGTGCGGCCACCACCGAACAGGCCGCATCGGCCGTGGCAACGCTGCGCCAGGCCATGAACGAGCTCGGCGGCTTCCGTGACATCGAGGACGACCGCAGCCTGCCCGGCGTGGAATGGCGCGTCAGGGTGGACCGCGAGGCCGCCGCTCGCTTCGGCACCGATGTGGCTACCATCGGTAGCGCCGTGCAACTGCTCACCACCGGCCTGCAGGTGGCCAGCTACCGCCCCGCCGGCGTCGATGACGAAGTCGATATCCGGGTGCGCCTGCCGGAAAATTCACGTTCCCTGGATCAACTCGACCGCTTGACGCTGAACACGTCCCGCGGCCAGGTGCCAATCTCGAACTTCGTCAGCATCGAGCCGGCCCCCAAGGTCAGCACACTGCATCGCATCGATGGTCGCCGCGCGATCACTCTGGAGGCGGATGTCGCGGCAGGTGAACGGCCCGACGAACGCCTTCGTGCCTTGACCGAGGCCATGGAAGAACTGCCCGACGGGGTCAGCGTCCAGGTCGCCGGGGAGCAGGAAGATCAACAGGAAGCCATGAACTTCCTGGTCACGGCTTTCCTGGTGGCGATCTGCCTGATGGCGCTGATCCTGGTCACCCAGTTCAACAGCCTCTACCAGACACTGCTGGTGCTGTCGGCCATCGTCTTCTCCACCGCCGGCGTGCTGATCGGCCTGCTGGTCAACGGGCAGCCTTTCGGTATCGTCATGGTGGGCATGGGCATCATCGCCCTGGCCGGCATCGTGGTGAACAACAACATCGTGCTGATCGACACCTTCAACCAACTGCGAACCGAAGGCCTGTCGCCGGTCGACGCCGCCCTCCAGGCAGGTGGATTGCGCCTGCGGCCGGTACTGCTTACCGCCGTGACCACGGTGCTCGGCCTGATGCCGATGGTGCTCGAGATCAATGTCGACCTCTTCACCCCCAGGCTCGGCCTGGGCGCCCCCTCGACCCAATGGTGGGGACAGCTATCCAGCGCCATCGCCGGCGGCCTGACCTTCGCCACGGGACTGACGCTGCTGCTGACACCCTGCATGCTGGTGCTCGGGCCAGGAGGGAGGAAGAGCCGTAAGCTGTAAGCCGTAAGCCGTAAGCCGTAAGCCGTAAGCCAGGATGTTGCTACCCAGCAGGCCAGTGAAAGGGTTTTTCTTAAAGCTTACAGCTTAAGGCTTACAGCTCCGGGCGAAGCCCGGTTACAGCTCCGGGCGGGCCTTCAGGCCCCGGGCGAACTTCCGGCATGAAGTTCGGCACTGGCGGCGTCGGGGGCGTGGGCAGCGTGCAGACGGCCGATCAACCGGTCTTCCAGGGAGAAGCGTTCGGTGAGGCCTTTCTGCAGGCGGTCGAGCCAGGCAGGCAGACGGGCCATGTGGTATTCGCAGCGCGTGGCGCTGGCATAGTCCTCGTCGAAGGACAGCACCAGTTCGGTGGACATGTCGAGGCGTTCCAGCAGGCTATCCGCCAAGGCCAGGGCGGCATTGTCCTCGAACGCCTCGGCTTCGGCCCGCAACTGGGGGTAGACCTCGAAGTGACCGGCGCTAATGTAATCCATCAGCAACTCGCTGAAGGCATCGATGCGCGCCTTGCTCAAGGTCTCGAGGTCGGCGTCGCAGGTCTCGTGGAGTTCGCGGAAATTCGTCAGCAATGCTCGCCGCTCGGCGAGCCAGCGATCGATCAACTGATGAACGCCCCCCCAGCGTTCCTGCGCGTTCTTGCAGTCTTCCAGCATGGGTGTCTCCCTCGAATGAACCGCCGACCCTGGAAACAGACTCACCTTTGCCGGAGACACTGTCAATCCCGACCTGGCACCCCTTGCCAACGATAGCCGTGATCGCGACGCAAGGACTTCGCCAACAGCCCCAGAGGGACCAGCATCAGCACCACGAATCCGATCAGCGTCCAACCGGGCAGCGACAGGCCCAACAGGCTCGCGCCAACCTCGGCGCACTCGCCGGAGCCGGTCAGCACCGTGGCCAGCACCTCGCGCAGCGGCAGGATCTCCATCATGTAATCCAGCCCCGGGCCACAGCTCGGCACCTGATCCGCCGGCAATGACTGCAGCCACAGGTGGCGACCGGCCAGACCGATACCGGTACCGACCGCCACCAGCCCCAGAAGCCCATAGATCGCCGCACCGGCACGTCCCCTGGGGTCATGCCAGGCGGCCAGCGCGAAGATGACCCCGGCAGCGACCACGGCCACCCGCTGGAAGATACACAGCGGACAGGGCTCCAACCCCGCCCCATGCTCCAGCCCCAGGGCTACCGCCATCATCAGTACGCAGAATGCCAGCCCCGCCAGGCCCCACCGACGCACGCTCCACTCCTCGAGCTCCATGATCATGATTGGCCTCCTGCGGCTCGCAATGGCGTCAAGGCCCGGGACTCGCGGGCACGATCGAAATAGTCGGCCAGGAAATCATCGAAGCTTTCATGCTCCGCCGACTCGATGTCTCCCTGCTGTTGATGGGAAGTCTCCACCAACTGGTCAAAAAGCGCCGAACGAGCCGGCCCGATGGGCTCGCCTCCCAATTGCTCGGACTGCTCCCGTGCCAGGCTCATGATGACATCGACGAATTCCTCGCCGTCGCTCTCCAGGCACCCCAGCAGGCGGCCGGAGGGGGTCAGGGACGGATCATCGAGCCAGGGTGTCAGCTCGGCCAGCGCCTCGGCGTGCGGCGCACCGTCTTCCAGCCGGTCGAGCAGCGTGGCCACCTCGCGCAGCTCGGCGAAGATGTCGTGCCCCCAGTCGGCGATGGTGCGCTTGCGGCCATGATGGTCCAGGCGCAGTTCGGGATCGCGCCCGCGCGATACCACCAGCCGGCGGTTGTCATCCAGGTGCTCGCATTCCTCGTCGCTGATCCAGGGGCTTTCCGAGAGCAGGCACCACATCAGGAAGGTATCGACGAAGCGGCTCCGGGTCGCATCGAAGCCCAAGGGATCGAAGGGATCGAGGTCGAGACAGCGCACCTCGATATACTCGACGCCCCGCGCTTCCAGCGCCTGGCTCGGCGTTTCGTCGTGCCGCGCGACCCGCTTGGGACGAATGTCGCTGTAATACTCGTTCTCGATCTGCAAGATATTGGCATTGAGCTGTCGCCAACCGTCGCCATCGCCTTTCACGCCCATGGCGCCATAGTCGGGCCAGGGGGTCGAGATAGCATGACGCAGGGTGTTGACGTAGTTGGACAGCGAGTTGAAACAGATCTTGAGCTGCGACTGTACCTTGTTCTGGTAGCCCAGGTCGGACATCCGCAGGCTGGTCGCGTAGGGTGACACCAGGGTGTGCTCACCGTGGGGCACGAGCCCCTCGGGTACGCGTCCGTCGGGCAGGAAGCTGCGATCCACCGCCGGCGAGGCGCCGAACAGATAGAGCAGCAGCCAGCTGTGGCGACGGAAATTACGAATCAGGTCGAAGTAACGCGACGAACGATAGTCCTGCATGGACGTCTGCTCATCGCCATCCAGTGTCTTGAGCAATGCCCAGAAATCGTCGGGCAGAGAGACATTGTAATGAACCCCGGCGATGGCCTGCATGATGCGCCCATAACGCACATCCAGCCCCTTGCGATAGACATGCTTCATCATGCCCACGTTGGAACGGCCGTAGTCGGCGATGGGAACGCTCTCGTTGCCGTCGAGCCGGGCCGGCATGCTGGCCGGCCAGATCAGTTCACCGTCCAGACGACGATAACTGAACCGGTGCAGGTCGGCGAGAAACGCCAGGGCATCCTCCGGCCGACAGTAGACCGGCGTGATGTACTCGAGCAGCGCCTCGGAATAGTCCGTGGTGATATGCGGATGGGTCAACTTCGAACCGAAGTCGGCGGGGTGCGGCGTCTGGGCGATGCGGGCCTCGGCATCGACGCGCAACCCCTCCTTCTCGATACCGCGGCGCAGACGGCCGAAACGCCCCTGGCTGGCCGGCCCGCTGAGTCGTTCGATGAGGGTGGAGAGCGATTCGGACAAGATGACACCCCATGTCGTAGCGGCCGGTTGGCCGGCTTCCCGGTTATCGGTAGGGCACCGCGGCACCCCTGGAATTTCAGATTATGGCGCCGAAAAACGGCGATTCAAGGTTTCGACGTCGCGAGCTTCGAGCTTCGAGCTTCGAGCTTCGAGCTTCGAGCTTCGAGCTGCATATCGTAGCTCGTGGACCAAGGCGCGGCATCAAGGTCTTGTACGAAAAGTCGGCGAGCGAAGGTGAGAC
This sequence comes from Halomonas sp. I1, assembly GCF_032334135.1. Taxonomy (NCBI): domain Bacteria; kingdom Pseudomonadati; phylum Pseudomonadota; class Gammaproteobacteria; order Oceanospirillales; family Halomonadaceae; genus Halomonas; species Halomonas sp. I1. Next base: position 15,221 of record NZ_JAVXUS010000022.1, read on the forward strand.
AAGGCGAAATCGGTCGAGAAAGCGCAGTTTACAAGGAGTAAATGAGCATTTTGAGACCGATTTCAACACCGTATCACCGAGTGCAGACACTTTTCGTACAGACCTTAGCTATCGCGCTTGGCCTTGAGCAATGCCGCCCCCAGCGCCCCCACCTGGCCCTCGCCCTGAGCGTCCTGCCCTTTCGACTTGCCGCCTCCCTTGCGAGGAGGCTTGCCACGACCACGGGACTCGCCGCCCTTGCGCGGCCTGTCGCCCTCGGCCTCGCCCGGCTGGTCGTCGAGACGCATGGTCAGACCGATACGCGAGCGTTCGAGGTCCACGCTCATGACCTTGACCTTGACGATATCACCGGCCTTGACGACCGAGCGGGGGTCCTCGACGAAGGTGTTGGACAACGCCGAGATATGCACCAGGCCGTCCTGGTGAACACCGATATCGACGAAGGCGCCAAAGTGAGTGACGTTGGTCACGCTACCTTCCAGCACCATGCCGGGCTCCAGGTCCTTGAGGGTCTCCACCCCTTCGCGGAACTCGGCGGCACGGAATTCAGGACGTGGGTCACGACCGGGCTTGTCCAGTTCCTTGAAGATATCGTTGACAGTGGGCACACCGAAGCGCTCGTCGGCAAAGTCGGAAGCCTTGAGCGACTTGAGGGTCGAACTGTCGCCGATCAAGCCGGCCAGTTCGCGGCCACTGCGACTGGCGATACGTTCCACCAGTGGATAGGCCTCGGGGTGAACCGCACTGGCATCCAGCGGGTTGTCGCCATCCATGATCCGCAGAAAGCCGGCACACTGTTCGAAGGTCTTGGGACCGAGGCGGCTGACGTCCAGCAACTGGCGACGCGAGCGGAAGGCGCCTTCGGCGTCGCGGCGGGACACGATGTTCTCGGCCAGCCCGGCGTTGAGGCCGGCCACCCGCGACAGAAGAGCCGAGGATGCGGTATTGAGATCCACCCCCACGGCGTTGACGCAATCCTCGATCACGGTCTCCAGGCTGCGCGAAAGCTGCACCTGGGAAACGTCATGCTGATACTGGCCGACGCCGATGGACTTGGGCTCGATCTTGACCAGCTCGGCCAGCGGGTCCTGCAGGCGGCGGGCGATCGACACGGCGCCGCGAACGGTCACATCGAGGTCCGGCAGCTCGCGGGACGCGTACTCCGACGCTGAATAGACCGAGGCACCAGCCTCGCTGACCATCACCTTGGAGAGCCGGCGCGTTCCGGTCATGGCCTTGACCAGCTCGCCCGCCAGCTTGTCGGTCTCGCGGCTGGCGGTGCCATTGCCCACGGCGATCAGGGCCACATCGTGGGCGTCCACCAGCCGAGCCAGTTCGGCCAGTGACTCGTTCCACTGGTGGCGTGGCGCATGAGGGAAGATGGTCGACTGACCCAGGAACTGGCCGGTCGCACTGACCACGGCCACCTTGCAGCCGGTCCGCAGGCCGGGGTCGATGGCCAGTGTCGCCTTGGCGCCCGCCGGCGCCGCCAGCAGCAGATCCTTGAGGTTGGCGGCAAAGACACCGATGGCCTCAGCCTCGGCGCGCTCGCGCAGGCGTCCCATCAACTCGGTCTCGAGGTGGGTATAGAGCTTGACCCGCCAGGTCCAGCGCACCACTTCGGCGAGCCAGCGGTCGGCGGCACGCCCTTGATCACGAATCTCGAAGTGCCTGGCGATGGCCACCTGAGCCGGATGCACGGCGGCCTCTTCCTCGCCCGGCAGGCGGATGACCAGCGACAACACGCCCTCGTTGCGACCACGGAACATGGCCAGGGCACGGTGCGAGGGCACCTTGGCGATGGCCTCGTCATGTTCGAAGTAATCGGAGAACTTGGCGCCTTCGCGCTCCTTGCCCTCGATCAGCCGAGCACTGAGCATGCCTTCGCTCCACAGCCGCTCGCGCAGTTGGCCCACCAGCTCGGGATCTTCGGCGAAACGCTCCATGAGGATCTGCTTGGCACCGTCCAGTGCCGACTTGGCATCCTCGATGGCCGGGATATCGCCGTCCGCTGCACGCAGATAGCCGGCGGCCTGTTCTTCGGGGGACAGGGTCGGATCGGCAAGCAGCGCTTCCGCAAGGGGTTCCAGACCGGCCTCGCGGGCGATCTGTGCCTTGGTGCGACGCTTCTTGCGATACGGCAGGTAGAGGTCTTCCAGACGCTGCTTGGTATCGGCGGCACGAATGCTCGCGGCCAGCGCCTCGGTCAGCTTGCCTTGCTCGTCGATGCTGGCCAGTACCGTCTCGCGGCGCTCTTCCAGTTCGCGCAGGTAGCCCAGGCGCTCCTCGAGCTGTCGCAGCTGGGTATCGTCCAGCCCTCCGGTCGCTTCCTTGCGATAACGAGCGATGAAGGGAACGGTGGCACCGCCATCGAGCAGTTCGACAGTAGCCGCCACCTGGGGCGCGCGAACGCCGAGTTCCTCGGCGAGGCGATCAATGATCTTGGCTTGTGCGTCCATGTAGTCCTTGGCAATCCAGGTCCAGATGATCGCGACAAGGTATCACAAGCCCGACGCTGACGGCAGACATGCAGGCCAACCTGCTCCCCGCCCCTGAATTCTCGAGCCATTATTCACGGTTCGTGGCTCGAAACCCAACGCATACGAGCGGCGAGATGCGAGATGCGAAACCCGAAAACCCAGCTCGTAGCTCGAAACACAAAGCATACGAGCAGCGAGATGCGAGATACGAAACCCGAAAACCCAGCTCTTCGCTCTTCGCTCGCAGCTCGCAGCTCGCAGCTCGTGGCTCGTGGCTCAAGCATTGAAGTTGAGCATGCGCTCCAACGGCTTGAGCGCGCGCTGTCGCAACGCCTCGTCGACGAAAATTTCGCCGCTGGCATTGCGCAAGGCGCCAGCCAGGTTGTCCAGGGCGTTCATGGCCATCCACGGACAGTGGGCGCAGCTCTTGCAGGTCGCGCCATCGCCGGCCGTGGGAGCCTCGAAGAGCGTCTTGTCCGGCACCGCCTGCTGCATCTTGAAGAAGATGCCCCGGTCGGTGGCCACGATCAGTTCCTGCTGGGGCAGTTCCTTGGCGGCCTTGATCAACTGGGAAGTAGAGCCCGCGACATCGGCCAGCTCGACCACCGAGGACGGTGACTCCGGATGCACCAGGACCGCGGCGTCGGGATACAACCCCTTGAGATCCTCCACGCCCTTGGCCTTGAACTCCTCATGGACGATGCAGGCACCATCCCAGAGCAGCATGTCGGCACCGGTCTTGCGCTGAATGTAATGGCCAAGGTGCTTGTCCGGCGCCCACAGGATCTTCTCGCCGCGCGCCTGCAGATGCTCGATCACGTCCACGGCGATGGACGAGGTCACCACCCAGTCGGCACGCGCCTTCACCGCCGCCGAGGTATTGGCGTACACCACCACGGTACGGTCCGGATGCGCATCGCAGAAGGCCGAGAACTCATCGGCCGGGCAGCCGATATCCAGCGAACAGGTCGCCTCTAGGGTCGGCATCAGCACGCGCTTCTCCGGCGAAAGAATCTTGGCCGTCTCGCCCATGAAGCGCACACCGGCCACCACCAGGGTATCGGCCTCGTGGCGGGCGCCAAAGCGTGCCATCTCCAGGGAATCGGCGACACAGCCGCCCGACTCTTCGGCCAGTTGCTGAATGGCATCGTCGGTGTAGTAGTGGGCCACCAGCACGGCATTGTTGGCCTCGAGCAGTCGCTTGATCTCCTCGACGCGCGCTTCGTCCTCGGCGGGAATACGGGTGGGGCAATAGCGGCGTGCCAGCTGTTCGCGCAGCTCGGCACGGGAAGTCATGATCGTCATCGTGTCTACCACTGTGACCGGCAGGGGCTCCCCCTGCGTTACACCAGGTGCCGGGACTCGCGCGCTCCGCACGGCTCGACACACCAGAGGGTCAACCATTGCGTCTACCGCTGTGGTCGACCCGCGCCGCTTGCGGCCGACTCGCTCTCCGCGACCATCGGTGCAAGAAAAATGACGTCTTTCGATAATGACGCCGACACGCCCGGGTTGCAAGCTTGACGGTCACCGGCATGCATTGCGGTTCGATGGCCGCCAACGAAAGCGCCCCCGGCTCGAAACGAGACGGGGGCGCGATATCTGGTGGGTCGTGTAGGATTCGAACCTACGACCAATTGGTTAAAAGCCAACTGCTCTACCAACTGAGCTAACGACCCAGCATGGCCATAATGGCCAACACAGGTCCGGATGGTGGGTCGTGTAGGATTCGAACCTACGACCAATTGGTTAAAAGCCAACTGCTCTACCAACTGAGCTAACGACCCCTGCCGAACGGGTGCACATAATACGGATAGGACCGGTGGCTGGCAAGCTCTTTTTTATCGCCGGCTTCTCAGCGCCCCTTGCCCTTGGGCGACCGGGGCTTGCGCATGCCCTGCACCGGGCGTCGCTTGTTCTTGTCGCGACTCCAGCGGTTCTTCTCGTCGGGCGTCAGTTCCGGCACCTTGCGCGACGGGAGCCCCGCCTGGCCGGCCAGGTCGTCGATCTCGTCCTGACCGAGCTCGACCCACTCTCCCGCCTTGGCCCGCTTGTCGAGGAAGATATTGCCATAGCGCACGCGCTTGAGGCGGCTGACGGTAAGGTTCTGGGACTCCCACAGCCGGCGCACCTCACGGTTACGACCTTCCATGATGACCACATGGAACCAGGTATTGATGCCTTCGCCACCGAACTCCTGCACATCGGTGAAACGCGCCGGGCCATCATCGAGCATCACACCCTCGACCATCGCCTTGATCTGGTTCATGGCCACCTCGCCCATCACGCGCACCGCGTATTCGCGCTCGATCTGGGTGGCAGGATGCATCAGCCGGTTGGCCAGCTCGCCATCGGTGGTGAACAACAGCAGCCCACTGGTATTGATATCCAGCCGCCCGATGGCAATCCAGCGCTCGCCCTTGAGGCGCGGCAGGCGGTCGAAGACCGTGCGCCGTCCTTCCGGGTCCTTGCGCGTGCACAGTTCGCCCTCCGGCTTGTTGTACATGATCACTCGGCGGGGCACTTCATCGGCACTACGCAGGGCCACCGGACGGTCATCGAAAGCCACCTTGTCGCGCAGCTCGATCCGGTCGCCGAGGGTCGCCACCTGGCCGTTGACCTTGACCCGCCCATCGGCGATGGCGGCTTCCATTTCACGGCGCGATCCCAGTCCCGCCCGGGCCAGGACCTTCTGCAGTTTTTCGCTGGTGTCACTCATCAGTCGTCTGTCTCACTTGTCGTGGATTCCGTCCCCGGAGCAGCGTCATCGTCGACGCGGCCACGGGCACGTTCGGACAGCCGAGCCTCGATATCGGCGAAGCTCGGACGCGTCCGCTCGGACGCCGTCCCGGCGTGTGTCTCATCCTCGTTGGCCGTCCCGGCCAACGGCTCGCCGGCCTGGGCCGGCGCTTCTTCCTGCCCGGCGTCGCTCGCCTCCGGCGTCGCTTCTTCGGGGTCGATGCCGTCCTCGACCGTCCCCTCGGGCTCGCTCTCTTCCTCGGCATCATCGAGCGGCTCATCCGCCTGGGCCAGTACATCCTGCGGCGGCGGTGGTGGCGCATCGTCCTGATGCGGCGTCTCCTCGCCGAAATGCTTGAGTTCGTGCATCGGCGGCAGTTCGTCGAGGGTCTTGAGGCCGAAGTCATCGAGAAAGGACCGGGTAGTGGCATAGACCGCCGGACGCCCGGGAACATCGCGGTGCCCCACGACCCTCACCCAGCCCCGATCGACCAGAGTGCGCATGATGGAGCCACTCACCGAGACGCCCCGCACCTCCTCGATATCAGCCCGGGTCACCGGCTGCCGGTAGGCAATCATCGCCAGGGTCTCCAGCAGCGCCCGCGAATAGCGCTGCGGGCGCTCATCCCACAACCGCGACACCCATGACGACAGCCTCGGCCGAATGCGCAGCTGATAGCCCGTGGCAGTCTCGAGCAACTCCATGGCACCGCGTTCATGGCGACCCTCGACGCGCTCCAGCGACTCGCGCAGGGCACGGCGAGGCGGTCGCTCGTGATCGTCGAACAGTGCCTCGAGGCGCTCCAGCGACAGGGGCTCACCGGCCGCCAGCAAGGCGGCCTCGAGAATATCGTCCAGGGCCTCGGGATACTCCATGGCGGTCATGCCGGCTCGCTCCCATCCTCGTCCTGCGTCGCGAAGGGGCTCTCGCCCACGTCGCCTTCCTCCTCGAAGTCCTCTTCGCCTTCTTCCGCCTCGGTCTCGGCGCGTGCGCGCACATGGATCGGCGACAGCGGCGCATTCTGCACGATCTCGATCAAGGATTCCTTGGCCAGCTCGAGAATTGCCATGAAAGTGACAACAACGCCGGCACGTCCCTCCTCGAGCTGGAACAACGACTCGAAGGGCGTGTGGTGTTCATGACTCAATCGCCCCATGATCGCCAGCATGCGCTCACGAGTGGAGAGCACCTCGCGGCTGATCTGGTGGGACTGATTGAGTTCTGCCCGGCGCAATATCCCGGCCAGGGCACCCAGCAATTCATCGAGCTCCACATCGGGGTGAATCACCCGGGACTCGATCGGCGGCAGCGCCGCCCGCGCCGGAAACCAATCTCGGCCGAGACGGGGCAGATCGGCCAGCGACTCGGCGGCATTCTTGAGCCGCTCGTACTCCTGCAAGCGACGAATCAGCTCGGCACGAGGGTCTTCCTCGTCCTCCTCATCACCCTCTCTGGGAGGGCGCGGCAGCAGGGTTCGCGACTTGATCTCGGCCAGCATCGCCGCCATCAGCAGGTACTCACCGGCCAGCTCGATCTCCATGGCCTTCATCAACTCCACATACTCGATGTACTGATGGGTGATGGTCGCCACGTTGATGGCCAAGATATCCAGATTCTGACGACGAATCAGATAGAGCAGTAGATCGAGCGGCCCCTCGAAGGTCTCGAGAAAGACACGCAACGCCTCCGGCGGGATGTAGAGATCCTCCGGCAGTTGGGTAATCGGCTCGTCGAACAGTCGGCCGAGCACCGTCGCACTGGCCTCGACATCATGCCCGACACTCGCCTCACCCTCGGCAGTCGTTGGCGTATCGCTCACGCGTGGCCTGGCCTCCTGCGACGTTGCTGGCGAAAACGCGCCCGTTGGTTGATCGTGAAGTCTACCAAGAGCCACCCCACCAAGGTAAGCCATTCACTCGCCAGGCGCGGCTCACGCCTCGGCGGCATCGGCGGTCCGATATCGCCCGGCGTAGTCGAAGAGCTTCTCGCGTACCTGCCAGTAGCGGCCGATCTTGCGACCGACGACGAAGTCAGGTGCTCGCATGCGGCGCCGTTCGCCGAGCACCTCTTCCGGGCTGGCCGGACGCCAGTCGCTGCCCGGCGCACGCAGGTGGTCACGCAGGAACACTGCGTGGAAGGCTCTGCGCTGGGCCGGCGTTTCCAGCGCAAACCACTCGCTCAGGGTCGCACCGTCCTCGTCATGATAGGTGACCTTGAGACGCGGCAGGCCGCGACCATTACGCGTCGCTTCAAGCTGCATGCCGGCCACCCGCAGCACCTGGGCATCACGCAGCCGCAGGGCCTCGCGCAGCTTGTCGTCGGCATCCACCAGCATCGCCTGGCAGCCATGGCAACGCCGCGCGGCAATGTCGTTCTCGGCACCACAACGTTCGCACGCCTTGAAGCGGTAGCGGAAATCGCACTGACGCTGCCCGCCCGCCTCGTCCTCGACAAGCCCCTGGCAACGACGCCCGAAATGCTCGATAACCAGCTCGCCGTCGCGGCGGCCCCAGAACAGATTGGCATGCCCGCAGGCAGGACATTCGACCTGGACGGGCTCCGTGTCCGACGCCGGTCGCGGGCTGCCCACCTCGGGGGCATAGAGATCCCAGGGATTGCCGGCATAGTCGAGGATCAGGCAGTCGCGCTTGCCCTCGGCCAGCCGCAGGCCCCGCCCGACGATCTGCTGGTAGAGCCCCACCGATTCGGTGGGCCGCAGGATGGCGATCAGATCGACATGGGGCGCATCGAATCCGGTGGTCAACACCGACACATTGACCAGATACTTGAGACGCTGGGCCTTGAACGCCTCGATGCTCGCCTGGCGCTCATCGGATGGCGTGGCACCGGTAATCAATGCCGCCTGCCCGGCCGGCAGATGGCCGAGCACTTCCTCGGCATGCGCCACGGTGGCGGCGAACAGCATCACGCCGCGGCGATCGGCGGCATACGCCACCACCTCGGCGACGATGGAAGGTGTGGCCCGATGCCCCGCCACCACCTGATCGAGCTCAGCGTCCTGAAAACGGCCGCCTATGCCCGGCGCCAGTCGCGAGAAATCATAGCGGGCCACCGCCGCATCGATGCGACGCGGTTCGGCGAGATAGCCCTGCTTGACCATCAGGCGCAGCGGCTGTTCGAAGACGCAATCGCGGAAGAAGCAGTCATCGTCGCCACGCACCATGCCATGATGGTGGCGATGATAGACGAAGCCCTGACCCAGCCGGTACGGCGTGGCAGTCAGGCCGAGAATCTTGAGACGTGGGTTGTGGCGACGCAGGGCCTCGATCACCCGCCGATAACTCGAGTCCGCGTCCAGCGAGACCCGGTGACATTCATCGATCACCAGCAGTGAAAAGGCACCGCCGTCACCTTCATCGAGTCGCTCGCCAAAGGCGTCGAGGTTGCGCACCACCGACTGCACCGAGCCGAACACCACCTGTCGTCTCGCCCGCTTGCTACCGAGGCCGGCGCTGAAGATATCCGCCTTGAGCCCATAGGCCTCGTATTTGGCGTGATTCTGCTCCACTAGCTCGCGCACATGCGCCAGCACCAGCACTCGGCCACGAGCCAGGCGCGCCAGCTCGGCGATCACCAGCGACTTGCCGCTGCCGGTAGGCAACACCACCACGGCGGGGTCGTCGGTAGCGCGGAAGTGCTCGACCACCCGAGCCACCGCCTGCTGCTGGTAGGGGCGAAGCTCGGGAGGGGAGACGGTCGGGGATCCTGCCTGCATGGGAGTTCGCCATCGAAGTGCTGATGCATGATACCCAGGCCAAGCGTCTCACCCAAGCCGCCTCGGTTACTGTGGATAAGGCATCCACCCCTGCCCCTTGAGACGGATGTATGGTTCCTCTCCGAACGGCATCATCACCACTCCCTCGTTTTCCGAAATCGGCTGCGTCACGGGCAGATCGGCCACCAGCGTCGACCAATCCAGCTGCGGCTGGCCGAACACGTCGTTGGCGACCAGTCGTGAGGTCAGCTCCGACAGTGCCAGGTAGCTGCTCGGGGCAGTGACGTGAAGCGGTTCGCCATGGCGTGGCGAGTCCAGGCCGATCAGCTTGACCCCCACCGGCACGTGAGTGATCAGCGGGTTGGGAATCTCGCGCATGCCCGGGAACTGCATGCGATCTCCCCGCAGAGCAGCGCCATGCTCCGGCACCACGAATACGGCAACCCGCTTCCCCTCTGCCTCGAGTTGCTGCAGGAATGTCAGCAGGTCATCGAACAGCTGGCGCAGACGAACGTCATAATCAGCGAAGCCGCGCTGACTGACGAAGCGGTTGCCGTCGTGGAGCGTGACCGTGTTATAGAACACCGCATTGGCCCCCTGGGAATCCTGCTCGTCCCATCGCTGCAGCATGGTGAGGTCGCGGTATACCGGAGAATCGTCGAAAGCCACCATCGGCGCTTGCAATCCAGACAAGGGCAGCATGGGCACGTCCAACCCACCCTCACGCTGCAGCAAGGCCAGGTAATCGTCGAAATGCCCATCGTGGTTCAGCACCAGTGACGGCTCGAATCCCAGTTCGGCCAGGTTCTCGAACAGATGGCACCGCGCGGGTACGTCGTCATAGAGTGCTTCATGAGATCGCTGTCCGCAGCTGGCCTGGAGCAGGCGCAGCCCAGCCGGACCACTGTAGGAAGTCGCCGAATTGAAGTCGTCGAAGACAACGTCCAGATAGTCGAGCAGCGGATGATCCTCCAGCCCGGCCACGGCGATATCATCCCAGGACAGCGAACAGATATTGAGAAACAGGATGTCGAAGGGCACCGCCCCGGCAGGCCGCGCCGAGAACGTCGTGTGGCGCTCACGCTCACTGGCATAGAAGGATTGCAGGCGGTCATCGAGGGCGCTGTCGCTGGCCTCCCCGGCCGGGGCGGGAATGACCGTTTCCTCACGCGTCGCGGTACGCTCTGTCCGGGCTGGCACACCTGACGATACCGCTTGGCCCGGGTGAACCGGCTCCGACGCGCCTTGCGGAAGCAACGGTGCCACCCCCAACCAGACGAGCGCCAGCACCACGGGAACGGTCACCCGCAGCCAGGGGGCGACGAAGCCATACCCCACCGTGAGCACGAAGAACACCCCCAACCACTGCCAGTCGACAACGCGGCTGGCAAGCTCGAGCAGGTAGCCCGGACTCATGGCACCGACCTGGGACGACTGGGCGATCAGACGCTCGAATGGCGGCAACCAGGTATCATGGTAGAAGAGTGCCGCCCCGACCGGAATCGCTATCAGATGACGCAAGCGGTGTAGCCAGCGTGGCGGCAGAGGCAGCAGCAGGAAGGCGGCGAACACCAGGTTGGCCAAGGCATCAAAATCGATCGCACCTCGCCAGTAAAGCGCCAGCTTGAAGATGAAATACAGGTTCCAGAGCCCGAAACCGCGCCAGTAGCGACTGACCGGGAATGGCGATGTAGCGGCGATCGATTCAGAGTGACTCATGCCGGGACGCATCCTTGACGACCGAAGGACGCCGCCTCACTCCCTGACGCACCAGGAGACGTGGACGGCGTGAATAAAACGCAAAGATGAGCCGCAGGCAGGGTCTCGCGGCCAATCCGATGACGATACCCGCCAGGCCGGCCAGGGCGATGGTCCAAGTCATGAACGGGCCCCCTCCTGTGCGGCATCAGCACGCAGGCGAAGCGCGAGGGGACGCGGAGAAGCGGCCTCATGATCGCGGGTTGGCTCCTGCTCTGCCACGGCCATCGGCGCCGTAGTGGCAAACGTCTGACTCACGCCATCCCAACCCCGCCCGATCAAGCGGTGCACTTCGAGCGCCACCGTCTCGGGGGCATCGAAAACGTCATGCGACTCGAACAGCGCCGCGTCGGGCAATCCGAACAAGCGCTTCAGTGCGGGCTCAAGATCGGTCGATCGACACCCGAACAGGAAAAGATAGAGCCGCCCCTCCATGAGCGTGGCCATGTCACCGTACCGGCTCAGGCGACACTGGTGCAGCGCCTGCTCGGGCGACAGCCCGCCGGCCGGCTGCAAGGCCACCATCAGGCTGCTGACGGCCTCGGCCGCCGAGCTGTCCAACCACTGCTCGATACGGTCGAGAAAGGTCGCCGACGACACTGCGCCTCCAGGCGTGACCGGATGCAGGGAAGCAACGACCCCTTCGAAATCGAGACTGATCTGGCGCGTGAAGCGTTGTCCCTGAATCCCGTCGAGGCGACTCAAGAACCGCGATAGCGGTACCGACGCTCCGATCACCAGCGTCACACCGCACAGTGATAACAGGCGTTCGTCCCGATAGCGCAGGCAGGGAACCAGCTCACGAACGACCAGCTTGATGGCATTGCCGCGCTGGGCCCGCAAGCCGTGCATCCAGCGTGCCACTGCCTCGATCTCGTCGGCATGTTCCAGCCCCAGGACAACCGTAGCGGCCTGGGCGTTGACCGCCTGGGCCACCACCGCACGCGCCGAGTCATACACATGCCAGTGCTCGGACAGCGCCGGCGCTCCCTCCAGCACACAGCGCTGCACCAAGTATTCATGGTCATCGCTGCCCACGATCTCGTCCTGCGTCATCGAGGACAACAGCTGCCAGCCGAGCCCCTTGGCTGCCAGGGTCAGGTCTCGCCCCCCGCAGACCAGCAGATCGCTTCGCCAGTGGAGAACGAGAAAACGCCCCTCCTCGCCGACTGGCTGCAGATGCACCAGGCCATCCAGCGCATCGTTGAACGGGTGCAGGCGACCCCGCAGTGCCAGACCACGGGATCCATGGCTGACGATCATCACGCAGACCCGATGCGCCACGGCCCAATCACGCCATTGCCGACACCACTGGGCGAGTTCTTCGTCATCACTCAGGGCACCGTCGAGATCAGGCGTTTCGATCTCCAGAATGAGCATACGGGATGACTGGCGCCTCCAGCGGCGCCCGCGCGCGAGTTCCCCGGGCAGGCGAAGCCACGCCTCGGCGTTCATGATCTCGGGAAGTGCGAAGAAGCTCAGCCGCCCCGGCCCCTGTTCGGGAGGCAGGCGCGCAGCGGTCTGCCGGGCATGGTCCACGGCGGCGATCCAGTCGACTCGCATCTCGGGCGTGGCGCTTGCCAGCATGCCGAGAATCAACGCATCGGCATGCCCCGGTCGATCGGACAGCAGCCAGTAAACGCCGGGACAGCGCAATGCGGCGAACTCCGGCCACAGCCCCTCAATGCCCAGCACGTAATGGGGACGCTCCGGACGCATGGACGACGGAACCGACGAGAATGACATTAAAAACGTCCTTGGATATGACGGATCAATTCCCTAACCTGCATTCAAGAAATAACCTATTACACCCCATACACATATTATAATAAGCTTAGCATATTAAGGTATTGATTCTCTGCGACCTGCCATATCACACCGCCAGCCACCAAGGTAATGCATGTCGACCCATGATCTGATCATTCCGCATCATGCCCCCGTCGCACTGCGCTACGACGATGACATCCAAGCGCTACTCCTAAAGGCTGGGCTGACCGGATTTCCCTACCGCAACATTGCCGAGCAGGAGCAACTGGCCGCCGATCTAGCCCGTTGGCCGCTGCTGGCCGAAACCACATTGGCCCGCTCGGAGCACGACACTTGAACGTCGTCGCCATGCAAGGCCTCCGGGGTGGTACCGGCGCCAGCTCGGTGGTAGCCGGCCTGGCCGAAGCCTTGTCCCAGGCAGGGGAAGCGGTTCTGTGCATCGATCTGGATCCGCGCAACCTGTTGCGCCTGCATTTCAATCATGCCTGGAACGATACTCGTGGATGGGCAAGGGCCCGGCAAGAGGGAGGCACCTGGCACGAATCCGCCTTCGTGCTGGGTTCACAGTTACATTTTCTCCCCCATGGCCTGCTCGACGATACCGATCACCAAGGGTGTGGCACGCGCGACGACGATCTCGAGATATGGCAGCAACGACTGGCGGCCCTGGAGGCTGATGCCTATCGCTGGGTACTGATCGACGTGCCCGCCCACGCCCTTGACGCACAACGCCAGGCTCGCCGTGCGGCGGACACCTGGCTGCTGGTCGCCCAGGCGGATCCCGCCTGCCATGCCCTGCTCGAGGCACATACCGTCCGCGTCGGCGAGTACCTGCTGATCAATCGGCTCGCGGCCCGCAGCGCCCTGCAAAGCGACCTGCATGCCCTGTGGCAAAGGCAGCATGGCGACTGGCTGGTGCCGCTCAGCATTCATCGCGACGAAGCCATGTTCGAGGCCTTGGCCCACAAGCGCGGCGTAGTTAGTTATCGCCCCGACAGCCTAGCCAGCCAGGACATCCACCGACTGGCGGCCTGGCTGCTGGCACAGCACGAGGTCTCGCCATCATGAGCCCGCTGCTGCGTCGTAACTTGATGAGGCCCTTGTCGCATCATTACCGGGCATTACGTCACAAGCGCGGCGCCGGTCCGCTGACCGCTTCGCTGCTGACGCTGCTCTGGCTGCTCGGCTGGGGACTGTTGCGCCTCGAGTCACCGGCCTGGCAAGGGCTGTTCGCCAGCCATGGGCACGCCTTTCGCCATTTACATCGGCGTCGGCCAGGACTGGCCGACCCCTTACGCTATCTGATCCAGATCGTCTGGCTGGCCGTGCTGCGACCGCGTCGTCCCCGACCCCACCAGGCATCGGCCGCCAGACCGCGCACCCCCTCATGGGCGAAGCAGGCGTGGGAGACGTATCGCGAAACGCTACGTACGTTACCCCGGCGTCTGATACCCGCCGCGTCACGCCGCATCGAGGCACCCTCCGACACCTCGTCATGGCCGCTACTGGCCATGGGCGCCCTGGCCGCCATGCTGATGCTGCTGGTGATCACCCAGCCCTTCTCGCTTGCGGCGCAGGCCGTGTTCGTCGTGTTGCTCTGGGGGATCGCTCTGATCGTGAGGCGCATTCCCGGGCGACTGGCGACCCTGGTACTGATCGTGCTGTCGATCACCGTGTCGTGCCGCTACCTCTGGTGGCGATATACCTCGACGCTGAACTGGAACGACCCGCTGGACATGGGCTGCGGCCTCCTGCTCCTGGGCGCCGAGACCTATACCTGGCTGATCCTGATTCTCGGCTACTTCCAGACCATCTGGCCGCTCAATCGCCGCCCTGTTCCACTCCCCGAGGACACGTCGCGCTGGCCCACGATCGACCTGATGATTCCTACCTACCACGAACCTCTCGACGTGGTGCGCCCCACGGTGCTGGCCGCACTGGGCATCGACTGGCCGAGCGACAAGCTGCGTATCCATCTGCTCGATGACGGCCGGCGTGACGCCCTGCACGAATTCGCCCGATCGGTGGGCATCAACTACATCACCCGCAGCGACAATCGCCATGCCAAGGCCGGCAACCTCAACCACGCGCTGACCGTCACCGATAGCGAATTTCTGGCCGTCTTCGACTGCGACCACGTGCCACAGCGTTCCTTTCTGCAAATGACGCTGGGCTGGTTCCTCAAGGAACCACGCCTGGGCATGCTACAGACGCCGCACCACTTCTTTTCCCCGGACCCGTTCGAGCGCAACCTCGGACGTTTTCGCGAGATGCCCAACGAGGGCACGCTCTTCTATGGACTGGTGCAGGACGGCAACGACCTGTGGAATGCCTCGTTCTTCTGTGGCTCCTGTGCCGTTCTCAGGCGCAGTGCCCTGGAGGCCATCGGCGGCTTCGCCGTGGAGACGGTCACCGAAGACGCCCATACCTCGCTGCGCCTGCATCGTCACGGCTATACCTCGGCCTATCTGCGTCTGCCTCAGGCGGCCGGACTCGCCACCGAGAGCCTGTCGGCACATATCGGCCAGAGAATTCGCTGGGCGCGCGGCATGGTGCAGATCTTCCGCCTCGACAACCCCTTGTTGGGGCGCGGCCTGTCGCTGAGCCAACGCCTGTGTTACGTCAACGCCATACTGCACTTTCTGGCCGGCATCCCACGGCTGATCTTTCTCACTGCCCCGCTGGCCTTCCTGCTGCTGCATGCCTACATCATCTATGCGCCGGCGCTCGCCATCCTGCTCTACGTCGCACCGCACATGTTTCACTCGGGCATGACCAACTCACGCATCCAAGGGCGCTATCGGCACAGCTTCTGGAGCGAGATCTACGACGCCGTGCTCGCCTGGTACATTGCTCGCCCGACCACGATGGCACTGATCAATCCGCGCAAGGGCAAGTTCAATGTCACCGCCAAGGGCGGCCTGGTCGGCAGCCGATACTTTGACTGGACGATCTCGCGTCCCTATCTGCTGCTGATCCTGCTCAACATCGCCGGCGTGGTGGCCGGAGGCTGGCGACTCTACGCCGGGCCGACGGACGAGATCCCCACCGTGCTGGTGAGCCTGGGCTGGACGCTCTATAACCTGATGATTCTGGGGGGAGCCGTCGCCATCGCCGCCGAAGCTCGCCAGGTGCGTCGCCACCATCGCGTGCAGGTGGCCCAGGATGCCGCCGTGGCGCGCGAAGACGGCCATACCTTTCCCTGCATTCTCAACGACTACGCCGAAGCCGGGGTAGGCCTTAGCCTGCCCCAGCCGGGCTTGCTCGAAGCGGACGAGACCATCACGCTTCTCCTCCGCCGCGGCCGCCAGGAGCATGCCTTCAAGGCCCGCGTGGTCAACCTGAATGACACTCGCGCCGGCCTGGCACTGGCGCCGATGTCACTACCGCAGCACATCGCCTATATCCAGTGCACCTTCGCCCGCGCCGACACCTGGACGCTGTGGCGAGACGATATCGCCGAGGACCGTCCGATGCAGAGTTTTCGCGACATACTGGGGCTGGGGCTCGAGGGGTATCACCGCCTGTTCCTGCACGCCCCGACGTCGGTTCGCCGCCCCCTGGACTGGCTGGGCTCCTTCCTCCCCCGACGGGTGACTATTACCCCTGTCGGAGGACGCTAATACCGTTAGACAAGGATCGTGTCTCGATGCGCTATCGCTGGTTTTATTCCCTGCTGCTCGCCATTGCCCTGCCCTCTCAGGCCCAGACGACGCCGGTCACGGAGCCTCAGGCACTGCAGGCACCTTCCTTGCTCGCCGACGATGCCGCACCGGTAACCAAGCGAAACCTTCGCCTCGAGGACCTTGCCCCCGGGGCACTCGAGCTGAGCGGGCTGAGCCCGGCTCGTCAGCTCGAGTTCGGCGTCCGCGGCGACCGGCTAGTCACCCGGGCCACCCTGGATCTGCACTACACGCCATCCCCGTCCCTGCTCGAGGATGTCTCGCATCTCAAGGTCTATCTCAATGACGACTTGATGGGCTCAGTGCCCCTGTCATCCACGGCAGCGCCCGGCAATGCCCAGCGTGCACGACTCGACCTCGATCCTCGCCTCATCGGCGATTTCAACCGCCTGCGGCTGGAACTCGTCGGTCACTATACGGATATCTGCGAAGATCCTTCCCATTCCAGTATCTGGCTCGCCGTGGGCAGCGATAGCACGCTGACGCTGGACGAGCAGTCACTGCCTCTGGCCAACGATCTGGCACGCCTTCCTCGCCCGTTCTTCTACCCGCGCGACGACGCACCGCTGGAAGTTCCCTTCGTAGTGCCCACCGAGCCGACTCTCGAGATGCAACGCGCCAGCGGCATCATCGCCTCCTGGTTCGGCACCCATGCAGACTGGCGCGGGCAGCATTTCCCGGTGACCTTCGATACCGCTCCACGGCAGCACTCGGTGGTGTTGGCCACCAATGATCGACGCCCCGACTTCCTCGCTGATTATCCAGCGGTCGACGGCCCGACCCTCGAACTGATCAGCCATCCCGAATCACCCTATGCCAAGCTGTTGCTGGTACTGGGCCGCGATGATGACGACCTTGTCGAGGCCGCCCGCGCCCTTGCCCTGGGCGACGTGTTGCTGCGTGGGCAAAGCGCCAGCATCGAGGCCCTGGATACTCTGGCCCCCCGTCAGCCCTATGATGCGCCAGCCTGGATTCCCACCGACCGCCCCGTGCGCTTCGACGAGCTGATCGACTATCCCACCCAGCTCCATGCCGATGGCATGGAGCCCACACCGCTGACCCTTGCGTTGCGCATTCCCCCGGACCTGTTCGTCTGGAACGACGAGCAGGTCGACCTCGAACTCGGCTACCGCTACAGCCCGCCGTCAGTGGATGCCGGCTCGCGTCTCGACGTGAGCATCAACGGCGAGTATCTGCAGTCGTTTCCGCTCGAGACCGATGGCGGCAACGCCGAAACCGATCGCTTCCAGGTACCGCTGCTGCAGGACTGGCTAGGCGGGCAGCGTCGCATTGACATTCCCTCTCTCACCCTGGGCGCCCTCAACCAGCTGCGCTTCGATTTCGCCTATGCCAATCGCGCGGGAGGCACGTCTCACGACGAGTGCAGCACCGTCTTGCCAGTGGCGCACCAGGTCAGCATCGATGAGCAGTCGACCATCGACCTCTCGGGCTTCTCCCACTATCTGGCGATGCCGGCACTCCGTACTTTTGCCAATGCCGGCTTCCCGTTCAGTCGCCTCGCCGACCTGTCGCAGACGTTGGTCGTGATGCCTGTGGCGCCCTCGGCCGGTGAGTTGTCGACGCTGTTCGACAACCTGGGCCGGATTGGCGCCCAGACCGGCTACCCCGGCGTCGCGGTAAGGCTGACCGACGACTGGCACGCCGCTAGTGACATCGACGCCGACATCCTGGCCATCGGCAGCCTGCCCGACACCTTGGAAGATCCCCAGCCGATCGTGGCCCTGGGGGCCGACGCCCGGAGTCGCCTGCGCATCGCCGATGACGCGATGACTCGCGACGGCCTCGGCACCAAGGGAGTCCAGGCCGACAGCGACGTCAGCGTACGCGCCCACGGCGCCTTGGCCGCCATTCTCGAGATGCCCTCGCCGTACTTCGATGAGCGCAGCATTGTCGCCATGCTGGCACCGCAGCCCGCCGACCAACGCCTCCTCAATGCGACCCTGAACGACCCGTCGCGCATTGCCCGGATCCACGGCTCGGTCAGCCTGATCCGCGACTCGGGCGTAAACAGTCAGATGGTGGGCGAACGCTACTACGTCGGTCACCTGCCATGGACCACCTGGCTGTGGTACCACTTGTCCGCACATCCCTGGCTGATCGCCGGCGTGGCCGTGTTCGCCGTGTTGCTGGTCGCCTTCCTCCTGTGGCGAACCCTGCGCCGCCTTGGCGCCCGTCGTCTGGCTGCCGACAGAGAATAGGCCATGCTTCGAACCTTATTACTGGCAATGACCCTGCAGATCATGGCGCTTCCGCTCCAGGCTGCCGAGAGCGACTGGCCCGCCTGGAGCCGCTTCGAGGCGACCCTGATCAGTGAAGACGGGCGCGTCATCGACCCGTCCGACGCCCGCCGGATCACGACCTCGGAAGGCCAGAGCTACGCGCTGTTCTTCGCCCTGGTCGCCGACGATCGCGATACCTTTCAGCGCGTACTCGACTGGACACAGGACAACCTGGCCAAGGGCGATCTGGGGGCAACGCTGCCCGCCTGGCTCTGGGGCCGACGCGACGATGATCGCTGGGGCGTGATCGACGCCAACAGCGCCGCCGACTCCGACCTGTGGCTCGCCTACACCTTGCTGGAAGCCGGCCGACTCTGGCAGCGTCGCGATTACCGCGTGCTCGGCCAGCGCCTGGCCGGGCGCATTGCCGAGCAGGAAGTCGCCGAGCTGCCCGGTTTCGGCAAGATGTTGCTGCCGGGGCGAACGGGATTCGTGGGCGACACCAGCTGGCGCGTCAATCCCAGTTATCTACCGCCTCAGCTGCTGACCCGCCTGAGCACACTGGGCGCCCCCTGGCCCGAGGTAGCAAACCGGGTTCCGGAGCTGCTCCTGGGCAGCGCCCCGCGGGGCCTGGCACCGGATTGGGTGGCCTGGCGGCCGGATCGTGGCTGGCAGCCGGACCCCAAGCATGGCGCCGCCGGCGACTACGATGCCATTCGCGTCTACCTGTGGCTGGGCATGCTCGCCCACGATGCTCCCTACCGCGAGACGCTGCTCGCGCACTTCCAGCCCATGCGCGACCTGACCGCCGATCTAGGCGTCCCGCCGGAACACATCGATGCCCGCAGCGGCGAGTCCAAAGGCACCGCCAACGTAAGCTTTTCCGCCGCCCTGTTGCCGTTCCTGGTGGCCACCGCCAATGATCACGACGCGCCGCTGGCGGCGGCACAGCGACAACGCATCGCGGGCGACCCTCCCGACGACGACGCCTACTACAGCCAGGTCCTGATGCTGTTCGGCGTCGGCTGGGACCAGGGACGCTACCGCTTCGGCCCGGACGGCTCGTTGCACCCGGCCTGGGAGGCACCATGAGAGATACCGACCTGCTGCCCTCCGCCGTGCTGTTTCTCCTGTTGGGAGGCATGGCATCGCCCCTGTCAGCACAACCGCTGCCCGACGACGCGCCTAGTGAGACCCGTGTCGCGCCCACCGCCTGGCTGCTCGAGCAAGTACGTCTGGGCGAGGCACGACACAGTGAGGCGATCACCGACCAGGCCCTGGAGCGGTTGAGCGCCATCGCCCCGGATGATCCCCGTGTACTGGAGGCCCGAACCAGACAGGCCTTGCGCCGCCAGGATGTCGACGCGGCCTCGCGGCTGGTAGAGCGTCTAGGCCGAGTGGCGCCGGACAGCGAAGCGTACCGACTGGCGCGCCTCAATCTGACGTTGACGCGCCCCGAGGCCAGTAACGCCCTGGGGCAGGCACGCCTGCTTGCCACGGCGGGCCGGCTCGCGGAAGCCAAGGAGGCCTACGATGCGCTGTTCGACGAAGGGCTTCCCACCCTGGCGCTTGCGCTGGAGTACTGGCAGCTGGTGGCGCGCCTGCCGGGCGGCGCCACCCGCGCCATCCGTGAACTGCAGTCGCTGGATGCACGCTATCCGCAAAGCACCGAACTGGAATTCGCCCTGGCACGCCTGCTGCTCGCCGAAGGACGCAACGCCGAGGCCGAGCGCTATCTGTCCCGCCTGTCCGAAGATTCGGGCTCGCGTCTCGCCGCGGCCCGCCTGTGGCGCGATGCACTACGCGACGCCCCGGCCAGCGACGCCAATGTGGCCGCCTGGGAGCGCTTTCTGAGCCAATTCGGCAATACCGAATATGCCGACGAGGCACGGCAAACCCTGGACGAGCAGCGACGCCTCCTGGCCAATCCCGCCTACCGGGCGCGACAGCGCGGCCTGGCGCGCCTTGCCCAACAGCAGGGCAGCGCCGGCGAAGCCGATATCCAGCGTGCCCTGGCGGCCTATCCCGACGACATCGAACTGATCGGCGCGCTGGGTATCATTCGCCTGCGCCAGGGCCGTCACGAGGCAGCCCTGGCGCAGTTCGAGCGCGCCCAGGCCCTGGATACCAACAGCCTGAGCGGCGACAAATGGTCCGCGCTGATCGACACCGCCCGCTACTGGCAGCAGATTCGACAGGGCGATGCCGCGCTGGCGGACGAGGCGCTCGAGCAAGCCGAACAGGCCTATCGACGCGCCAGCCAAGTACTCGTGGACGATCCCCAGGCCTGGCTGGGGCTGGGCGACGTGGCGCAACGGCGAGGCAAGACAGGAGCCGCCGAGCGCGCCTACCGCCAAGCCCTGAGTCGGGCCCCCGGCTCGGCCAACGTACTGACGAGGCTGGCCGAGCTGTATGCCTCACAGTCGCCACAGCGCGGGGTTGAGTTCATCGATGCCCTGCCCACCGCCCAGCAACGCCTGCTGGCCGACGTGCGCACCCGGCTACGCGTCGCCGCCCTGCGCGCCGAGGGCGATCGGCTGGCCGCCGACCAGCGCTGGGAAGCGGCGGCACAACGCTTCACCGAGGCCCGAGCCCTGGTACCCGACGACGTCTGGTTGACCTACAGCCTGGCCCAGGCACTGCGACAACAGGCACAGACAGCGCGTGCCGACGACGCCTTCTCGGACCTGCTGACGCGCCTCGAAACACCGGAAGCGATGGCCCAGGGCCACTATGCCCAGGCGCTCTACCTGGCCAGCGATGAACGCGACCAGGCAGCCCTGGCCAGCCTGGGACGGATTCCGGCAGCCCAGCGCGACGCCGACATGCGCGCCCTGCAGCATCGTCTCGTTCTGGCCCAGGTCCTGGCCCGCGCCGACCGCCTGCGCGAGGCCGGTCAGACCGAGCAGGCACGACGCCTGCTCGCCGCCCAGCCCGACGACGCCGATATCGAGCGGCGATTGGGTGACTGGGCACTGGCCGACGACCAGCCCAAGGTTGCCGAGCGTCATTACCGGCAGGCACTGACGCTGGCTCCCGATAGCGTCACTGCCCGGCTGGGTCTGGTGGACGCAGCGTTGGCCCAGGAAGATGACACTGCCGCCAGAACCCTCCTGGCTGCCATCGATCCTCCCGCCGATGATCTCGATGCCCGGCGCCATACCGCTAATGCCTGGGCGGCACTGGGCGAGCTGGGCCACGCACAACGCCAGGCCGACGCCCTCGCCGCGACGTCCGGGGCCAGCGGTGATGCGCTGCTGTTACGCGATACAGCGCGCATCGCGGCCATGGCGGACGACCACACGACGGCGTTGGCGCGCTATCGCCAGGCGCTGGCCGCCGCCGAGCTGGCCGAGCCGAGCACGCTGTCCAGCGATGCGGGGTTCACCCGGGCACTGCGTACTCGGGAAGACGATGACTGGCTGGCCTCAAGCCTGCGCGCGGACGCCGCGGCGCTGTACCGCTCACGCCATACGCGGGTGCGCGCCGACCGCCTGGTCCAGAACGAGAACGGCACCGACGGCGTCTCTTCATTGACCACCACGACCGACATGCTCGACGTCGATACCCCGCTCGGCGAAGGACGCGGTTTCGTACGCGTCGATCGCGTCACGCTGGATGCCGGCCGCCTGGGACGTGACGCCGACGGCCTCAATCGCGACGAGTTCGGCACCTGCGCCGCCGTGGGTTGTCGAGGCGGCCTCGACCAGCAGGACCGCGGCGTCAGCATCGGCATGGGCTGGTATGACGACACCTGGCGCATCGACGTCGGCACCACCCCGCTGGGCTTCGCCGTGACCGACTGGGTCGGTGGCATCGAATACAGCGGCGAGATCGGTCCACTCTGGACGACAGCCGGCATTTCACGACGCCCGCTCACCGACTCGCTGCTCAGCTACGCCGGTACCGAGGATCCCAATACGGGTGTCACCTGGGGTGGCGTCCGCACCACCGGCGTCGATGTCGGCCTCGGCTACGATCAGGGCGGGCCCAACGGCGCCTGGTCGAACGTCGGCCTTCACCATCTGGACGGCGAGAACGTGCCCGACAACCAACGTGTCCGACTGATGGGCGGCATCTACCGCAAGCTGATCAACACGTACCACGAGCGCCTGAGCATCGGGCTCAATGCCATGGCCATGCACTACAGCGAGAATCTCGGCGGTTACTCGCTCGGCCAGGGCGGCTACTACAGCCCGCGCCGCTACCTGTCGCTCAGCCTGCCGATCGGCTATCGCCAGCGTACCGCCAACTGGAGTTGGTCCCTGGAGGCCGCCGTTTCCCACTCCTGGACAGAAAGTGGCCCCCGCGACCGCTATCCGCTCGACGGTGCTTACTCGGCCTCACTGCCTGATGCCGCAGTTCGGGACGCAAGCAGCCTGGGGGGAGGAACCGGGTTTTCCGCGGCCGCCACCGTCGAGCGCCGCCTCTCCGACCACTGGCGTGTCGGCCTGGCCCTCGATGCCCAGGAGTCGGAGGGCTATTCTCCGAATGCGCTACAGTTCTATATGCGCTTTTCCCCTGCCCCTTGGCAAGGCGATCTCGACCTGCCGCCAACGCCCTTGACTCCCTATGCGGAGGGGGGATGATGCTTGACCTGCGCTCAAGGCACGCCAAGGCAGACGATGACCGAGCGTACATACAGAGGCGCCGGCTCAGCCGAGCAGCCCCTGCAGCAGCAGATAGCCCGGCACCCAGGCGGTCACCAGCCCCTGGGCCAGCGAGGCCCGGGCCATCCACGGCTGCAGTCGCGGACGATGGCACAGCATCAGGTAGAAGCCGAGCCACAGCGCCGACCAGGCCAACCAGTTGACGCCGGACCACCAGCCCCATACGCCCTCGGCCACGGCGAGTCGCAACAGGCCGGTGGGCAGGGCGGTGAGCGCCACGAACAGGCAGAAATAGCCGAGGCCATGGCCGGAGCTGCCGTTGCGGCGGTTGATCGCCACCCACAGGTAGGTGAAGGCGAACAGCAACGTCATGGCGGCTGTGCGGCTGTGCGGCTGTGCGGCTGCGACTTGACCTGTGGGCGCACAGCCATGATACCTAGAGGTGAGTCAGGGTGATCGGATCACCCATCGCCGATACAGGAGAGGCACCCATGAAAGTGAAAACCAGCCCCCAGTGCCCCAAATGCGGTGGCCGCGTGAAACGGCTCCCGCCCGGACGCGAGGACCAGTATCACGTCTACTGCGACGACTGCGGCCACGACTTCGGTCGCTACGACCACCTCCAGGCCCAGTTCCGCCACTTGCTCGATGATGTGGAATCGCACCTGAAGCACAAGGATGACAATCCCCGGGGTGATAACGCTTCCTGACCGCTATCGCCACCGAGTAAGCGTTATCCGGTGGCATCATTGCCATCGGTGCTGACACCAAGACGCCGGCGCCTGTCTCTTCGGACGCCGGCGTCTTGCGTTACGGGGTCAACTCAGGCTCAGCGTCACTCAGCCCAGCCAGGTCCGCGCATTGCGGAACAGGCGCATCCAGGCGCCATCCCGGGTCCACTCGGCCGGCCGCCAGGAGTTGGTCACCGCCCTGGCCACCCGCTCCGGATGCGGCATCATGACAGTCACACGACCGTCCGGCGTGGTCAGACCGGTAATGCCGCCCGGTGACCCGTTGGGATTGGCGGGATAGCGTGTGGTCGCCTGCCCCTGGTTATCGAGATAGCGCAGCGCCACCTGAGCGCTGCCCTGCATGCGGCGCAGATGCGCACTGTCGCGGAACTCGGCGCGCCCCTCGCCATGAGCCACGGCGATCGGCAGGCGTGACCCCTCCATGCCGGCGAGCAGGATCGAAGCGCTCTGTTCCACGCGAACCATGGAGACCCGGGCCTCGAACTGCTCGGACTCGTTGCGCACGAAACGCGGCCAATCTTCGGCGCCGGGGATCAGTTCCTTGAGCTGGGACAGCATCTGGCAGCCGTTGCAGACGCCCAGCGCGAAGCTGTCGTCACGACCGAAGAAACCGGCGAACTGGTCGCGCGCCCGCTCGTTGAACAGCACCGACTTGGCCCAGCCGCCGCCGGCACCGAGCACATCGCCATAGGAGAAGCCGCCACAGGCCACCAGCCCCTTGAAATCCTCGAGGCTCACCCGCCCCTCGAGGATATCGCTCATGTGCACGTCGACGGCCTCGAAGCCGGCCCGATCGAAGGCCCAGGCCATCTCCAGGTGGCCGTTGACGCCTTGCTCGCGCAGCACGGCCATGGCCGGACGCGCGGTGTTGACGAAAGGCGCGGTGATGTCTTCGTCGACATCGAAGGTGGGCGCCGCCGAGAGGCCTGGATCGCGGCCGTCGAGCAGGCCATCGAACTCGCTCTTGGCGCACTCGGCATTGTCGCGCAACGCCTGCATGCGATAGCTGGTCTCGCTCCAGGTACGCTGCGTCAGCAGACGCGTGGTCTCGAGCAAGGGCTCCTCGAACAACGTCACCCGCACCTGGTCGTCGTAACGCGGGCGGGCGATGACACCGCAGGTCTCGATGCCCGCACCGGCGAACTGCGCCAGCACCTCCTCGGTATGCTCGCGGGATACCTGGATCACCGCGCCGAGTTCTTCGGCGAACAGCGCATTGAAGGCATCGGTCGGTTCGTCGATCAGCCAGTCGAGCTTGATCTCCAGGCCGGCATGAGCGGCGAAGGCCATCTCCAGCAGCGTCACCAGCAGGCCGCCGTCGCTGCGGTCATGATAGGCCAGCAACTTGCCGTCGGCATTGAGCCCCTGGATCACCGAGAAGAACGCCTTGAGGTCCTCCGGATCGTCCAGGTCGGGGCATTCGTCGCCGATCTGACCATAGACCTGTGCCAGGGCCGAGCCACCGAGACGATTCCGCCCCTCCCCGAGATCGACCAGGATGAGATCGGACTCGTCCTGTTCCAGGTTGATCTCGGGGGTCAGGGTACGCAGGGCATCGGTGACGGGCGCAAAGCCGGTGGTGATCAGCGACAGCGGCGAGGTGATGCTCTTCTCCTCGTCACCCTCCTCCCAGGCGGTACGCATCGACATGGAGTCCTTGCCTACCGGCACGGCGATGCCCAGCGCCGGGCAGAGCTCCATGCCCACGGCGTGAACGGCGTCATACAGTGCCTGGTTCTCGCCAGGGTGGCTGGCCGCACTCATCCAGTTGGCGGAGAGCTTGATGTCGCCGAGCTTGGCGATGGGCGCGGCGGCCAGGTTGGTGATGGTC
This sequence comes from Halomonas sp. I1, assembly GCF_032334135.1. NCBI lineage: Bacteria > Pseudomonadati > Pseudomonadota > Gammaproteobacteria > Oceanospirillales > Halomonadaceae > Halomonas > Halomonas sp. I1. Next base: position 40,818 of record NZ_JAVXUS010000022.1, read on the forward strand.
TCGGCCACCGCCAGACGGGCACTGGCCGCCGGGTCGATCAGCGCCACCGGCGGCCGCTCGCCCATGGCCATGGCTTCGCCGGCGTGGGTATCGAAGGTCGCGGTGGTCACGGCGACATCGGCCACCGGCACCTGCCAGGGACCGACCATCTGGTCGCGAGCCACCTGGCCGGTGATGGAGCGGTCGCCGATGGTGATCAGAAAGCTCTTGGAGGCCACCGTGGGCAGTCGCAGCACCCGGTCCATGGCCTCGCGAAGGTCCAGGTTGTCGAGCATGATGCCTGGCAGCTCACGTTCCTGACGCACGAACTCACGCTGCATCTTCGGCGGCTTGCCGAACAGCACGCTCATCGGCAGATCGACCGGTCTGCTCTCGAAGTGGCCGTCACGGACCTCGAGATGGTGGGCCTCGGTGGCCTCGCCGACTACCGCATAAGGGCAACGCTCGCGGCGGCACAGCGCCTCGAAGGTCTCGAGGTCATCCGGCGCCACGGCCAGCACATAGCGTTCCTGGGCCTCATTGCACCAGATCTCCAGCGGGCTCATGCCGGGTTCGGCATTGGGCACCTCGCGCAGCGCGAAGCGACCGCCGCGCTCGCCATCCTTGACCAGCTCCGGAAGGGCATTGGAGAGCCCGCCGGCGCCCACGTCATGGATGAAACGGATCGGATTGTCGTCACCCAGCGACCAGCAGCGGTCGATGACTTCCTGGGCACGACGCTCGATCTCGGGGTTATCGCGCTGCACCGAGGCGAAATCCAGATCGGCACTGGAGGCACCGGAAGCCATCGAGGAAGCGGCGCCGCCGCCCAGGCCGATCAGCATGGCCGGACCACCCATCACGATCAGCTTGCCGCCGACCGGAATCTCGCCTTTCTGGACATGATCCTCGCGGATATTGCCATAGCCGCCGGCGATCATGATCGGCTTGTGGTAGCCCCGGCGCTCGATGCCGTCGGTCCCCAGGGCATCCTGTTCGTAGCTGCGGAAATAGCCGGTCAGGTTGGGGCGACCGAACTCATTGTTGAAGGCCGCGCCGCCGATGGGCCCCTCGAGCATGATCGACAGCGCGCTGGTGATGCGCTCCGGCTTGCCGTAGTCGAAGGCTTCCCAGGGCTGCACGAAGTCGGGAATGCGCAGGTTGGAGACGGTAAAGCCGGTCAATCCCGCCTTGGGCTTGCCACCGGTGCCGGTGGCACCCTCGTCGCGGATCTCGCCACCGGCACCGGTGGCCGCACCGGGGTGTGGCGCGATGGCCGTCGGGTGGTTGTGCGTCTCGACCTTCATCAGGATGTTCACCGGCTCCTGATGCGTGCCATAGACCGCCCTGTCGGCCGTCTTGCCGGTCAGCGGCGCCGCGAAGAAACGCCCGGCCTCGCTGCCCCGGATCACCGCCGCGTTGTCGCTGTAGGCGGAGAGGATATCGTCCGGCGACGCCTCGAAGGTGTTCTTGATCATCTTGAACAGCGAGCGCGGCTGGGCCTCGCCATCCACCACCCAGTCGGCATTGAAGATCTTGTGGCGACAATGCTCGGAGTTCGCCTGGGCGAACATCATCAGCTCGACGTCGGTGGGATTGCGTTCGAGCCCCTGGAAGGCCTCGCACAGATAATCGATCTCGTCCTCGGCGAGCGCCAGTCCGAGCTCGGTGTTGGCCGTCTCCAGCGCCTCGCGGCCGCCCCCCAGGAGATCCACCTGACCGAGCGGCGCCGGCTGGTGATGCTCGAACAACCGAGCGGCATCGGAGGCATCGAACAGCACCGTCTCCGTCATGCGATCATGCAAGGCCGCCGTGACCGCCTCGAAGTCCGCCTCGGAGAGTTCTCCGGCGAAATGCACCCGATAGGCGATACCCCGCTCCAGCCGACGAATCTGCGTCAACCCGCAGTTGTGCGCGATATCGGTCGCCTTGGAGGACCAGGGCGACTGAGTGCCGATCCGCGGCACCACCAGGAACAGGCACCCCCGACCACCGGGCGACGCCTTGCGCGCCGTTCCGTCATCCAGCAGGCGCTCGAGCAGTTGCCGGTCATCGTCGGCCAGCTCCCCGTCGTGATCGACGAAGTGCACATGGTCGGCTTCGAGCGCCTCGACATCGGGCGCCACGCTACGCAGGACATCCAGCAGCCTGGCGTGACGAAAAGCGGATAAAGCGGGCGCACCGCGCAGTTCGAGCATATCCTCGGGCCTCTGAAACAAGCAGAATGCAGTAAAGACGGGGCCGCAGCCGGCGGCAATGAGCGCACATGATACTGGAAAGCGCCGGTCGCGAGAAATCGGGAATGATGACAGCCGGAGGGCGGCTGGGTAAGGTGAAGGGTCTCGTCGCCGCTCATCACCACTATGCTCGCATTCTGGCTCGACCATGTCCGCCGCCGCTGGCGCGGTTACCTGATACTGTGCGCCGCCCTGCTGCTCGCCCTGTTACCGGTGCAGCCAAGCAGTGAACCGGGGGCGCACTTGCAGGACGTGCAGCAACGTGACTTCATCAACGTGCATACCCGCAACACCCCGACCACCTATTACGAGGGGCGCCAGGGGCCCACCGGGTTCGAGTACGAACTGATGCGGCGCTTCGCCGACTACCTCGGCGTCAGCCTGTCACTGAACGATGACCACAACACCTCCGAGGTGCTCGGCGCGGTGCGTCGGGAAGGCGATATGGGCGCCGCCGCCCTGCCGCTCGAGCCGGGACGAGAGGGTGTGATCTTCAGCCGTCCGATCATGCCGCTGCAGCCCTTGCTGGTCTATCGTCGCGGCCTGCCTCCCCCCGACAGCCTCGACGACCTTCAGGGCCTGGAGATCGGCACCCTGAGCGGCAGCGGTACCGATACCGTCATGCGAGAGCTCCAGGCGGAGCACCCGACCCTGAGCTGGAAGGAATCCGACGAACTGGAAGTCACCTCGTTGCTGAGCCGTGTGGCGAGCGGCAAGCTGGACGCCGCCGTGGTCTTCGAGCACCAGTTCCGGCTCAACCGTCTGTTCTTCCCTGACGTCGAAGACGGATTCCGGCTGGGCAAACCGCTTTCCCTGGCCTGGGCCTTCCCCGCCGGCCAGGGGCTGGGGCTGGTACGCGAGGCCAACCGTTTCCTCGCCGACATGCAGGACAACGGCCTGCTCCAGCGGCTCGAGACACGCTATTTCGGGCGCGACAACTATCTCGAATACGTCGGCGCACGCACCTTCATCGCGCATGCCCAGGAACGGCTACCGGACTATGCCCAGCTGTTTCGCCAGTCCGCCCGCGACACCGGCTTCGACTGGAAACTGCTGGCCGCGGTGGGCTATCAGGAATCCCACTGGGACCCCGAGGCCACCTCCCCCACCGGCGTTCGCGGCCTGATGATGCTGACGCTGCCCACCGCCAGCGACCTGGGCGTCGAGAATCGCCTCGACCCGGCACAAAGCATCGAGGGCGGCGCGCGTTATCTGAGAAGCCTCGAGCAACGACTCCCCGAGTCGATCACCGGCGATGATCGCCTCTACATGGCGCTTGCAGCCTACAACGTGGGACTCGGCCACCTCTATGACGCCCGTGACATCACTCGCCAGCGCGGCGGCGACCCCGATGCCTGGGTGGACGTGCGACGCTCATTGCCGCTCCTTCAGGAAAGTCGTTGGCACGAACAGACCCGTCACGGTTATGCCCGAGGGGGAGAACCGGTGATCTATGTCCGCAACATTCGCCGCTATCACGAGATCCTGGCCTACGTGGACCGCAGCCAGGAGCAGTTTCAACCTCTCAACGCCCGGTTGCCCGAAGAGGCGAGTCGCGAGATGTTTGATGTGATCCCGCCCAGCACCTGAGAGGGCTCATTTCTCGACACTTGTCTCGGCACTATCCCGTCGTTCGGCAAAAAATGCCTTGAGATGCTTCGAGACACGGGACGCCAGCACCCCGCCGACCACTTCGACCCGATGGTTGTACCAGGGCTGGGCGAACAGGTTGGCACGTGATTCCACCATGCCACTGCGTGGCTCGGCGGCACCATACACCACTCGTGCCAATCGCGCGTGAATGATGGCACCGGTACACATCAGGCAAGGCTCCAGCGTCACGAAGAGCGTACAGCCATCGAGGCGATAGTTGCCGAGCCTGGCACCGGCATCGCGCAGCGCGCGAATCTCGGCATGAGCACTGGGGTCATGCTCGGCGACCGGCGTATTGAAGCCACGCCCCACGATCTCGCCGGCCGGGTCCACGACCACGGCCCCGACCGGCACCTCGCCCGCCGCCTCCGCCCGACGCGCCTGATCCATGGCCCGGTGCATGTAGTACTCATCGCTGCGCATCGACGTTGACTCCAGTAGACTGCTCGACATGTAGATGATGGCTCGGTACCGCTCGCCTCGGAGGGTGTACAAAGATGCACAAGAGCGGGCCAGCCCCCTTCTCAGGAGGATACCCCCGAATGTCCGACGCGCTAAACGCTCTGGTCGACCTGCTCGCCCTGGAACCCCTGGAAGAAAACCTCTTCCGTGGCCACAGCCAGGACCTGGGCCTGCCGCAACTGTTCGGTGGCCAGGTGCTCGGCCAGGCGCTCTCGGCCGCCACTCACACCGTGGTCCCCGAACGCCGAGTGCACTCCTTGCACGGCTATTTCCTGCGGCCGGGCGACGCCCAGATGCCGGTGGTCTATCAGGTCGACGCCGTGCGCGACGGCGCCAGCTTCACCACTCGTCGCATCACCGCCATCCAGAAGGGTCGGCCGATCTTCTTCTGCAGTGCCTCCTTCCACGGCGACGAAACGAGCATCGCCCACCAGCCACACATGCCCGACGTCGCACCTCCCGAAGCCCCCGAAGACGATGACACCCGGGTGACCCGCTTCCCCGGCCATCCGATCGAGTTTCGCCACCTCGACGACAAGGCCGAGCCCGGCCAGCCGGCTCGCAAGCGCCTGTGGTTCCGCCTGGCCGGCGAACTGCCCGACGATCCGGCACTGCACCGCTACCTGCTGGCCTACAGCTCCGACTTCAACCTGCTGACCACCGCCCTGGTGCCCCACGGCATCGCCTTCGGCGATCCCGGCCTGCAGATCGCCAGCCTCGACCACGCCCTGTGGTTCCACCACGACGTCAAGGTCAACGACTGGCTGCTCTACGACATGGACAGCCCCTGGGCCGGCGGCGCGCGCGGCTTCAGCCGAGGCAGTATCTACGACCGCGCCGGCCGGCTGGTGGCCTCCAGCGCCCAGGAAGGACTGACACGGCTGCGCGACATCGACCAACACGACACGGAAAAGTGAGCCCCCGACACCCGGGGTGTCGCCCCCGGGAATTTCGGCGTCGCCCCAGGAACGGTGCCCTCCGCCCGCACGCCTACCTTGAAAGTATCGGCGGCCCGTCTCCGCAACGACCGACATGCGTTGAATGTTGAATGACGTCGTCGAGCGGAGCCCGCCCGGGCCTCCGACAGCGAGGGCCCGAGAAACGCCGCTTTCTCGGGCCATCAGCCAAGGACGAGGAGTGCCGCGCCATGCCACATAATGTCAATTTCCAGCAGTCCATCGATCAGAGCGAGCGCTTGGTGCCGGTCAACCTCCGCCAGAGCGGTGACCCCGGCATCCAGCTGCTGCTATCCAACCGGGTGCGCAAGTCACCGTACTGGCATCTCTCGGTGGAAGCCGGCTGCTGGAAGGCCACCGTCTACAACCGAATGTATCATCCCCGCGCCTATGTGCGCCCCGAGGACGGCGGCGCCATGGAAGAGTACCGCGCGTTGGTCAACGATGTGACCCTGTGGAACGTCGCCGTCGAACGGCCGATCCGCGTCAGGGGCCCCGAAGCGGAGGCCTTCTGCAACTATGTCTGTACCCGTGACGTGACCCGGGTTCCGACGATGATGGGGCGCTATGTGGTGCTCTGCGACGAACAGGGCCGCGTGCTCAACGACCCAGTGATGCTGCGCGTCGCCGATGACGAGTTCTGGTTCACCATCAGCGACTCGGACCTGGCCTACTGGTTCAGGGGCGTCAATCACGGCATGCATTTCGACGTCGAGATCGACGAGATCGATGTCAGCCCGCTTCAGGTACAGGGCCCCAAGTCCGAGGACCTGCTGGCCGACCTGGTCGGCGACGCCATCCGCGACGTGCCCTATTATGGCCTGATGGCTGCCAGGATCGAGGGAGCCGAGGTACTGATTTCCCAGACCGGCTTCTCCGGCGAAAAGGGCTACGAGGTCTACGCCCACGACTCCACCCTGAACGCCGAAACCGTCTGGAATGCCATCCGCGACGTCGGCGAAAAATACAACCTGATGGTCATCGCCCCGGCTCACCATCGCCGTATCGCCGCCGGCATCCTGTCCTACGGCCAGGACCTGGATCACGAGACCAATCCCTTTCAGTGCAACCTCGGCCACATGGTGCCCAAGGCCAAGGAAGCGAATTACATCGGCAAGGACGCACTGGAGCGCACCCGGGAGCTCGTCAAGGCCGGCCGCCCTCCCTTCAGCCACCAGTTGGTGGGACTGAAACTCGATGGCAAGCCCGTCGAGGACTATGCACCGGATTTCTGGCTGGTCGGGCCCGACGCCGGCAGCGAGCCCTGCGGCTGGATCACCTCTCCCTGGTACTCCCCGGAACTCGGTACCAATATCGCCATGGCCTATGTGCCGGTAGCCTCGGCGGAGCTGGGAACGGAACTGGTGGCCTGGCTCCCCGACGAATTCCTCGACATTCCGGGACAGCCGGTGGCCGCGACGGTCTGCGAGATGCCCTTCCGCGAATCGGTCAACCCGAGCTCGCGGGAACGCGCCAAGGCCGCCGGCCGCGATTACGCCTATTGAACGCCGGGCCCGCGGGCCCGCTGAGTTTCCGTTTCAGGAATTGGCATACCGGCGCGCAGGTCAGTATCATGATCCGCGCGCCGGTGTAGCTCAGTTGGTAGAGCAACGCATTCGTAATGCGTAGGTCGGTGGTTCGAGTCCACTCACCGGCACCAACCATTTCTTGAACATCTCTTGAAAAAGTGACTATCCCAGGAGGCGGCCATCCCGCCGGCCCTGGCGATGGCCTTGACGATAACCTTGTCGATGGTCATGAAAGGTCACTTACCGAGCGTCGTCCTCATCCACTCTTCTCGCATACTCGGCGGCGGCAATCCGCAATCTTTCGTGCGCCGCCGCAGCGAATTCCGTGAACATGTCGAGTTCGTTCCGGTACGCCTCTACCTGATCGAGCATGGTCTGAATGACATCCGGATTCTCGGCAAATGCCTGGATATGTTCTTCCCGGCTCCTGGTCAAGCTCATCATCGTGACGCGACGACTCATGCCGGCAGTCGGGTCCGTGTATTGTCTCTCGACCTCTTCGACATCCTGCATGGTCATGGCAGCGTCATAGTCGCGTTGTTCCACATCCGCGACATCACTCATGGCATCATCATCCTGCATTTCGTCATCCCCTTAGGAAGGATTCCGCTCATTTATATCGAGATGAAACCTTGCTGCCGGCTCTCCAACGGCAGTGCCACGTCAGGTGGAAGGCAAGGCAACTACGAGGTGATAAGCACAAGGCAACAAATAACCCGCCGACAGCGGGTTATTTGTCATCATGTATCAAGGAGAACACGATTATTATTGGATGCCGTCCCTGGCAAAGCACGATCTCGCACTGTTGTGGATACCGCACCGACAACTATAACCAAGGTGGCCGAATGACGCCTACTGGTGTGGCGATTTATCTGATGAACTTTTGTTAAGTGCTACCCCGGATATTGCACCATATATCAAAAAAGCGGCTGAAAATTGTTTATCATTCAAGGGCCTAGACAAGAATTAACCGCATCAGCCGCCATTGTCAGCTTGCTGCGTGCAAAGGCTCTACGTGAGCGCGGGGGCGTTGTGACGCTTGCCACAGCTCGTACTTGAGCTGCATCTCCAGCCACATCTCGGCACTGGTGCCAAGGGCCTTCTCAAGGCGCAGCGCCATATCCGCCGAGATGCCGGCGTTGCCGTTGAGGATGCGAGAAAGCGCCGCACGGGTTACGCCCAGGCGCTTGGCAGCCTCGGTCACTGAGATGTCGCCGATGTACTCGCGTAGCACGGCGCCAGGGTGCGCGGGGTTATGCATGCGGTTCATGCGACCTCCTAGTGGTAATCCTGATAGTCCACCAAGATGGCATCCTCGCCATCAAAGGTGAAGGTGAGTCGCCAGTTCCCGTTGACGGTGATAGTCCAGTGTCCGCGCAAGTTGCCCTTGAGCGGATGCAGCTTCCAGCCTGGCACATTCATGTCTTCGGGGCATTTCGCGCTATCCAGCGCGGTGAGCTGGATTTGTAGCTTGGTCGCGTGCTTGGCCTGGATACCAGCGGTTGAGCCGGTCTCGAAGAACTTGCGCAGGCCTTTGTGTCGGAAGCTCTTGATCATATGAGCAGTGTATAGCTTCGCTATACGTAACGCAAAGGACAAATGCCGCCAGCCCGCCGGCTTCCGGCCCGCTACGTTGGCGACAAGTCAAGTGCCGGCTCACTGCCTCGCGGCCTGCCATTCCTCGACCAGTATCCGCACCAGGGCGGCAGCAGGCATGTCCCTGGCCAGAGGCGCGCCCTGCCCCGCCCAATGCGGTGCGAAGTCATGGTTGCCGACGGCACTGGCCGCCGCATGCAATGCCTTGGCGGCGTCATAGGCCAGCGGATAATCCGCCGGCGCTAGGCCGTCCGGCACCTCGTGCAGGCGGTTGACCAGCCCGCGTGCCGGACGGCCGGAAATGGCGGCGGTGATATTGGTTCGCTGTGCCGCCTCGCTCTTGAGCCGTTGGCGATAGGCATCATCGGCGGCGGATTCCGGGCATAGAATAAAGGCCGTGCCAAGCTGGGCCGCCGAGGCGCCCAACTGCAAGGCAGCCGCCATACCCGCCCCATCCATGATGCCACCGGCGGCGATCACCGGGAGCCGGTTACGCGCGACCAGCATGCGCACCAGCGCCAGGGTCCCAATGCCGTCATCCTGCTCGGGCTCGAACACACCGCGATGCCCGCCCGCCTCGACGCCCTGAGCGACCAGCGCATCGACGCCCTGACGCTCGGCCTGGGCAGCCTCACCGATCGTGGTCACGCAGGCGAGTGTCAGGCACCCCGCCTCACGCAACTGCTGCACCGCCTGCCTGCCCGGCAGCCCGAAGTGAAAGCTGACCACCGCCGGCCGCTCTTCGAGCAGCATCTCGAGCATTGCGTCGTGGCCGACAAGGCTCTGGTAGATTTCCCGCAGCTCAGTCGGCGGACGAGCCTCGAACTCGGCAAACCACGGCGCCAGATGCTCGAGCCAGGCGGCTTCCCGCCCGGCATCACGCCGAGCGGGGCGATGGCAGAACAGATTGACGTTGATGGGGCCGGAGGTCAGTTCGCGGGTAGCGCGAATCTGTTCCCGCGCCTTCTCCACACCACTGGCCCCCAGGCCCAGCGAACCGAGGCCACCCGCCTCGCTGACCGCCGCCGCCAGCGCCGGCGTCGAGACACCCGCCATCGGCGCCTGAATGAGCGGATAGCGGATCCCCAGTCGTTGGCAGAAGGTACCGGTGGAAGACATGGCGGACTCCTTGGGAAACGCTGATACGACACGAGGCCGACAGCCCAGGAGCCGCCGACCTCGAGGATACCCCGAAAGGCATTAACGCAAGAGAAAAATCGTCAGATCTCCACTTGCACCCCGTCCTGGACCTTGAGCGTGGCGTCGCTGTCCTGAGCTTGGTAGACCTGATAATCCACTCCGTCAGCGCTCTCTGTCGTCGGGCCGCTCCATTCACCCGATGTCAGGCTGACGCTATCCCCGTCGTCGCCGAGGATACTCAGCTCGTTGCCGTCGTCGGTCATATCCAGCACCTCCTGTGCCTCCAGGGCAACGCTGTGATCCTGGTCTTCACCCATGAAGTCCAGCGTCTCGACATTGTCGAGATCGTCGGGGTTCGGGTCTTCGCCGAAGCGCATCTCGACCACGTCGACACCATCCAGGCCATCCAGCGGCTCGCCGGTATACAGCAGGGTATCGTCGCCGGAGGTCGGCTCCACGGCCTCGATATTGACATTGAAGTCGCCCGATACCGGGTCCGACGTATCGCTGCCATCCGTGGTAAATGCCTCGTAGCTGACACTGTGGTCGCCATCGGTGGCACCCTGCACCAGATACAGATCATTGATCTGATCCGGGCCGATACCGCTCAGGGTGTAGGTGTCGCTGCCACTGTCGTAGCTCACGCTGGCGTCCGGCAGACTATCCAGCAGCGTATCACCGCCCTCGGTGAAGAAGCCGGCATGCTCGCCGAGCCCCGTCAGCTCGATGGTGGCGGTTTCCGAACCGTCCATGTCGGACATGCCCGCGCTGAGGTTGAGCGGAATCTTGTCGCCTTCCTCGCCGAAGCTCAGTTCAGGCGACATCGTGATGCCGTCGGCCACGGCCTGAACATCCACCTCAAAGTCGGTGGAGGTATTGGTGCTTTCGCCGTCCTGGGTCGTCCGCGCCGTCAGGGTCAGGGCATCATCGCCATCCAGGGTGCCGCTCCAGTTGCGCGGCGGCACCAGTCCGATGTAATCGGGCACGCTGCCGTCGTCATTGAGGATCGACCAACTGCCGCTGCCGACATTGCTGGCCAGGGTCGCCGAGCCGGCGCCGCTGCCGGTCTTGACCAGCCAGCCATCCGGCACATTCTCGAGCAGCAAGGCATCGAGGCTCTGGGAGTCATCCGGTAGCGAGACGCCCAGATCCTGAAGCTCGACCAGTTCGTCCTCGGTACCGACGGCATCACTGGCAGTGACCTCCGGCGGCGGCGGCGCCACTTCGGAGGAACTCGACCCGCTCGAGGTCTCTTCATTAGCGGCGCCATTCTCCTGGGTCGCCGCCTCGGCGGTCAGCGAGACGCTGCCCCAGGTGTTGGCCCCCGGGCGGTAGCTCACGTTGACCGAATCGCCCACGGCGACGCCGTCGATCACATAGCTTCCATCACCTTCCGGCGTGACCTCTTCGCCGTTGTACCACAGGGTGCCCGACTCACCGTCACCACCGGTCATGCCATTTTCGTCCAGCGTGATCACCAGTTGGCCATCCACCAGGCTGACATCGGGGTTATCCGCCGGGCTGGAGACATCGATGGTGAAGTCGACATCCTCGCCGTCGGCGGCATCGCCTCCGGACACCTCGACGGTCGGCGTATCGGTCACCGGCGTTACCGGCGGTTCGAGACTGATCGTCTCCGAGTTCTCCTCGCCGCTCGGCGCCTGGGTCGTCAGGGTGGTGTCGAAGGAGAACGGCCCATCGTTATCGTTCCAATTGGCCGGCGGCGTCACCGTGATACCGCCCAGCAGTGCCTGCAGGCCAGCATCACTGCCGTCTTCGGTGCTGGCATACCACACCACCTCGCCGTCGATGGTGGTCTGTTGCATACCGTCGACCACGGCCCCCGGCGGCAGGTTGGAAATGGTCACCGCGCTGCGACCGCTATCCGAGCCATCGTCCTCGATATCGGCCGTCACCAGATCGGACAGCTTCGTGCCAGCATCCTCGGTCATGGTGAAACCGGCATCTTCCCACGTGTTGATCTCGTTGGGGTCCTCGCCATCGCCGAAGTCGCCCTCGCCGGTCAGCGTCCAGCTATCGCTGCCGCTCTCCTCCACGCCAGGCGCTTCGTCCTGGGTGACCCCGGTGATGGTGATCTCATGATTCTCGATGGCATCCACCTGGGTACCATCGCCCATGGTGAATTCGACGGTCTCGGTCAGGGTATTGCTATTGAAGGTGACATCGGGATCGATATCGACACGCCACTGGCTGCCCGTGCCGCCGGCGACCTGCCCGACGAACTCGCCATCCACGACGCTGACCCCGGCGGGAACATTGTCGATCAGCAGGTACTTGAGGGATTCGCTGCCGTCGGTATCATCCTGCGTGATATCGACGGTCACTTCGACATGATCGTTACCGTCGGCGGTCACGTCCTTCGCGGGGTCATCGATATCGGCGTCGCTACCACCGACATTTTCGATACCAGTGATGGTCACCGTGGGCACATCGGTCACCGCATCGATGACGACCTCATGGGTCTTGTTCTTGACCACCGTGGTGTCGTCAACACTCCCCTTATAGCCGTCGTTGGGCGTATCGGTGACCTCGTATTGCACCTCCAGGGTGCCGGCATTACCGGAGACGTGCTCATCACCCTTGGCGTAGATGTTGGTCCAGGCGTCGTCGGTCAGCTTATAGTAGCCACCCTCTTCCACCACGCCGGTGATACCGCCATCTGCTGCGGCCTCGGCTAGCGTCGTACTGCCATCGCTACCGTAGTAGAGCTCGAACTGATTACCCGTGACGCTGGTGACATCAATCCAGACCGAGGCCAGGGACTCGTTGTTGTCGCCATTCTGCGGCTCGAGGCTCAGGTTGAGCTGCCCCACCTGGTCCTCGGAAAGGCTGGACTGGATGCTGAATTCCGCCTCCGGCGAGGGCGTGACCTGGAAGGACACATTCTGCTCGGCAGCTTCCCGGGTATCGCCGTCGTTCTCGGTGACGATGGGCGTGACCGAGAAGTCCACCTGGCCGCTGAAGTTCTCCGGCGTGGTGATGGTGACCGTGCTCGGATCGGTAGCCACCCACTCGCGGCTGCCTCCCTCGCCGCGAATCAGGGTCGCACCCTCGACATCGAACTGATCGTCGAGCCCGGTAATACGATAGGTCAGCGTCTCCGAGCCATCGTCACCCGTCTCGCCCGACTCGGCGGTGATGATCTCGCTCAGCGTGACGCCACTATTCGCATCGCTGTTGTCATCATCCAGGTCCTCTTCGGCATAGACCGGCGTATCGATGGTGACATCAGGCTCATCGGCGACACCATTGACAGGCACCTCGATGGGCTTGGTCACCGGCGTATCCAGTGTATCGGTCACGCCACCGTACTCATCGACGGTGACCACGCCTGCGGTCAGCGTAAAGTCATCGTTGCTGTCCTGCGGCGGCGTCACTTTCAGCGGCACGCTACTATCGAAGTCCTCGATCACATAGTTGCCATCAACCTCGGGATCGAGCTCCGCTCCATCGTAGGTCAGCACTGCGCCATCCGGCACATCGCTGATAGTGACCCGGAAGCTTTCATTGGGATCGCCGCTCTGGGGACGGATATCCAGCGGGATCGCCTCATCCTCGTTGCCCTCGGCCGGCGAGGTGACGTTCAACGAGGCAAGGTCAGCCACCGGCTCGTCGATATGGATGCCATCAAGGATGGATTCACCCGAGGTGGCCGTATTCTCGCTGCCATCATCCGGGTCGGTATCCACCGTCTTGGCCTCGACGCGAATCTGGAATTCACCTTTCTGGTTCGGCGCCGCGCGGAACTCCAGGGTGTCCAGATACTCCACCGGCACCTCGATGGGCGAGCCGTTGTAGGTCAATACGACCTCGTTGCCGTCCCCATCAATGTACTTGAAGCTGGAACCGATGGCGTCACCGCCATCTTCGCTGAACACCAGCTCCGGCGTCAGCAGCGCGAAGGTCTCTTCGGAACCATCGGCGTCCTGATTGGCCCAGCCATCCGCCGGATTGAAACCATCGGCGTTGAGCGCGAACCACTCGTCCTCGGTACCTTCCACCCCCGTGCCATAGGTATGGTCGGGATTCATGGTCAGATCGTCGGTGGTGTCGCCGTCGCTATCCCCGCCGACCTCTTCGGCATCGGGGGTGACGGTGACGTCCGCCGTAACGTTATGAGTCTGGATATCCGAACCGGTCGAGGCGGTATCCGTCACTTCCACCTGCAGCGACAGGCTTTCATCGACACTGCTATGGGCCGGGGGCGTGATGGTGTAGCCGGTATAGCTGCCATCGTCCACATCGCCCGCGGGAATCGTGAAGCCATCGGTGCCGTTACCGGTATGCACCACATTGCCGTCTCCATCCTTGATCACCCAGCCGTCCGGTACGGTATCGATGCCGATTGCGGTGATATCTTCCTGCTGGCCGGAAGTATTATCTTTATCTGCCACTTCGAGATTCGCGAGGAAAGCGATCTCGGTATCCTCCGGCCCCTCGGCGCTGATATCGGCCGGCCGGTCGGCAACTGGCGTGGCCTCGATATTCAACGTGACCGCAGCGTGTTCTTCACCACCATCCAGATCACTCGGGTCACTATCCCGGTCCTGGGCTACCAGATCGACGAGGATACCAGGGCGATACCCGCTGAAGTCCTCCGGCATGGTCACTGTTATATCCGGGAAGCCACTCTCCGATTCACTCAGTCCGGGTGCCGGAATGGTGATAATGCCATCGGAACCAACACTTTGATCCTCACCGTCGACCGTCAAGACAGTGCCTTCCGGCAAGCCATTCAGCACGAGTTCTCTTTCTTCGCTACCATCGAGGTCTTCAAAGCTCGCCTGCAACTGATCACTAAGATTGAAAAAGCCACCTTCATCAACCGTGACGGTACGATCCGTCGAGCCATCGTCGTACTCGAGTGTCACCGGATCCGTCACCGCCTGCACGCCGACATCCACCTGGGCGGTACTTTCCGCGCCGTCCACGCCATCCAGCGGCTCACCGCTGTCATCAACCTCGTAGCTGGTCACACTGACATCGATGGTGAAGTTCTCGTGGCCCTGGGCGATCGGATTGACTTGCAGCGCCTGGTACTCCGCCGTCGTCATGGTCAGGTCGGCATCGCTCAAGGCGCTGGTGGTATAGGGGCCATCGGTCAAGACAATGGTCAGCGATCCGCCATTGCTGCCATCACTCGTCCACAGCACGTTGTCGCTACCATCCAGCAACTCGGTACCTTCGGGGATACCACCCAGGGTAATCGGCCCCAGCAGTTCCGGGTTATCGCCGGCGGTGCCGGAACCATTCTGATCCGTAGTATCGACCGGGCTCGGCGCCGTCAGATTCAGCGCGACCGAGGTATCTTCATCGGTCTGGACGTTACCACCTTGCAGATCCGGTGCATCGGCAACCGGGGTGACATCGACCGTCACCTGGGTGGTATTCGTGACACCGGACTCCTCTTGCACCTCGACGAGGAAGACGTCCTCGTGACCCTCGTTGCTGTAGTCGGGATCGGGATCGAAAGTCACTCGCCCCTGCTCGTCGACGGTAGCGGTGCCGAAGCCCACATCGAAGCTGCGGGTACCATCACCATTATCCGTGAAGGGCACATCATTGCCGTCACTGTCCTTGATGGTGACGTTGTCCAGGGTGGCATCCGCCGAGGTCGTGAACGAATCGGCCGGGGTGTCTTCAGGCGTGGTGATCGCGATGTTCTCGGGCGCATCGTCCACCACATTGACATCGAAATTGCCGTCGGCAGTATCACCATCACCGTCGATGACCTGGTAAGCGAAGTTGAACGCCAGGTCCTGATCCTCGACAGGATGTGTCAGAGCGCCCAGAAGCTCGAAGGTATACTCGCCTGCTGTATCCAGCGTCACCCTGAACACATCCGTTCCATCACGGCTGCCGGTCAGGGTGTCGCCATCGACCTCGAGATCGATATCCTCGTTGCCGGTATTGTCCAGCGTCGTGCGCAAGGCGGTCTGCGACTCGGCAAAGACCAGCTCACCGGCACCGTCCTCGCCGAAATCGACGTCGAGATCGGTCGTGACGCTGGTGGCCTCAGTGTCAGGATTACTACCGTTCGGCAGGGCGGATTCCTCGATGCTTGCCGCGGCCGGGGTGCTAGTGATTTCCGGACCATCATCCCGGAAAGAGAACTGACCGCCGACGCTGACGGCATCGCTATCGACGCTGTCGTTATCTCCATCGACGGCGGTCGCCACCAGTTGCAAGGCGCCATTGTTCAGGGTAATGGCGTCATCATGGACCGTCCCTCCTTCGGGGTGCTGCAGTGCAAGCAACTGTGTCAGTGTCACGGCACCGGTATCACCGTCGATAGCGATACGGAAGGCGATGTCGCCAGCGGGATCATCGCCCACTCGGCCGACGATATCGTCACCGTCCATAAAGAGATGAACGGCTTCGCCGGTGGCGGTATCCGTTACGCCGGCTGCGGCGCCATCGCTGACCTGCAGGCTGTAGGTGGTGCTATCTTCGCCATCGGCACCATGATCGATATCGAAGACACCACTGATAAAGTCAGGGTCGTTCGCCGATACAGGACCCGCATCCAGGTCTGTTTCATCCACCTCGACGCTGCGCAACTGGCCATTATCGACACTGATCACCGGCTCATCATCGACGATAGTGATGGTCACGGTATTGGTCACCGTATTGCCATTGTCGTCGACCGCGGTGTACTCGAAGCTGTCGGTCGGCGGTGTACCGGAGTGAACCGCTTCATTGTTCAGGGTGTAATCGAAGGTGCCGTCGGGTTTGACGGTCCAGTCACCCCAGGTCGTCGAGCCGTCTTGTTGATCTTCAACCGTCCAGCCCGACTGCAGGTCGAGGCTGGCGCCGCTGATGATCTCGCTGTCTGCGGACTCGTCGGTGCCCTCCGCCAGACCTGCCTCATCCACGCTGTCCATGGTATCGGTCGGGGTACCGGTGACATCGGCGACATCGATGGTCAGGGTCGCGGTGCTTTCATCACCATCGCCATCGCGCACGGTGTAGGTGAAAACGTCCTGAACATCGGCATTCGTGCTATCCGGATCGGCTTCATAGGTATAACTGCCGTCCGCGTTGAGCGTCAGCGTACCGTAGTCGCCGACAATGACCGTTCCAACGTTTCCACTGACGGCGGTTCCACCGTTATCCCCTGCCACGACGCCGACAACGGCACCACTCGTCTCCCAGTCATCGGCGCCGGACTGATCGTTCTCCAGCACGCCGGATGCTGCATCGACATTCAGGGTCGCACCTTCGGTGACAGCGTTGGTGTCGTCGGTCGCGGTCGGCACGTCATCGACGATCTTGATGTTCAGATCGCCGCTGTCGGTCGAACCATCTTCGTCGGTAGCGGTGACCGTGACGCTGTCCATCAAGTTATCGACGTCTTCCTCCGGCGCATTGGTCAGGAGGTAGTCATAGTCGAGGGTGATGGTGCCATCATCGGCCTGGCTATAGCCGTTGAGGGTCAGTTCGCCGTACGGGGTGGTGAAGGTTTGTGAATCGCTACCCAGCGCTTCCACTTGTGCCTTGCTCAGCGAGAGCGTGGCCGGATCGCCATTGCCATCGGTGTAATCCAGCGTCACCGCGCCCGTTTCCTGCAGACCATCCAGGGCGGTCAGGGTAAAGCTCGACTCGACCCGGGTATCAGCGGTGTTCGGGTTGGAACCATCCGCCAGACCACTTTCGAACACCACCTGATCGCCGATCTCGCCATCCGGCGTGGTGCTGCCATGCTCGTTGGGCACATCGACGGTCACCCCGTCATCGCTGCCGTCGATGGTGATGGTCAGCGTGGCATCGTCCTGATCGGTATCGCCATCGGTCAGCGTATAGGTGAACGCTTCCTCCAGCGTGTCACCGTCGCCCAGCCCCTGAACGTCCAGGTTGGTGTTATCCAGCACGTAGGTGTAGCTGCCATCGGCCTCGAGCGTCAGGGTGCCGTACTCGCCCTCGATCGTCAGGGGACCGCTACCGCTGGCGCTGTTGCCGGAGACATTGACACTTTCGGCTGCCGTCACCGTGGCACCATCGGCACCTTCGGTATCTTCGGCATCGCCAGGCGAGGCATCACCACCACCGATCACATTGCCGCTGGTCTCGACGCTGCTGGCAGT
>NZ_JAVXUS010000023.1:0-28864 GCF_032334135.1 Halomonas sp. I1
GAGAATACCCCCGAAGCTTCCGGGAACAAGGTTTTTTTGTTTTTTCTTACAGCTTAAAGCTTATAGCTTACAGCTCCGGGCGAAGCCCGGTTACAGCTCCCGGCGCAGCCGGGCCGGGCGAAGCCCGGTTGCCGGCTACTTCCAGAAATCGCGGATCGAGGCGATGCCCTGGGCCCCGACGGCACGGGCGTGATTGGCATCATGGCGCGTCATGCCGCCCAGCGCGAAGACCGGCATGCCGGCGTGCTCGACGAGCTGCTGGAAATCGTGCCAACCGATCGGTGCCACCTCGGGGTGCGAGGGGGTGGTACGCAATGGCGAGAGGGTGACGAAGTCGCAGCCGATTCGGTGAGCCTGCGCCAGTTGCCCGTGATCATGGGTCGAGGCCGCGAGCCATTTGTCCTCGCTGATCGGGCGCCGCTCCAGGCTCATCAACCGCTCACTGGTCAGGTGGATGCCATCGGCGTCCACCCGCTCCAGCAGACTCGGCTCACCATTGAGCATCAAGCGCGCCTCGAAGCGCCGACACACGGCCAGTGCCTGCTCGGCCCTGGCCACATAGGCGTCTTCATCCAGCGTCTTGGCACGCAGTTGCACCAGGCGCACCCCGTCCTCGCGCATGGCCCGCTCCAGGCGCGTCAGGAAAACGTCCTCGTCCTCTTCTTCGGCGCTGATCAGGTACTCGGTCGGCAGCATTACCGCACGCAGGATCGGCAGGTTGGCGGCAGGGAACGGATAGCCATGCAACTCCTTCATGGGTACCCAGCGAACTGCCTGACCCTCGCGCCCGAAGGGCTCTCCGGCAAAGTCATGTACCTGCCAGACATCCAGCAGCACATGCTTGTCGGCATACTCATGATGGATACGGATCAACGGCTGGGCACGACGGATCTCCACGCCCAGCTCCTCGTGCAGCTCGCGTTTCAGCGCTTCCAGGCCAGTCTCGTAGGGTGCCAGCTTGCCGCCGGGAAACTCCCAGAGGCCGCCTTGATCCACATTGGACGGTCGCCGGGCAAGCAATACCTCACGACCATCGGCGCTGATGATGGCGGCAGCCGCCACATGCACCCTTCTTTTCACCATTGCGTTCATTTACCTTTCCAACGTTCCCGTCGCTCATGACGGGGATTGCTATGGGGCTATCGATTCGCGGGCGCTGTCGCCCGCCCGCTCAGCTACGGTAGTCGGCGTTGATGGCGACGTATTCCCGCGTCAGGTCCGTGGTCCATACGGTGGCACCGCGATCCCCACGTCCCAGATCGATGCGAATACCGATTTCCTCCTGGGCCATGACCTCGCTGCCGGCTTCCTCGGTATAGCCCGGGGCGCGGCCGCCCTGCTCGACCAGACGCACACCACCGAGATCGATGGTGACCCGGGACACATCGAAGTCCGCCACCGGGGCTCGCCCGACAGCGGCGAGGATCCGCCCCCAGTTGGCATCACTGGCGGCCAGCGCCGTCTTGACCAGCGGCGAATGCGCCACCGTGAAGGCAACATCCAGTGCCTCGTCGCGGGTCACCGCGCCATCCACCTGGAGGGTGACGAACTTGGTCGCTCCTTCACCATCGCGCACGATGGCCTGCGCCAGTTCGTTCATCACCCGCTGCAGACCATCGCGGAACGCGGCCAGGCGATGGGCGTCATTCACCGCCGCGCCACGGCCCGTGGCGATCAGCATGCAGGCATCATTGGTGGAGGTGTCACCATCCACGGTGATGCAGTTGAAGGAATGCGCCACCGCCTCGCGCAACGCCTCATCCAGCACGGTCGGCGCGATGGCCGCATCGGTGGCCACGAAGCCCAGCATGGTCGCCATGTTGGGCTTGATCATGCCCGAGCCCTTGCTAATGCCATTGATGGTGATGGTCTCGTCACCCAGTGGCACCGTGACGCTGGCTCCCTTGGAGCGGGTATCGGTGGTGAGGATTCCCTCTCCAGCCGCGCTCCAGCCCTCGGGACCGTCGTCCAGGGCACGAACTGCCTCGGGAAGCCCCGCCAGCAGGCGCTCCATGGGCAGTGTCTCGCCGATCACGCCGGTGGAAAACGGCAATACCGACGTTGCCTCCACATCGACGAGCCCCGCCAGCTCCGCACAGGTGGCCCGGGCATCATGCAGACCGACCTCTCCGGTGCCGGCATTGGCATTGCCGGTATTGATCACCAGGTAACGCGGCGCGGCTCCGCGAGTGGCACAGGCCGCCAGATGCTCCCGGGCCACCGTCACCGGCGCCGCACAAAAGGCATTGCGCGTAAAGGTGCCGGATACCGAGGCGCCTTCCGGCACCTCGATCACCACCAGATCACGGCGATTCGCCGTCTTGATGCCCGACATCGCCGTGCCCAGCCGCAACCCTTCGATACAGGGCATTACCGGGAAATGTGATTCACCCACCGCCATGGCGAGTTCTCCTGTGTCCAGTTGCGCTTCGAGCTTCGAGCTTCGAGTGTCGAGCTTCGAGCTTCGAGCTGCGAGCCTCGAGTGTCGAGCTTCGAGCTGGGTTTTCGGGGTTCGTATCTCGTATCTCGTATCTCGTATCTCGTATCTCGTATCTCGTAGCTCGTAGCTCGTATCTCGTAGCTCGTATCTCGTATCTCGTAGCTCGTATCTCGTAGCTCGTATCTCGTCGCTCGGGCCTCGTGGCCATTAACTCAGCTTGCCGCAGCACTGCTTGAATTTCTTCCCCGACCCACAAGGACAAGGATCATTGCGCCCGATCTTGGGCCCTTCACGCCGTGCCGGACGGCCATCGCTGCCTGCTGCGGGTTCCGACGCTTCCTGCGAGTCGTCTTCGCCATCGTCACGACGATTGGCGGATGCCGCCTGCTCTCGCTCGAGCGATTCTCGACGCTGGCGCTCCAGCTCTTCCACTTCCTCGGGACGACGCACCTTGACGTGGCTGAGAATACGCGTGACATCGGCCTTGATGTTGGTGAGCAGCAACTGGAAGAGCTCGAAGGACTCGCGCTTGTATTCCTGCTTCGGATTCTTCTGCGCATAACCACGCAGGTGAATGCCCCGACGCAGATGGTCCATGGACTGCAGGTGTTCCTTCCAACGGGTATCCAGCACCTGCAGCATGACCTGCTTCTCGAAACGTCGCATCAATTCGGGACCTGCGACCTCGACCTTTTCCTCGTAGGCCTCGCGATGCATGGCCTGGAGACGTTCGCGCAGTTGCTCTTCATGGAAGCGCTCGTCGTTCTCGGACCACTCCACCACTGGCGCATCGAGGTTGAACTCGCTCTTGAGATGCGCCTCGAGGCCCGCCAGGTCCCACTGCTCCGGCAGGCTCTGGGGCGGCACGAAGCTGCTGACAGCCTCGTTCAGCACCTCTTCGCGAATGCCAATGACATTCTCGGAGACATCCTCGGCGCCGAGAATGTCATTGCGCTGTTCATAGATCACGCGACGCTGGTCGTTGGCCACATCGTCATATTCGAGCAGCTGCTTGCGGATATCGAAGTTGCGTCCTTCGACCTTCTTCTGAGCCCGCTCGACGGCATTGGAGACCATCTTGTGTTCGATGGCCTCGCCCTTTTCCAGCCCCATGGCCTGCATCAGACGCTGTACGCGATCGGAACCGAACAGGCGCATCAAGCTGTCTTCCAGGGACAGGAAGAAACGGGTCGAGCCCGGGTCACCCTGGCGACCGGAACGGCCGCGCAACTGGTTGTCGATGCGCCGCGACTCATGCCGTTCGGAACCGATCACATGCAGTCCGCCGGCAGCCAGCACCGCCTCGTGACGCGCCTGCCACTCGCTCTTGAGACGCTCGAGCTGCGCCTCGTCGGGCGACTCCAGCTTGGCGGCCTCGGCCTCCCAGTTGCCACCCAGCACGATGTCGGTGCCGCGGCCCGCCATGTTGGTGGCGATGGTGATCGCCCCCGGCCTGCCGGCCTGAGCGATGATCTCGGCCTCGCTCTGGTGCTGCTTGGCATTGAGCACGTTGAAGTCGAGCCGGGCCTTGCGCATCAGCTCGGCCAGATATTCAGAGGTTTCGATGGAGGCGGTACCGACCAGGACCGGCCGACCGTTCTCGGTCTGCTCCTTGACGTCCTCGATGATGGCGTCGAATTTCTCCTCGGCGCTCAGATAGACCAGGTCGTTGTGGTCCTTGCGGATCAGCGGGCGATTGGTCGGGATCACCACGACATCGAGCCCGTAGATCTGGCGAAACTCGAAGGCCTCGGTGTCAGCGGTGCCGGTCATGCCGGACAGCTTGTCGTAGAGGCGGAAATAGTTCTGGAAGGTCGTCGAGGCCAGCGTCTGACTCTCGCGCTGAACGGTCACGCCTTCCTTGGCCTCCACAGCCTGGTGCAGTCCTTCCGACCAGCGGCGTCCCGGCATGCTGCGTCCGGTGTGCTCATCGACGATCACGACCTGACCGTCGTTGACGATGTAATCGACGTCGCGATGGTAGAGGTGGCGGGCACGCAAGGCCGAATGCATATGCTGCAGCAGGTTGAGGTTCTGAGCCGCGTAGAGCGAGTCCTCGGCACCCAGCAGCCCCTCGGACCGCATCAGTTCCTCGACCCGGTGGTGTCCGCCCTCGGTGAGCTCTACCTGCTTCTGCTTCTCGTCCAGCGTGAAGTCACCGCTTTCCGGGTCTTCCTCGTCACTGCACGGCGTCAGCCCAGTGGCCAGGCGGTCGACGACCCGATAAAGCTCGGTGTTCTCGTCCACGGCCCCGGAGATGATCAAGGGGGTCCGCGCTTCGTCGATCAGGATCGAATCCACCTCGTCGACGATGGCAAAGTGCAGGTCGCGCTGGACCTTGTCCTCCAACGAGAAGGCCATGTTGTCGCGCAGGTAATCGAAACCGAACTCGTTGTTGGTCCCGTAGGTAATGTCGCAGCCATAGGCACGGCGCTTTTCCTCGGGGCTCTGACCGGCATAGATGGTCCCTACCGTCAGGCCGAGCCCTTCATACAGAGGACGCATCCAGTCTGCATCCCGGCATGCCAGATAGTCGTTCACCGTCACCACGTGCACGCCCCTGGCGGGCAAGGCATTGAGATAGACCGCCAGGGTCGCGACCAGGGTCTTGCCCTCGCCGGTCTTCATCTCAGCGATGCGACCATTGTGCAGGGTGATCCCCCCCACCATCTGCACATCGAAATGACGCATGCCCATGACACGCTTGCTGGCCTCACGAACCGTGGCGAAGGCCTCGGGCAGCAGGGCGTCCAGCGTTTCCCCGTTGTTCAGCCGCTCGCGGAACACCTCGGTCCGCGACTTGAGAGTCTCGTCATCGAGGCCCTCGTATTCCGTCTCCAGCGCATTGACACGCGTCACCATACGGTTCATGCGCTTGACTTCGCGGTCGTTCTTGGAACCGACGACCTTGCGTAGCAGGTTGTTGATCATGAAGGGTCCTGTCACTACATATGGCATCCGGCCGGCCCTCGGGCTCGGCCGCTTCGTCGCTCATCCCGGCACGGTGGATGGCGGGCCACGGCGGGTCAGGACATCATGGGCGGCGACGGCCCTTAGTGGCGCACGGCGGACCAGTGGCCGAGGCTGCCCGGCCGGACGATAAGGCGCCACGCGAGTCGGCCAGTGACGACGCGATCGACGTTTCGCCTGGAGTTGCGAGCTGGCACGAATCAAGGCCGGCGCCAGGATGCACATCTGCACGACGCGTTCGACGGGACGCCACTCGGTCTGCGAGAGCCCCGCCGGCAACAGACAGCTCACCAGCAATCCGGCCAGCCACCAACGCGCCGGCGCCCCCCGGGGGCGTCGCGACGGCGCCGAAGAGGCGCGAATGTCCGCGGAGAGAGTGGCCATGCTGTCGAGAAACTCCCGTGCGTGCTAGGCTCTGGCTGTCGAACGGTCGCCGTCGTCCGGCACGACGACCTGGAATCACGTCAGGGGATACCCCCGAGAATCAAGCTGATGAGTATAAAGGTTAAGCGGTTCCGAGCACAGCCCATGTCACGCCTCCTGGAAGGGCAAGGCGAGCTGGGCTCATTGATGCGCACGGCACGGTTGATCGAGCGTGCCCAGGCGCATCTACGAGCTCAGCTTCCCGCCGAGCTCGGCGAGCACCTTTACGTCGGCGGTTTCCGACAGGGTCGTCTGACCCTGATCACCGATCGCGCCACCTGGTTGACGAGACTCCGCTATGAGCAGCCGCGACTGCTGAAGCGACTCCACGAGCTCACCGGCTTCGAAGCGGTAAGCGGCTTCGACCTCAAGGTCAGGCCGGTGCGCCCGCCGAAGGCACCGATACGCCAGACGCGCCACCTCCCCGCCCGCGCAGCCGACGAACTATCCAGTTGCGCCGCCGATGTCGATGACCCGCGCTTGAAGCGCGCCCTGGAGCGCCTCGCCTCGCACGCGGAAAGCTGATCCCTGCCCACGCTGCGCCTATACGAAACCGCCGCCCTGCGAGGGCGGCGGTCAAGGACTGCACTGCAACGACGTACCGGGGCGGCGTCAGGCCATGGCGGGCGCCGCATAGGAGATCGGGGCTTTCTGGGCATCGTCCTCGAACGTGACGATTTCCCAGGCCTGGGGATTGGCAATCAGGGCGCGACACAACTGGTTGTTGAGCGCATGGCCGGACTTCACGCCACGGAACTCGCCGATCAGGCTATGGCCCAGCTGGTAGAGATCGCCGATGGCATCCAGCACCTTGTGCTTGACGAACTCGTCGTCATAGCGCAATCCGCCTTCATTCACGATTCGATAATCATCGACCACGATGGCGTTGTCGAGACTGCCGCCCAACGCCAGATTGTTCGAACGCAGGTGCTCGAGATCGCGCATGAAACCGAAGGTACGGGCGCGGGACACCTCCTTGACGAAGGACGTCGTGGAGAAGTCGACCGCGGCGGTCTGCTTCTGCTCCTCGAACACCGGGTGGTCGAAGTCGATGGCGAAGGACACCTTGAAGCCCTGGTGGGGAAGGAAGATCGCTTCCTTGTCGCCCTCGCGAACCACGACTTCACGCTTGATGCGAATGAACTGCTTCGGCGCTTCCTGTTCGGCGATGCCCGCCGATTGGATGAGGAAGACGAAGGGGCCGGCACTACCATCCATGATCGGCACCTCGGGCGCACTGACATCGACATAGGCGTTGTCGATGCCAAGACCCGCCAGGGCGGACATCAGGTGCTCGACGGTCGCCACCTTGACACCGTCCTGCGACAGGGCCGTGCACAGGGTCGTGTCGGTGACGTTCTCGGCACGGGCCGGAATCTGTACTTCAGGCTCCAGGTCGGTGCGCACGAAGACGATGCCAGTGTCGACGGGTGCAGGGCGCAAGGTCAGGTAGACCTTCTTGCCCGAATGCAGGCCGACGCCAGTGGCGCGAATGACATTCTTGAGCGTGCGTTGTCTAATCATGGGCGTTCGCCAGGCAGTCGTTGATTATCAAACACCGTTCACTATAACACCGAACGAACGTTTCAACAAAAATATCATCATCGACCACTGCCCAAGCGAACAATCAACCGCGTCAATCGGCCTGGCGACGCAGGAAGGCCGGAATGTCCAGATAGTCATCCAGCTCCTGGGACTTGCGCGTTTCCGACTGCGGCTGCGAACGCGGTGACTCCTGCGGCTCGGGCTTGGACGCGGCAGCAGAACGATTCTGATGGGCCCGGCTGGCAGCGGCCTGCTGGCGAACCGCAGCCGCATCGCTACGACGCGTCGCCTCACGGCTTGCCGACGGTGGTGCCTGGCGCTGACCATCCAGACCGGCCGCGACCACGGTGACGCGCAGCTCGTCACTCATTTCCATGTCGATGGACGTGCCGACGACGATGGTCGCATCCTGCGAAGCAAACTCCTGGACCGTGGCCCCCACATCGTTGAACTCCCCGATGGAAAGGTCCGGACCGGCAGTGATATTGACCAGGATCCCCCGGGCGCCGTGCAGATCGATGTCCTCGAGCAGAGGACTGCGAATGGCCTTCTCGGCAGCTTCCCGGGCACGATTCTCGCCAGTGGCACCGCCCGTCCCCATCATTGCCATGCCCATCTCGGACATCACGGTACGCACGTCGGCAAAGTCGACGTTGATGATACCGGGGCTGGTGATCAACTCGGCGATGCCCTGAACGGCACCGAGCAGGACGTCATTGGCAGCACTGAAGGCGGTCAGCAGCGTCGCACTCTTGCCCAGCACCGACAGCAGCTTCTCGTTGGGGATGGTGATCAGCGAGTCGACATGCTCGGAGAGCTCCTTCATGCCTTCCTCGGCGGCCCGCATGCGCTTGGGCCCTTCGAAGGGGAAGGGGCGCGTCACCACCGCGACAGTGAGAATACCGAGCTCCTTGGCGACCTGCGCCACCACCGGCGCACCACCGGTCCCGGTACCTCCCCCCATGCCGGCCGTAATGAAGACCATGTCGGCACCGCCGAGCAACTCGGCAATGCGTTCGCGATCCTCCATGGCTGCCTGACGACCGACCTCGGGGCTGGCACCAGCCCCCAGGCCCTTGGTGATCTCGCTGCCAAGCTGGAGAACGGTCTTGGCCGCCACGCTCTTCAGCGCCTGGGCATCGGTGTTGGCGCAGATGAACTCCACGCCCTCGATGCTGCTCTCGACCATGTGGTTGACGGCATTGCCACCGCCGCCACCGACACCGATCACCTTGATAACCGCACTGCTTGAAGGTGCGCTATCCACGAGTTCGAACATTAGCCCCGTCTCCTGGACCGCCTGGGCGGCCCTGTCAGAAATTTCCTTTGAACCAGCTCTTGAGCCTTACCAGCGCCGGAGTCCCTTCCTCTGGTCCACGCCGGGAGACGTCACCGCGTCTCGGTTGCGCCGAGATGCCGCCATCGCGCTCCTGATGGCCGAGCCCCTGACGGGTCTCATTCAGAGCGTAATGTAGCAAACCGACCCCCGTCGAATAAATCGGATTGCGCACCACATCGGCGAGCCCACGGACATTCTGCGGGCAGGCGATTCGCACCGGCATGTGGAAGATCTCTTCGGCCAGCTCGACGACGCCTTCCATGCGCGCCGTGCCACCGGTCAGTACCACGCCGGCTGCTACCAGGTCCTCATAGCCGCTGCGCCGCAGTTCGTCACGTATCAAGGTGAAAAGTTCCTCGTAACGTGGCTCGACCACCTCGGCCAGCGACTGTCGCGACAAGTCTCGCGCCGCTCGGTCGCCGACACTCGGGACCTTGATCATTTCGTCGCTGGACGCCAGCTGTGTCAGTGCACAGGCATACTTGACCTTGATTTCCTCGGCATGCTGGGTCGGTGTACGCAGCGCCATGGCGATGTCGTTGGTGACCTGGTCACCGGCGATGGGAATCACCGCGGTGTGGCGGATGGCTCCCTCGGTAAACACCGCGATATCGGTCGTGCCGCCACCGATATCCACCACGCAGACACCGAGCTCTCGCTCATCCTCGGTCAGTACGGCATGGCTGGATGCCAACTGTTCGAGGATGATGGCATCCACGTCGAGCCCGCAACGACGCACACATTTTTCGATGTTCTGCACCGCATTGAGTGCCGCGGTAACCAGGTGCACTCGCGCCTCGAGGCGCACACCGGACATGCCCAGGGGCTCGCGGATGCCGCCCTGGGTGTCGATGGCGAATTCCTGAGGCAGTACATGCAGAACGCGCTGCCCCTCGGAAATGGCCCGAGCACGGGCCGAATCGATGACGCGATCGATATCGGAGGAGGCGACTTCGCGCTCCTTGATCGCCACCACGCCATCGGAATTCATCGAGCTGATATGGCTCCCGGCGATTCCCACATACACGGAATGAATATCACAACCGGCCATCAGTTCGGCTTCTTCCACGGCGCGCTGGATCGACTGCACCGTGGACTCGATATTGATCACCACCCCCTTCTTCATTCCACGAGAGGGATGGGAGCCGATACCGGCAATTTCGATTCCGCCATCGTCAGTGGGCTGACCGACGATCGCCACGACCTTGGATGTTCCGATATCCAGCCCGACTACCATATTGGACACATTGGATGGACCTGCCATGAGCCGGGAATTCTCCTCGAGCCAGACCCGCTAGGGGAAATGCATGTTTGTCACAAAAAAATCTGGACTAATTATAGGAACAACTCGCGCCGTTCCACCAGCCCATAACCGAAAAATGGACCTTAACGATACGGTTATTTTTGCATTAAAGGAATCCCCCCGGGTCACGCCGGGCGGACAATTCGTAAACGAGACCCTTCAGCCTTCCGCCGTGGAATCGCTTTCGACGGGTTCGGTTTCACCATGCCAGGCAACAGCAACACCATTGGGATAACGAAGGTCGATGTAGCGAATGTGCGACGCCCATTCGCCCAATTCTCGACGCCAGGCGGCTTCAAACCGCTCCAGGCGCCCCGGGCGGTGATTTCGCCCCAGCATCACCCAGACATCATCACCCAATTGAAACCGCCAGGCCCCTCTGGGTTCGAGACGGAGCTGGCGTACATCGAGCCCCTGGTCGGCGAAGCGCGACACCAGCCGATCATGATAGGCCAGCACCTCGGCGCCGCTGCCATCGGGACCGGACAGGTCCGGCAGGCCTTCCGGCGGGGTCACGGGAGCAAAGGCGAAGGGCTCCCCGCGGGTATTCAGCAGTCGGTCATCATTCCAGCGCGCCACCGGCACCTGCTCTTCCAGTTCGAAGCGCAGGGCATTGGGCCACTCGCGGTGGAGCCTCACCTCACGCAGCCAGCCGATTTCCCTGGCCCGGTCCCGCATGGCATCGATATCCACCGACAGCCAGGTCTTCCCCTGGACGAGCGGCGCCAGGCGGTCTCGCAGATAATCGGCACTGACATGGTGCAGCTCGCCCCGGATCGATACCCGTTCGATGGGACGATCCAGCCATAGCCACAGGGCCCGACTGCCGGCCCCCAGCAAGAGCGCCAGCAACAGAAGGCCGATGAGCGAGGAGCGGCGCGCCATATCAACCGTTCCGGTCGGCAGTGGCGAGAATGCGCATCACCAGGGCATCGAAGTCGACCCCCGCGTGAGCCGCGGCCTGGGGCACCAGACTGTGATCCGTCATGCCCGGTACGGTATTGACCTCCAGCAGCCAGAATCGACCCTGGTCATCGCGCATGACATCGACACGCCCCCAGCCCTGGCAGCCGATGGCCTCGAAGGCCTCGCGACAAAGCCCGGCCAACGTCCTCTCCTCCGCCTCGGACAAGCCACATGGCAAGTGATAGAGCGTTTCATCGGACAGGTATTTGGCTTCGTAGTCATAGAAACCACCCGGCACTTCCACTCGAATCGCCGGCAACGCCTCGTCGCCAAGCAACGACACCGTATATTCTTCGCCACGAATGAAGCGCTCGGCCATGACCCGGGCATCATAGCGAGCCGCATCCCGGTAGGCCGCGGCCAGCGTCTCGGCACTATCGACGATGGTGATGCCCAGGGTCGAGCCCTCGTGCACCGGTTTGACGATCAGCGGCAGTCCGAGTCGCTCCACCACGGCATTCCAGTCGGCGGCGGCGTCCAGCATCACGCATTCCGGCGTCGGCAGCCCCATGGCCTGCCAGACCAGCTTGGTACGCTGCTTGTCCATGCCCAGTGCCGATGCCAGCACACCGCTGCCGGTGTAAGGGATCCCCAGCAACTCCAGAGCTCCCTGCAGGGTACCATCCTCGCCACCTCGGCCATGCAGCGCGATGAACACACGGTCCGGGGCCAGGGCCTCGAGGCCAGCCAGCCCGCCCTCGGTCGGATCGAAGGCGATCGGCGCCACACCGCCGCGCTCGAGAGCCGCCAAGACGGCCTCACCGCTCTTCAGCGACACCTCCCGCTCGGCGGAGTCTCCACCGTAAAGCACCACCACCCGTCCATGGTCGATCGTCATAGGTTCACCTCGTCAAGCACCAGCCGCGCATCGGACAGCCGCTGGGAGATACCTCCCACGTCGCCCGCTCCCTGCGTGATCAGGATATCACCGGGACACAACACCTTGGCCAGCAGCTCCGGCAGCTCGCTCTTGTCCTGCACGAAGATCGGATCGACCTCGCCACGCTGGCGGATGGAGCCCGCCAGCGTGCGACCATCGGCTCCCGGAAGCGGCGATTCGCCGGCACTGTAGACGTCCAGCAGCAGCAGCGTATCGACACCCGCCAGCACGCGCACGAAATCCTCGAAAAGGTCACGGGTTCGCGAATAGCGATGCGGCTGGTAGACCATGACCAGGCGACGCTCGGGCCAGCCGTCGCGAACCGCCTTGATCACCATTTCCACTTCCCGGGGATGATGGCCATAGTCGTCCACCAGCATGATCTCGCCCTCGCCCCGTGGCGCCGCGAAATGACCATGTACCTGGAAGCGCCGACCGACCCCGGCAAAGCCCGCCAGCCCCCGCAGGATGGCCGCGTCATCGACTCCCGCGTCACTGGCTACCGCGATGGCGGCCATGGCATTCAGGGCATTGTGTTCACCGGGCATGGCCAGCTGCACCGTGAGCGGGGCCAGGCCGTCGGGACGACGCACGGTGAAGCGTGTCTCGCCCCCATGCTGCACGAAATCCTCCAGGCGATAATCGGCATCCTCGCTGAAGCCGTAGGTGACGAACTGGCGGTTGACCCGCTCGATCAGCCCCCGAACGTTGGCGTCGTCGATGCACAGCACCGCCAGGCCGTAGAACGGCAGGTTGTGCAGAAACTCGATGAAGGTGCCCTTGAGGCGTTCGAAGTCCCCCCCGTAGGTCGCCATATGATCGGCATCGATGTTGGTGACGATGGCGACCATGGGCTGTAGATGCAGGAAAGAGGCATCCGATTCGTCGGCCTCGGCCACCAGATAATCTCCCTCCCCGAGACGCGCGTTGACGCCGGCACTGGTCAGACGGCCGCCAATCACGAAGGTCGGATCGAGCCCCCCTTCCCCGAGCAGGGTCGCCGTCAGGCTGGTGGTGGTCGTCTTGCCATGGGTGCCGGCTACGGCGATACCGTGACGGAAGCGCATCAACTCGGCGAGCATTTCGGCCCGACGCACCACCGGTATCCGGTGTTCATGGGCCCAGCGAATCTCGGGGTTGGTCTCGTCGACGGCGGTCGAGACCACCACGACATCGGCATCTCGCGCATTTTCCTCGGTATGGCCGATGGCCACGGCAATGCCGCATTCACGCAGGCGCATGACTACCGGCGAGAGCTTGAGGTCACTGCCGCTAACCGCATACCCCTGGTTGGCCAGCACCTCGGCGATACCGCACATGCCGGCCCCTCCGATGCCGACGAAATGAATACGCCGGATACGGCGCATTCCCAACCCACGCCCATGACGGGGCGGATGCGACTGACCGGGGACCGGCCCTAGGCTGTCGTCACTCAAAACCTGTCTCCATGCAGCCGGCCGCCAGGCGTTCCATGGCATCGAGGCGCGCACAGCGCCGAGCCTGAGACGCCATGGCGGCCAATGTATCGGGATCCAGCAGCGTCACCAGGCGTTCGGCCAACGCCGCTGCGGTCATTTCCTCCTGGGGCATCAGCGACGCCGCCCCCTCCTCCACCAGCGCCGCGGCGTTGGCGGTCTGATGGTCATCCACTGCATGTGGATAGGGCACGAACAGTGCCGGCTTCGCGGCCGCCGCAAGCTCAGCTACCGTCAGGGCACCGGCACGACACACGACCAGATCGGCCCAATCGTAGGCCTGGGCCATGTCATCGATGAACGCCGGCACTCGAGCCTCGACGGCGTGTTCGTCATAGCCTGCCCGGGTTGGCTCATCCTTGTCACGGCCCGCCTGGTGACATATCTCGGGACGGCGTTCCACCGGGAGCGTCGCCAGCGCCTCGGGGAGCCGCTGATTCAGGGCCTGAGCCCCCAGCGATCCGCCGATCACCAGCAGGCGCAGGGGGCGCTCGCGCATTGTCGATGCCTCGCGAGGCTGCTCACCCAGCGCGGCGATCTCGGCCCGCACCGGGTTGCCGACCACCTCGCTACGCCCCGGGAAGGCCTGCGGGAAGGCCGCGAATGTCCGCCTGGCCAGCCGTGATAATACACGGTTGGTCAGGCCAGCCACCGCATTCTGTTCATGAATCACCAGGGGGCGACGGTCGAGCCAGGCGGCCAGCCCACCCGGCCCGCTGGCGAACCCGCCAAGGCCCACGACCAGTTGCGGATCAAAATGTCGCACCACCCGGCGGGCCTGGCAGACGGCCCGCACCAACCGCCAGGGGGCGGCGAGCCAGCCGGCCACACCGTTGCCACGCAGGCCGCTCACCGCGATGCGGTGCAGGGGGATACCGGCCTCGGGCACCAGACGATTCTCGATACCTCTCGGGCTGCCCAGCCACTGCACCTCAACCCCTCGTTCGGCCAACGCGCGAGCCAGTGACAGGGCCGGAATCACGTGCCCGCCGGTGCCACCCGCCATGATCAGTACCCGGCGTGTCTCGTCATCCTTCATGGTCGGACGTCTCCTGTCCTGGGGGCGGTGGGCTGCTCACGCCGCTTGGCCTGTCGTGTCTCGATATCCGCTCGAAGCAACATGCCAACCATGGCGGCACTGATCACAAGGCTAGAGCCACCGTAGCTGAGCAGCGGCAACGTCAGCCCCTTGGTGGGCAACATTCCGGTGCTCACCGCAATGTTGATGAACGCCTGGGCGCCGATCACCAGGGCAATGCCATAGCAGAGATACGCCGCGAAGGGCCGCCTGGCCAGTTCGGCACGACGCCCCACCGCCATGGCACGCCATACCAGCAAGGCGAACAACCCGATCACGGCGATAGCGCCTACCATCCCCAGTTCCTCGGCCAGCACGGCAAACACGAAATCGGTATGCGCTTCGGGGAGATAGAACAGCTTCTGCACGCTGTTGCCGAGCCCGGTGCCGAACCACTCCCCGCGCCCGAAGGCGATCAACGCCTGGGTCAACTGATAGCCACTGGCGAATTGGTCGGCCCAGGGGTCGATGAAGCTGGTCAGTCGCGCCATCCGGTAGGGCTCGGCGACGGCCAGCACGGCGCCCAGCGCCGCCAGCAGCCCCATCAACAGCAGGAAGCGCCCCCAGGGGGCTCCCGCCATCAGCAGCATGCCCATGACACACCCTGTCATGACCACCACCGCACCATAGTCCGGCTCGAAGATCAGCAACACCCCCATGACCGCCATCACCATCAGCGGCCTCAGGAAAGCCCCCCACTGGCGACGCACCTGGGGCAGGAAGCGCTCGAGATAGCCCGCCAGATAGACGATCAGGCACAGTTTGGCGATCTCCGAGGCCTGCAGATTCAGGGGAATGCCGGGAATCGATAGCCAGCGCCGACTACCATTGACTTCGCGCCCCACTATCAGGACGAGTGCCAGCAGGGCCAGGCCGACGAGCAACAGCAAGGGGCCGTTGGCCTTCCACCAGGCCAGCGGAATGCGCAGGACCACCAGCGAAACGCCCATGGAAAGCAGCACGAAGACGCCATGACGAATGCTGAAGTACCAAGGGTTACCGGTGAGACTGGTCGCGACCTCCGTGGAAGCGGAGGTGACCATGACCCAGCCGATCAACAGCAAGGACAAGGTAGCGACCAGCAGCCAGCCATCGCAGACATGGTCCCGTGTCGACAACTGTTCTCGCAAACGGGATAGACGATTCATGTGGCCTCCTTGCCAGAGCGTCGTTCGACGGCCTGCCGAAAGGCGTCGCCACGCGCCTGATAGTCCGGAAACTGGTCGAGGCTGGCGCAGGCCGGCGACAACAGCACACAATCGCCCGGCGCCGCGATGTCACCGGCCCGTTCCATGGCGGCAGCCAGGTCCTCGACCCGATGCAGGGGCAGAGCATTCTCGAGAGCAGCTTCAAGCTTGTCCGCATCACGCCCGAAGAGAATCGCCTCGCGGCCATATCGTCGCAGAGGCGCCGCCAATGGCGTGAAGTCGGCCCCCTTGCCGACGCCTCCCGCCAGCAGTATCACGCGCCCCTGAAGGGTCGGCCCGATGCCGGCGATGGCGGCCAGGGTCGCCCCCACGTTGGTGCCCTTGGTGTCGTTGATCCAGCGCACACCCTCGATATCGGCGATCCATTCACAACGGTGCGGCAACCCGGCGAAACGTCCCAGTACCCGGGTCATGTCGGACATCGGCAGCCCCAGACGATGCCCCATCGCCAAGGCCGCCAGGGCATTGGCCTGATGGTGAAGCCCTTGAAGACGCAGGGATTCGGCCGGCATCAGGGGCGTATCGCCATGCATCAGCCAGGCACGCCGTCCACTGCCATCGTCATGGGGCGCAATGCCCCATTCGCCCGATTCGGGTATCCGGGAGGAAAAGCGATCGAGCGCCGGCAGCGAGCATGCCGGCCAGGTCTGCGAGTCCTCGGCATTGACCACGGCGTGCTCGGCACCACGAAAGATACCGAGCTTGGCGGCACGATAGCCGGCCATGTCACCATGGCGATCCAGATGGTCCTCGGAAAGATTGAGAAAGGCAGCGGTCGCGGCACCGAGCCATGGCGTCGTCTCGAGCTGGAAGCTCGACAGCTCCAGCACATAGAGTTCGGCGTCGGGCGATTCGGCCAGCAGATCCAGGGCAGCGGTCCCCAGGTTGCCACCCACCGCCACGTGCCAGCCCGCCTCGGCCGCCATCTCGCCCAGCAGGGTGGTCACCGTGGACTTGGCATTGGCCCCGGTAATGGCGGCAATGGGCGCTCGACAGGCACGCGTGAACAAGGCCATTTCGCCCACCACCAGCGGGTCGCCGGACTCGCCGACACGCCCCGCCAACGCGGCCAGCTCGGGTAGATGAGGGTCCACGCCCGGACTGAGCACGACTTCATGCGCCTCGTGCATGTCGATACCGGCCAGCGAGCCGCAATGCACCTCGACCCCCGGATGCGCTTCCCGAAAGGTATCTAACCCCGGCGGCGCCTCACGGGTATCGGCCACCATGAAGGGCCGGCCCAGGCGCTCCAGGTGACGGCAGATGGCACGCCCCGAGATACCGAGCCCGACCACCAGCGTGACTCCCTTGGGCACCTTGACCATGAATGGCTCCTCGCGTGAACGGCTTGCAGCTCCGCACGGAGCCTCAACGAATCTTCAGTGTGGCCAGCCCCAGCAGCACCAGTACCACCGTGATGATCCAGAAACGCACGATGACTCGTGGTTCCGGCCACCCCTTGAGCTCGTAATGATGGTGCAGAGGCGCCATGCGAAAGATCCGCCGGCCGGTCAGCTTGTAGGATCCGACCTGCAGGATCACCGACACGGTTTCCATGACGAAGATGCCACCCATGATGAACAACACGATTTCCTGGCGCACGATGACGGCGACCACGCCAAGCGCCGCCCCCAAGGCCAGGGCACCCACATCGCCCATGAAGACCTGGGCCGGATAGGTGTTGAACCACAGAAAGCCCAGACCCGCGCCGGCAATGGTGGCACAGAATACCGCCAGCTCCCCGGCACCGGGAATCACCGGGATCTGAAGGTATTCGGCGAACACCACGTTACCGCTGGCATAAGCGAACACGGCAAGCCCCATGGCCACCAGCACGGTCGGCATGATGGCCAGGCCATCGAGTCCGTCGGTGAGGTTCACGGCGTTGGAACTGCCGACGATCACCAGATAACTGAGCAGGATGTAGAAGACGCCAAGGGACAGCACGAACTCCTTGAACAACGGCACGATCAGGCTCGTTTCCACCGGCGATGCGGCGGTGACATAGAGAATGGTCGCCGCCGCCAGGCCGATCACCGACTGCCAGAAATACTTCCAGCGGGCCGGCAGGCCACGCGGATTCTTCTCCACCACCTTGCGATAGTCATCGACCCAGCCGATGGCCCCGAAACCCAGCGTCACCGCCAACACGACCCAGACATAGTGGTTGGACAGATCCCCCCACAGCAGGGTACTGACAGCGATGGCCATGAGGATCATGGCGCCCCCCATGGTCGGGGTACCCGCCTTGGACAGGTGTGACTGGGGGCCATCGTCACGCACGGCCTGGCCGATCTGGCGTTCCACCAGCCGTCGAATGACCACCGGCCCCAGCCAGAGGCACAGGACCAGAGCCGTCAGGGTCCCCAGGATCATCCGCAGGGTCAGATAATTGAATACGTTGAAGGCGCTCTGGAATTGCGCCAGGAAGTCAGCCAGAAAAAGCAGCATGTAATGCGTTACCTTGATACATCCGAGCGCAGCGCGGTCACCACGTGTTCCATTCCGGCACTGCGCGACCCCTTGACCAGCACGCTGGCCCCCGGCGGCAGATGGTGGAGAACATGGCGCGTCAGCGCCTCTCTGTCGTCGAAATGGTACCCTCCCTCACCGAAGGCACGGCTGGCCGGCCGCGCCGCCTCACCGAGAGTACCGAGAAAATCGATGCCCAAATCCCGCGCGTGTCGCCCGACGTCGGCGTGCCAGTGCGCAGAAGCCTCGCCCAGCTCCCCCATGGCCCCCAACAGGCACCACCGCGGCGCCGGCAACGTCGCCAGGGTCTCCAGCGCCGCCTTCACGGCACCGGGATTGGCATTATAGGTGTCATCCAGCAGACGCGCGCCATCCCGCCCGGCGAACATGCCGAGTCGACCGGCTACCGGCTCGACCTCTTCCAGGCCGGCCAGCACGTCTGCCGGGTCGGTCCGCAAGGCCAGGGCCGCCGCCGCCGCCGCCAGGGCATTGGCGACATTGTGCCGTCCCATCAGCGACAGCTGAATCCGTCCCAGCTCGCGACCATCGAAAGACAGCGTGAAAGCATAGCGCCCGAACGCATCGCAGACTAGTGTCTCGGCACGCAGACGCCCCTCGCCTTCGAGCCCGAAGTCGAGCACTTCCCTGGGCGACGCCTGGCTCGCCCAGAGCCTGAAGTAGCGGTCGTCACGATTGAGCACTGCCACGCCATCACGCGACAGCCCGGCCAGGATCTCGCCCTTGGCCTGGGCAATGCGTCCCATCCCGCCGAACTCGCCGACATGGGCTCCCGTCACATTGGTGATCACCGCCACATCGGGCATCGCCAATGACGCCGTCCAGGCGATCTCGCCCAGATGATTGGCCCCCAGCTCCACCACCGCCTGGCGATGCTCGTCGGCCAGCTCGAGCAGTGTCATGGGCGCGCCGAAATCATTGTTGAGATTGCCACGGGTCGCCAGGGTCTCGCCGGTTCGCGACAGAATGGTCGCCAGCATCTGCTTGACGGTCGTCTTGCCGCTATTGCCTGTCACGGCTACCAGCGGGCCGCCCCAGTCCCGACGTCGTGCCCGGCCCAGCAATCCGAGCGCCAACCGGGTATCGGCGACCTCCAGTTGCGGTAAGGGATCCTCCTGGCGCCGTTCGACCAGCGCCGCCGCGGCGCCGGATGCGCGCGCCTGGGCAATGAAGTCATGGGCGTCGAAACGCTCACCGCGAAGCGCCACGAACAGGCCACCCGGCGCCAGACGGCGCGTATCGGTAGTAATCGAGGTCAGCGCCACATCGACACCCGGCGGCACTTCACCCAGCGCCCGGGCAACCGCCCCGAGAGAAGCCAGACCGATACCACTCACCGGGTGTCCTCCCCATGGCGCGTGGCCAGCGCGGCCCGAGCTTCGGCAAGGTCGGAGAACGGATGACGCACGCCTTCGATCTCCTGATAAGTCTCGTGCCCCTTCCCGGCGATGAGGATCACATCCTCGGCGTCGGCCTCGACGATGGCCTCGCGAATGGCTGTCGCCCGACCGCCTCGCACCCGAGCCGACCGTCGTGCCCCCTCGCTCAGGCCAGCGAACACTTGCTCACGGATCGTGGCCGCCGACTCACCGCGAGGGTTGTCATCGGTGATCACCGGCACGTCCGCATGGCGTTCGGCGGCAGCGGCCATCAAGGGTCGTTTGCCTGCATCCCGATCACCACCACAACCGAATAGGCACCACAAGCGGCCTTGCTCCGGCAGATGCGTTCTCAGCCCCTGGAGCGCATTCTCCAGCGCGTCCGGCGTGTGGGCATAGTCGACAACCACCGTCGGCCCGCCCCGGTCGTCATCGACTACCTGCATGCGCCCTGGAACCGGCGTCAACTCGGCGGCCGCACCGAACAATGCCTCCAGGTCCTCGCCCAGCCCATACAGGGTCGCGATAGCCAGCAGCACATTGGTCAGGTTGAAAACCCCCATGAGGGAAGTTTCCAGCACGCGCTCATCATCCGGTGTCGCGATGACGGCACGCAGCCCCC
This sequence comes from Halomonas sp. I1, assembly GCF_032334135.1. Lineage (NCBI taxonomy): Bacteria > Pseudomonadati > Pseudomonadota > Gammaproteobacteria > Oceanospirillales > Halomonadaceae > Halomonas > Halomonas sp. I1. The sequence continues at coordinate 20,119 of NZ_JAVXUS010000023.1, forward strand.
GGGGAAGGGGCTCTATGCCGACGACCCGCAGCGTGACCGCCTCGTCATCGCCGACCGCCAGTACGCGCGCACGCTCTTGTCCATGACCGGGTAGACCGGCCAGCATCAGTCGTGCCAGAGGATCATCACCATTGACCACCGCCAGCTTCAGCTCGGGACGCTGGAACAACCGGGCCTTGGCGGCCGCATAGGCCGCCATGCTGCCATGATAGTCGAGGTGGTCGCGGCTCAGGTTGGTGAAGACGGCGGCCGCCAGCCGGCATCCCGACAACCGATCCTGCTCCAGAGCATGCGACGATGTCTCCATGGCCACACGTTCGACGCCCTCGGCAGCCAATTCACCGAGCGCCGACTGCAGAGCCAACGGGCCCGGCGTTGTCAACCGACCCTCGCGCAGTACGCCGGGACGCCCATGCCCCAGGGTGCCGACCATACCGGCATCACGTCCCAAAAGGCGGCTCAACTCGGCAATATAATGGGTCACCGAGCTCTTGCCATTGGTGCCGGTGACCCCGATCAGTTCCAGCGAATCCGGCACCTCGAACAGCGACCGGCCGAATTCGCCAAGCCGACCGACCAAGCCTTCGAGGTAAATGACCCGAGGGTCATGGGACGACGCCTCACCTGGTTCAGCATGCGCCAGCACCAAGGCGGCCCCCGTCGCCAGCGCCTGGTCGATGAAATCGCGGCCATCGACGCTCACGCCGGGCACGGCCAGGAAAACGCCTCCCTGGGTCAGTTCCCGGCTATCCTGGCAAAGCATGACGTCGCCGGACAGCCCGAGCCCATCGAAAGCAGCGGACTGATCCGGCCAATGGCGTGCCAGTGCCGCCACCAGTCGCGATGAATTCACATGCATGACGGCCTCATGTCGGTCGGGGGAAAAAATCAGGCATCATCGCCTCGGCTCGGTCGGTCGGGCGGCACATCCAGCATGCGCAGGGCATTGCCCGCCACACGGGAAAAGACCGGTGCCGCGATGGCCCCGCCATAATAGGCGTCGCCACGTGGATGGTCGATCATCACCACGGTGATGATACGCGGATCGGAGACCGGTGCGATGCCGACAAACAAGGCGCGGTAGGTGCTTTGCTGATAGCCGCTGGCCCCGGTCTTGCGAACCGTACCGGTCTTGCCCGCCACACGGTAGCCCGGCACCATTCCACGGCGCGCCCCGGTCCCGGGTGCCACGACCTCATCCATCATGCCGAGTACGCGATCCGCGGTCGCGGGGTCGACGACCGGCTCGCCCCGAGGCGTCTCGGCCAGGCGCAGCAAGGATGGCGGCAGCCGTCGCCCGTGATTGGCAATGGCGGTATAGGCACTGGCCAACTGCAACGCCGACACCGACAGTCCATATCCGTAGGAGAGCGCCGCCCACTGACTGCTGGACCAACGCACCGGTGCCGGCACGCTACCACTGGCCTCACCGGGGAAGCCGGTCCCCGGCGCGCGATCAAGGCCAAGCGCACGGTAGCGTCGGGGGACCACAGGCTCGTCGAGTTGCAGTGTCAGCTTGGACATGCCGATGTTGGATGACTTGCGCAGGATACCGGCCAGGGAAAGTTCGCCATTGTTGGAAACATCCCGGATGGTGTAATTATCGATACGCATCCAGCCCGGCGAGGTATCGACGATGGTATCGGGCGGAAACTTGCCGGTTTCCAGTAACGCCGACATGGCCAGCGGCTTCATCACCGAACCGGGTTCGAAGACATCGACGATGGCCTGGTTACGCAACCCGGCCGGGTCCAGACCAGCGCGGTTGTTGGGGTTGTACGACGGCTGGTTGGCCATGGCCAGCACCTCGCCGGTATCGGCATCGAGCATCACCAGGGTGCCGCCATCGGCCTCGTTCTCGTCGACCGCCGCCTTGAGTTCCCGGTAGGCCATGTACTGCAGGCTCTGGTCGATGGACAGCGTCAGGTCGCCACCGGGCTGGGCTTCCTGAAGCACTTCCAGATCACGCACCAGGCGACCTCGACGGTCCTTGAGCACTCGACGCTTGCCTGGCACTCCGGCGAGATAGGGCTGATAGGCCAGCTCGAGGCCTTCCTGGCCCTGATCATCGATATTGGTCACGCCGAGCAGCTGGGCGGTCACTTCTCCGGCCGGATAATAGCGCTTGTACTCACGGCGTGCGTGAACGCCGGGAACATGGAGGTCAAGCACTTCCTGAGCCGCGGCCGGCGTCATGCGGCGACGCAGGTACATGAACTCGCGATCGGCATAGCGTTCGAGCCGTGCGTCGAGCGCGTCGAGATCCTGGCCAAGTGCCTGGGCCAGTCGCAGGCGCTGAATGCCATCGTCAGGCAGGTCCTGGGGATTGGCCCACAGGGTCACCACGGGCGTCGATATGGCCAGCGGGTCACCATGGCGATCGGTGATCATGCCGCGATGCGCGGGAATCTCGTCGACCCGCAGAGTACGCGCATCTCCCTGGCCCTGCAGGAAGGACTGATCGAACACATGAAGATCGACGATGCGCCCCGCCAGCAACCCCAGACCGACGAGCACCAGCGTCATGATCACGATATAGCGTGCCCGTCCCATCGGGGCCATGGGGGGAGGACGGCGCGGCGTGACGCCACCCGGCGCGTCTCTGCTCATGGCCGAATCACCTCCACATCATCGACATCGGGCATGCGCATTTCCAGGCGTTGCGAAGCCAGGCGCTCGATCCGTGACGGCGAAGACCAGGCACTCTCTTCCAGCAACAGCTGCCCCCACTCGGTCTGCAACTGCTGTTGCTCGCTCTCGAGTCGCTGAAGGCTCGCGTAGCGTTCACGAATTTCATGACTGGTGGCGATCACCACCAGTGCCGACACTAGGCAAAGTGCCAGGAGCACGCCGTTGAGCAGCAGCATGAAGGTCGGGCGCGGCCGGGCAGCGGGCCAGCCGAAGCCCGACGATGTGATTCTGGAGGCATTGCGTCCCTGTGCCATGTCACTCCCTTCAATAGCGTTTACGTGCCGCGCGCATCACGGCGCTGCGGGCACGCGGATTATCCTCGACTTCTTCACTGGTGGGGCGGCGAGCCTTGCCGAGCGCCTCCAGGCGACGCTGGATCTGGTCATCACGCAGGGGGATCCCGCGTGGCAAGTGCGTATCGCCGCGAACATGGTCGCGGATAAAACGCTTGACACGGCGGTCCTCCAGCGAATGGAAACTGATCACGACCAGGTGGCCACCCGGCGCCAATGCTTCCAGCGCCGCGTCCAGGGCGAGATCGAGCTGCTCGAGTTCACCGTTGACCTGGATACGCAACGCCTGGAAGGCTCGAGTCGCCGGGTGCTTGCCCTTTTCCCAGGCGGGGTGCGCGGCCTTGATCACGTCGGCAAGATCCGCCGTGCGAGTGAAGGCCCGCTCACTGCGTCGGGCCACGATGGCACGCGCCAGACGGCGCGCGAAACGTTCCTCGCCGTATGTCTTGAACACCCGGGCGATTTCACCCTCGGCTGCCCGGGCGATCCAGGCCGCCGCACTCTCGCCGTGCTCCGGGTCCATGCGCATGTCCAGGGGACCATCGCGCAGGAAGCTGAACCCCCGCTCGGGATCATCGAGCTGTGGCGAGGAAACGCCGACATCGAGCAGGATACCATCGAGCTTGCCATGCAGATCACGCGCTTGAGCGAAGTCACCGAGGCGCGCGAAATCTCCGCGCTCGATGGCAAACCGGGCGTCCTCGATGCCAGCGGCTTCCTGAATAGCCTGAGGATCCCGGTCGATGGCAAGGAGACGCCCCTGCGGCGACAAGCGTTCCAGAATGGCACGGGAGTGGCCGCCGCGCCCGAAGGTGCCATCCAGATAATGACCCGACGGATCGTGAACCAGGGTCTCGACCGCGCCATCAAGCAACACGCTGGCATGGCGAAATCCGCGAGGGGGCTGTTCGGAGGCGGGTGACGACATGCGGTTCTCGTGGCGGACATGGGAGGGGCCGTGCGTGACGGCATCATGAACAATAGCGAAATTCGGGGGGAGTCGGCCGATAAGCCGGGTTCTGTCTTGGACAGTCATTCGTCTAGGAACGTCGTCACCGTCGTTCTCAAGCAACCTACCCGAACCCAGCGCGGGCCACGCCATCGGGTTCCTATTTGGTCTTGCTCCGAGTGGGGTTTACCTTGCCACGCACTGTTACCAGGCGCGCGGTGCGCTCTTACCGCACCCTTTCACCCTTACCGGCCTCCCGCAGGAGGCGTAGGCGGTTTGCTCTCTGCTGCACTTTCCATCGGCTCGCGCCGCCCAGGCGTTACCTGGCACTCCGCCCTGTGGAGCCCGGACTTTCCTCCCCCGGTCCCGCAAAGCGGCGACCGGCGGCGACTGTCTGGCCAACTCCCGAGGGCAAGCATACCAGTGCCGCGACACCCCCTCAATCCCCGTCCTTGAGCTGCTGTGCCCGGGCATACCAGGTTTTCCTGGCGCCCCCCATCAGACGCGCGGCCGCGCCGGCCGCCTGCTTGACGCCGACTCCCTCGGCCAGCAACGACACCAGCAGGGTATCGGCCTCGACCGTGACAGTTTCGCCGACCTCCCGTGGCGGGGCACCCTCCACCATCACCACGAACTCTCCCCGCGCCTGGTCAGGATCCGCCTCCAGCCAGGTGATCAACGTATCGGCGTTTCCGTCGAGGAAAGTCTCGAAGGTCTTGGTCAGCTCTCTTGCCAGGACCAGGCGACGTTCGCCGAAAACCGTCGAAAGATCGGCAAGCGTGGCCCTGATACGGTGTGGCGATTCATAGAACACCAGGCTCTCCTCCCGCTCGACCAGCGTTTCCAGACGGGCACGGCGAGCCCCTCCCTTGGCCGGCAGGAAACCGCTGAACAGAAAACGGTCGGTGGCCAGGCCAGCCGCCGAGAGCGCCGTCACCAACGCGCAAGGCCCCGGCACGGGCACCACACGGCGCCCGCGGGCCCGCAATTCACGCACCAGCACGAACCCCGGGTCACTGATCAGCGGCGTGCCGGCATCGCTGACCAGGGCGACATCCTCGCCGGCCGCCAGACGCGCATCGATATGCTCGACCCGTCCAGCCTCGTTATGCTCATGCAAGGACACCAAAGTCGACGAAATGCCCAGGTGCCGCAACAGCCGTGATGTATGCCGAGTATCCTCGGCGGCCACCAGCCCCACCTCACCCAGCAACCGGCCAGCGCGCGGGCTCAGATCCTCCAGATTCCCAATCGGTGTGGCGACCACGTACAATGAACCTGCAATCGCGTCTGACATTTCGGCCCTCTGGGATGCTTTCCGGAACAATGGGACAAGGAAGAATCGATGAAGATTTCGTCTCGCGGCCCCCTGGCCGCCGCGCTTCTGGCGCTACTCCTGGCAGGCTGCGGCATGCAGCCGAGCATGACCCAACGCCAACCGGCAGGTGATCCGGAGCAGCTGCTGCAGGAGGCCAAGCAGCAAGAGCCAGCACAAGCCGCTCGCTCCCGACTGGAAGCCGCCGATATCCTAGCACGCCAGGGACGCGCCCCCCAGGCACTGGAGATCGCCAGGAACCTGGACGACGGGCAACTATCGGTCGAGCAGCGCCGCCGCTGGGCCCTGTTGCTCTCCGAGCTGGGCGAGTCTCAGGACGACCCACGTGCCGTGGTACAGGCCGGTCAATTGCTCAAGGACGACACCCCACCCCGCGACCAGGCCAACCTGCTGCTTGAGCGACTCGGTCGCGCCCTCGGCAAGCTCGACAAGCCCCTGCCCGCTGCCGCCGCCCTGCTGCGCTTGCAGGCCGCCAACGACAGCGAAGACCTCAACGATTTGATCTGGGCACAGCTTTCCAACCTGCCTGCTGGTGCCCTGGATAAATTGCGAGGCAGCCAGGCGCCTGATACCCGAGCCTGGCTGACATTGACCGATCTGGTGCGCAACAACAGCGGCGATATCGAACGCCTATTCCAGCGGCTCGACGACTGGCGCGACCAGCATCCGGATCACCCTGCGTCACGCCGCCTGCCATCCAAGGTTTTGGCACTGAGAGACCTTCGTGGCCATGAGGTCCGCCACATCGCCGTTTTCCTGCCCGAAGACGGGCCGCTCGCTGGCGTGGCCGATGCCATCGAACAAGGCATGCGCGCCCATCACCTCAATGAGGTCAACGACGGCGCCAGTGGCACCCGGCTGAGCTTCATCGACTCTGCCGAAGGCAATCTCGACGCACTCTACCGTGAAGCCCGCAACCAGGGGGCACAGGCCGTAGTGGGCCCGCTCGACAAGGACCTGGTCAGCCGTCTCGAACAGCGTGAGCAGGTCCCCCTGCCCACCCTGGCGCTCAACTACGGCACGGCCGAGCATAACCGGGCCGAAAACCTCTTCCAGTACGGGCTTTCCGCCGAGAACGAAGCACGCCAGGTGGCCCGTCGAGGACGTGTGGACGGCTTGCGCACCGCCGCCGTGATGGTGCCCGGCAACGACTGGGGACGCCGGGTCGGCGAAGCCTTTCGGGACACTTGGCTCGCCAACGGTGGCGACATTACCCGTACCGAACGCTACAACCCCGGGCAGCCGGCCACCGAAAGCACTCGACAGGCCGTGAGCTCTCCACGACCCGACATGCTCTTCATGCTCGCACTGCCGGACTACGCTCGCCAGGTTCCCCCTACCCTCGACTATTATTCCGCCTCGGACCTGCCGGTCTACGCCACCTCCCATCTCTACGAGGGGCGCCCCCAGCCACGCCGGGACAAGGACCTCGACGGCGTCCGCTTCGTCGACATCCCCTGGCAGATTCCGGATGCCGCCGTGGGCGGCGAAGATGCCCTGCCCTTCCTCGACAGCTATCGCCAGCTCCGTGAAGAGTCCGACCCTTCCCTGTTCCGTCTGATGGCCATGGGCGTGGACGCCTACGAGTTGACACGGCGTTTACCTCAGTTCCAGGCCATTCCGGGCAGTGAAATGTTCGGCGCCACCGGCACCCTGAGAGTGGCCGAGGACGGCCGCATTCAGCGCCAACTGCCCTGGGCACGCTTCCTCGACGGCGTGCCGCAGCCGGTGATCGCTCCGGGACGTCTCGGCAATGGCCTGCCCTGACGCTCGCGCCCGAGGCGCCCATGTCGAGCGTCTCGCCGCCGACTGGCTGGCGGCCCGAGGACTATCCCTCGAGGCCGCCAACCAGCACGCCAAGGGCGGCGAGCTGGACCTGGTCATGCGTGATGGTGACACCCTGGTGTTCGTGGAAGTCCGTCACCGCACCGATACCCGCCATGGCCACCCACTGGAAACGATCACCGCTACCAAGCGTCGCCGCTTGATAAAAGCGGCGCGTTTTTATCTCCAGCGCAACCGGCTATCATGTGCTTGCCGCTTCGATGTGCTGGCCGTGACCGGCACGCCCCCCGAGCTCGAGTTCGAATGGGTAGCAGGGGCCTTCGAAGCGTTCTGACCCAAGGACCAGGAAGCCAAGATGGATTTCCAGACCCGCATTCTCGGACACTTCAACGCCAGCATCGACACCAAGACCTACGCCAGCGAGGTGCTGCCGCCCTTCATCGAGGTGGCCAGCCAGATGATGGTTCAGGCCCTGGTCAACGAAGGGAAGATATTAGCCTGCGGCAACGGCGGTAGTGCCGGCGACAGCCAGCATTTCTCCTCGGAGCTGCTCAACCGTTTCGAACGAGAGCGCCCCAGCCTGCCCGCCCTGGCTCTGACCACCGACACCTCGACCCTGACCTCCATCGCCAACGACTACAGCTATAACGATGTCTACTCCAAGCAGGTACGTGCTCTGGGACAGCCCGGCGATGTACTGCTGGCCATCTCCACCAGCGGCAACTCCGGAAATGTCATCCAGGCCATCCAGGCCGCCCACGACCGCGAAATGACCGTCGTCGCCCTGACCGGTCGCGATGGTGGCAACATGGCCTCCTTGCTGGGCCAGGACGATTGCGAGATACGCGTCCCGGCCACGTCCACTGCGCGCATCCAGGAGGTTCACCTGCTGGTGATCCACTGCCTGTGCGACCTGATCGATGAACAACTCTTCGGCGCAAGCGAGTGACCCCATGCCCTACAAGTCTCTGTGTACTGCCCTGACCCTCATCTGCCTGCTCGCTCTCGCGGGCTGCTCCACCATGACCTCGGGCCCCGTCAACGAACACTACGGCCAGCGCACCGAAGGTACCAAGGTCGAGGACTCGAACATCGAGGACAAGATCTCACGCAACCTCGGTGCCACCGATGCCCGGCTCGACGATGCCCGCATCAATGTCGATACCTTCAACGGCGTGGTCCTGCTCACTGGTCAGGTACCCAGCCAGGAGCTCAAGGGCATGGCTGTGCACGTCGCCGAACAGGTGCGCAATGTCCGCAAGGTCCACAATGAACTGACCATTGCCGCCAACCTGCCTTCCAGCCAGCGACTCGCCGACACCTGGATCACCACCAAGGTGCGCACGGCCCTGGCTGCCAACGAGGCCATCGACGCTAGTCGGCTGCTCGTCGTCACCGAGAATGCCACCGTCTATCTGATGGGCATCGTCAGCCGCGCCGAAGCCGAACGCATCGTCTCCGTGGTCTCGAATGCCGGCGGCATGCAACGCATCATCAAGGTCTTCGACTACCTCGACTGATCCCCCGGACAGGACCTCATCGCATACACGAACGGCAGGCCTCAGGCCTGCCGTTCGTGTATGCCGGCCGGGGGCCCCCCCCCCCCCCCCCCCCCCCCCCCCCCGGGCGGCCGGACACCCCCAACCCACACCACACCAACAGCTCGAGAAAAAAGTAGAACCCCGTCGCCGC
>NZ_JAVXUS010000023.1:28874-53565 GCF_032334135.1 Halomonas sp. I1
GGCCACGTCCCCCCCGGCCAGCACCGCCGCCCACCCCCCACCGGCCGGCCTCCGGCCGGCGGTTGGTGTAGGCCGGCCGGCGACCGCCGCCGACGCGACGGTCGACGACTCACTTGATGACCCGCAGGGAAGGACGCCCCTTCCGGGGAGCTCCACCTTCCTGCTGATCCGACGTCGACGTTTCATTGTCGTCGGGTTCATCGACACTGGCCAACGCCGGCCCCGCCTCGTCATCCTGCGCGGACTCGGCTTCGTCATGGTCGGCATCGGGCATCACCGGCTCGTGACCGAAGACCATGCCCACGCCATTCTCGCGAGCATAGATGGCAATCAGTGCTTCCATGGGCACCATGAGCTGCGTCGGCTTGCCGCCGAAACGCGCCGAAAAGGCAATCGCGTCGTTCTCCATGGACAGATCGCGAATCGCGGAAACGCCCATGTTGAGAACGATCTGACCGTTCTGGACGAATTGCCTGGGAACCTCGACGCCCTCCTGCTCGGCATCGACCACGATATAGGGTGTCAACTCGTTGTCCAGCAACCACTGATACAGGGCCCGGGCAATATAGGGACGGCTTGAATGCATCGTTCGGCCCTCCTGGGTCGGTACCTCGAACGGGAAAGAAAATTCAGGGACGCATCTCGCGCTCGGCTTCGCTCAACGCTGCCTTGAAGCCTTCGCGATCGAAGACGCGCTCCATGTATCCCATCAGCGGCTGAACCTGCTTTTCAGGCAACTCGATGCCCAGCGACGGCAGGCGCCACAGGATCGGCGCCAGACAGCAATCGACGAGGGTGAACTCCTCGCTCATGAAGAACGGCATGTCTTCGAAGATCGGCGAGATTCCGACCAGGCTTTCACGCAGCTCCTTGCGCGCCTTCTCGGCTTCCTTCTTCGAGCCGTTCCGAACCTGCTCGACCAGCGGGCACCACTCGCGCTCGATGCGGTGCATCCACAACCGACTCTGGGCACGGGCCACCGGATAGACCGGCAACAACGGCGGATGCGGGAAACGTTCGTCCAGATACTCCATCATCACCTTGGACTCGTAGAGCACCAGATCGCGGTCGAGCAGTGTGGGGACACTGTTGTACGGATTGAGATCGGCGAGCTCTTCGGGATGGTTATCCTCAGTTACCTCGACGATATCAACGGCCACACCCTTCTCGGCGAGCACAATACGCACGCGATGACTGTAATGATCATCGCCCCCGGAATAGAAGATCATCGATGACCGCTTGGTCACTACACCCATGAAACAATCCTCGCATCAGTTCGTGCCGGAATGATAACACGACGCACCCCGGACGGGGGCGCCGTGAAATGTCCCATCGACGAATCCGAGCGACTCAGTGAACGTCGCGCCAATACTCGCGCTTGAGCAGATAGGCGACGACAGCAAAGATGAAGAGGAAGATCAGAACCTTGGGGGCCAGTGCCTGAGCCTGCAACCGGGACGGCTCACCGACATAGGCCAGGAAGTTGGTCAGATCGAACATGGCTCGCTCGAACGCATCGGGCGACATGGCCCCTTCTTGAACGAGCTCCAGATGGCAGCCGGCGCCGCCGTCCTCATGCTCCCCATCGCCACACACCTGCTGCTGCACCCCCTGGAGCGGTTCGAGCACATTGGGCATGGCCACCAGCGGGAAGACCGTGTTATTCACACCGGTTGGTCGCTGTGGATCACGATAGAAACCGAGCAGATAGGAATAGACCCAGTCGGCGCCTCGCAACCGGGTCACGAGCGTCAGGTCCGGTGGTGCGGCACCGAACCAGGACTCTCCCTGCGCAGGCTCCATGGCGTTGTCCATCTGATCGTTGAAGGCCTGGGCGTCGGCAAAGATCAGATGCTCCTCGACCAGTTCTCGAGGAATGTCCAGATCCTCGGCGGCCCGCGCGAAACGCTGGTGCTCCAGGGAATGGCAGCCCATGCAGTAATTGACGAAAAGCTGCATGCCATTCTGCAGCGAGGCCTTGTCATGCAGGTCCGGCGTCATGTCCCGTAGATGGGCGTCACCGCCACCAGCGGCGAGACCGGTCACCGGCAGCAAGGCGAAGCACAGTGCAAACAGTGATTTTCTCATCAGTCGGTCACCCTTTCCGGCACAGGCCTGGTCTTTTCCAGACGGGTGTAGAACGGCATCAGCAGGAAGTAGGCGAAATACCCCAGGGTACATAGCTGGGCGATGGTCGTGCGTGTTTCCGTGGACGGCAGCACACCGAGCACGCCGAGCACACTGAAACAGACCACGAACAGCCCCAGCATCACCCGGGAGATCCACCCCTTGTAGCGCATCGAACGTACCGGGCTGCGATCCAGCCAGGGCAGCACGAACAACAGCCCGATCGCCAGCCCCATGCAGACGACACCGAGAAACTTGGCCTCCAGCCCGAACACCGAAAAAGTCACGCCACGCAGAATCGCGTAGAAGGGCGTGAAGTACCACACCGGCGCAATATGGTCCGGTGTCTGCAAGGGATCGGCCGGCGCGAAATTGGGCTTCTCGATGAAATAGCCACCCCCTTCGGGGAAATAGAAGACCACCACGCAGAACACGAACAGGAACACGGCCACACCGACCAGATCCTTGACCGTGTAATAAGGATGGAAGGGAATGCCATCCAGAGGCCTGCCCTTGTCATCGGTCTTGTCCTTGATCTCGATACCATCGGGATTGTTGGAGCCGACCTCGTGCAACGCCACGATGTGCAGGACCACCAGCGCCAGTATCACGATCGGCAAGGCCACCACATGCAGGGCAAAGAAGCGATTCAGAGTGATCCCCGTGACCAGGTAGTCGCCACGAATCCACTCGGCCAGCCCCGGGCCAATGGCCGGAATCGCCGAGAATAGCGAGGTAATCACCTGAGCCCCCCAGTAGGACATCTGCCCCCAGGGCAACAGATAGCCCATGAAGGCCTCGGCCATGAGCGCCAGATAGATGGCCATGCCGAAGACCCAGACCAGCTCCCTGGGTGCCTTGTAGGAGCCATACAGCAGGCCGCGGAACATGTGCAGGTAGATCACCACGAAGAATGCCGACGCACCGGTGGTGTGCAGGTAACGAATCAGCCACCCCCACTCCACGTCTCGCATGATGTACTCGACGGATGCGAAGGCGTCCTCGGCCGTCGGCGTGAAGCTCATGGTCAACCAGATGCCGGTAAGAATCTGGTTGACGAGCACCAGCAGCGCCAGGGATCCGAAGAAGTACCAGAAATTGAAGTTCCTGGGAGCGTAATAACGGGACAGATGATCCTGCCACAACTGCGTGGCCGGGAAGCGCTCGTCGACCCAGCGCATCACGCCGCGCTGCGCCTTGGGCTTGTCGGGATTTCCCATCAGGCAGCCTCCTCGTCTTCACCGATACCGACGACGATGATCGTGTCGCTCTCGAAGTGGTAGGGGGGAACCTCGAGGTTGAGTGGAGCGGGCACGTTGCGAAACACTCGTCCCGCCAGGTCGAAACGCGAACCGTGGCAGGGACAGAAGAAGCCACCCGGCCAATCATCGACCCCGACCCCCTCAGCATTGGGCTCCGGCCTGAACAGCGGAGAGCACCCCAGATGGGTGCAGATACCGACGAAAACACCGATCTCGGGTCGAATGGACCGCATGGGCCCCTGAGCGTATCCGGGTTGCTGTGGTTCACTGGAGTCGGGATCGGCCAGTCGATCCGCATTCAACGCTTCGGTACGCTGAATCATTTCCGTGGAGCGATCGAGAATCCAGACCGGTCGGCCACGCCATTCAACGACCATCCGCTGGCCAGGCTCGAGTTTGGAAACATCCGCCTTGACGGGCGCACCCGCCGCTCTCGCCCTGGCGCTGGGCTGCCAGGAAGACAGGAAGGGAACCGCTACACTGACCGCTCCCACCGCCCCGATGACAGTGGTTGCCGCCACCAGGAAACGGCGACGTCCCTTGTTCACGCCATCATCTGCCATGTGCTGGTTTCTCCGTCGGCTTGTCCGTCTGGAGAACGCTGACGAGCGACGGCACGGCTGGGTCAATGGCTTGCGCACTGGTATGCCATGCGCCTGGAGCGATGCCGTACGCCGAAAGAATCAGCGTCTCCTTTTTGTTGTCATTCGTCGCGCCTGGACGCCACGCGATAACGGATCTCGCAGATAGCTAACATAGCAAGAAAAACGGCCACCTCACACGATAATGCTTTCCACGCGACCAATGACCCATAAAAAACGCCCGGGTCGAGAGACCCGGGCGTCGGTATCGGCGAGCGTTGCCGCTTAACGCTTGGAGAACTGCGGACGACGACGCGCCTTGCGAAGGCCGATCTTCTTGCGCTCGACTTCACGGGCGTCACGCGTCACGTAACCCGCGTCGCGCAGCGGCCGGCGGAAGTCCTCGTTGTACTCCATCAGGGCACGGGTAATACCGTGGCGGATGGCGCCGGCCTGGGCCGAACCACCGCCGCCCTTGACGGTAACGTAGACGTCGAACTGATCGAGGGTCTCGGTCAGCTCGAGGGGCTGACGCACGACCATGTGGCCGGTAACACGACCGAAGTAATCGTTCAGCTCACGGTTGTTGACGGTGATCTTGCCGGTACCTGCTTTCAGGAACACGCGGGCGGTAGAGGTCTTGCGGCGACCGGTGCCGTAATACTGCTGTGTCATGGCGAAGACTCCCTCAGATGTTCAATTCTTGCGGCTGCTGGGCGGCGTGGGGGTGCTCGGTGCCGGCATAGACCTTGAGCTTGGCGTGCATGGCACGACCCAGCGGACCTTTCGGGAGCATGCCCTTGACCGCGAACTCGATGACCCGCTCTGGCGCGTAATCGATCATCTGCTCGAAATTCATGGAACGCAGACCACCCGGATAGCCGGTGTGGCGATAGTAGTTCTTGGCGGTGGCCTTGTTGCCGGAAACCTTCACCTTCTCGGCATTGATCACGACGATGTAATCGCCGGTATCGACATGCGGGGTGTATTCCGGCTTGTGCTTACCGCGCAGACGGCGAGCGATTTCGGTGGCCAAGCGACCAAGCGTCTTGTCCGCGGCGTCGACGACGTACCAGTCGCGTTCGACGGACTGCGGTTTGGCAGTGAACGTCTTCATGGGTGAATCACCAAATTGATGCGTTGGGCCCTACCGGCACGCCGGTGGAGGACCATCCCTATTTTTCTTGGTTGTCGACCCGCTTCATCGAGCCGAGCGACAACTTTCGAGCGAGCGCGCATTCTACACGACACGCCAACGGCATAGCAACGCCGATGCGTAAGCCGTAAGCCGTAAGCCGTAAGCCGTAAGCCGTAAGCCGTAAGCCGTAAGCCGTAAGCCGTAAGCCGTAAGCCGGCCAGAGAATACCCCCGAAGCTTCCGGGAACAAGGTTTTTTGTTTTTTCTTACAGCTTAAAGCTTATAGCTTACAGCCCCCGGCGCAGCCGGGCCGGGCGAAGCCCGGCCGGGTTTTCTTACAGCTTACAGCTTATAGCTTACGGCCACCGGCGAAGCCGGGCCGGGCGGGTCAGGGCTTGTGCGGCAGAGCGAGGTAGTCGTGGGACTGCATCTCCTGTAGCCGCGACAGGGTGCGCTGAAACTCGAATTCCAGCTTGCCGTTGCCATACAACTGCTCCGCCGGGGCCTCGGCGGACATCAGCAGCTTGACGCCGCGGTCATAGAACTCGTCGACCATGTTGATGAAGCGTCGCGCCGAGTCATCGGTGGCGCCATCCATGCAGGTGACGTTGGACACCAGCACACTGTGGTACTCGCGCGCCAGCTCGATGTAGTCATTCTGGCTGCGCGGGCCATCACACAGCTCGGTGAACTCGAACCAGACCACGTCCTCGTGCAGACGGCGCGTCTGCAACATCCGATGATTGACCTCGACGGCGACGTCTCGCTCACCCTTGCCACCGGCCAGCGATCGGAAACTGCGCTCCAGCTCGGCCTCGGCCTGCTCGTCCAGCGGTGAGTGGAATATCTCGGCCTGCTCCAGGGCGCGCAACCGATAGTCGACGCCCGAATCCACATTGATCACTTCACAGTGACGCTCGAGCAGATCGATCGCCGGCAGGAAGCGAGCCCGCTGCAGACCATCCTTGTAGAGGTCGGCCGGTACGATGTTGGAGGTCGCGACCAGCACCACGTCCCGGGCGAACAACGCCTCGAGCAGATTCGCCAGGATCATGGCATCGGTGATGTCCTTGACGAAGAACTCGTCGAAGCAGATCACTCTTGCCTCGTCGGCAAACTTGTCGGCCACCAGGGTCAAGGGGTTGCGTTGTCCCTTGTAATGCTCGAGCTCGTTGTGCACTCGCTGCATGAAGCGGTGGAAATGGGTGCGGATTTTCTCGGGAAACGGCAGGGACTCGAAGAACGCATCCACCAGATAGGTCTTGCCGCGCCCGACACCCCCCCAGAAGTAGAGTCCGGAGATCGTCGGCATATCGGGCTCTTCCGGCGTCTCGCGCTTGCCGAACCAGCCCGACATGCGCGCCTTCAACCCCCTTGCGGCGGTAGCCGGGGCACTGGGGCGGGCACGTGGCGTCGCCAGCAGCTCATCGTAAAGACGCTGCAGATGCTCGACGGCCCGCTCCTGGGCCGGGTCGTATTGAAAATCATCGCGCTCGATATCGGCACGATAACGCGCCAGCGGCGAACCCGCTCGCGGCGCATCGAGAGTCCTGTCGCTATCGCTCATGGACATTCCTGGCGATCCACCCTGGCATGACATCGAAAGGTCGGCATTATACGCGTCGTGGACGAGCTTGGCACCGTCGCCGAGGGTCGTTGACCCCGGCGCTGGCCCTGGCTCTATAATGGACCCCGGTGCGGCTTCACCACGAGAAGCCGACACCAGGCCGTACGACAGCTCAGGGAGAAAGACGTGGAACAAGGCAATATCAATTGGGTGCTGGCCATCGCTTGCTTGCTGGCCGGCGTGGGCATCGGTGCCCTGGGCTATCACCTGCTCAATGGCGGCGCCAGAAGCGCCCAAAAGCTGCGCCAACGACTCGCCGAGCGCGACCGAGAGCTCAGCGAGCTGCGCACAGGGCTGGGGGAACATATCGACCGCGCGAATGGATTGCTCGATGCCCTCCTTGCCAACGGGCAGAGCCTTCAACAGGAAATGCAGGACAGTGCCGCCCGGCTCGGCTCGTCACAGCCGCGCAAGCCCGATTTCGGCCAGACCGACGAGACCAATGACGATGTCAACGCGCCCCGCGACTACGCCGATGGCAACCGTGGCACCCTCTCGGAAGACTTCGGCCTGAAGGACAGTGGCGAGGCTCCCGCCCAGCCACCACGCTACTGACATGACGACCCGCCCGCCCCGGACCGGGCCGGGGCGAGCGACAGGCGTTATCTGAAACGCCGACCTCCCGGACAACCTCTCATGTCGTGTCAGGCCGGGTTGTCGATATCCACGAAACGATGCTCGATGCCGAAACGTTCGGCCAGCCACTCGCCGAGTGCCTGGACGCCGTAACGTTCGGTGGCATGGTGCCCGGCCGCGAGATAGTGAATGCCCATCTCGCGCGCCAGGTGCGTGGTTCGCTCGGAAATCTCGCCGGAAATGAAGGCGTCGGCACCGGCCTCGGCGGCCTGAATGATCATGTCCTGGGCGCCCCCGGTGCACCAGGCAACGCGACGCACCTCGCCGCCCTCCGGTGACTCGACCAACAAGGGAGAACGCGCCAGGCGATCCCCGACGTGTTCGGCCAGATGCTGCGGCGTCATCGGCTTCTCGGGCGTGCCATGCCAGATCAACCCTTCACCGAGTGCCCCATCGATACATCCTTCGACGTCGAAGCCCAGGCGCTCGGCCAGGGTCGCGTTGTTGCCCAGGGTGGCATGGGCATCCAGGGGCAGATGATAGGCGAGCAGGTTGATGTCGTGGCGCATCAAGGTAGCCAGGCGACGACGCTTCATGCCGACGATGTTGACCGGCTCGTTCTTCCAGAAATAGCCATGATGCACCAGCACCAGATCTGCCTGCCAGGCGACCGCCTCGTCAAGCAATGCCTGGCAGGCCGTGACCCCGCTCATGACGCGCCGGACGGCCCCACGCCCACTTACCTGGAGGCCGTTGACGGTGTAATCCTTGAAACGTGCGGGAGCCAGCTGCTGGTCGCAGGCGGCTACCAGCTCATCACATGTCGTCATGAACCCTCCGGGCGTGGTGCAGGATGAAATGTTACCATCGCCACATTGTAACCACCGCACCTCCTCCCCGCGACCACGCAGAAGGAACCTCGCCGCATGCGACGCGCCCTCCCCTACCTCTGGCCTGTCCTGATCGGTGTGCTGGCGGCCATTGTGCTGCTCAATGCCTTTCCACAGCTGTTGGGGCGCCAGGATAGCAATGCCGGGGCCGGCACGACCGTCCAGACGCGTCAGGATGACAGCACCACGGCCAGCGCCGATCGCCCGGCACCGGATATCCGCCAGGCCTCCCCGATGTCTCGCAATACCGGGCCGGTGAGCTATGCCGAGGCGGTCGAACGTGCCGCGCCCGCCGTGGTCAACATCTACTCGTCGCGGGTGGTCGAGCGCGATTCTCACCCCTTGATGTCGGACCCCTTCTTCCGCCAGTTTTTCGGCGACGATGCCCCCAGCCGCCAACGCATGCTCTCGAGCCTGGGCTCCGGCGTCATCGTCAGTGAAGAGGGGTATGTGCTCACCAACCACCACGTGATCAACGGCGCCGACCAGATCCAGGTGGCCCTGCGCGACGGTCGCGAGACCCTGGCCAACGTCGTGGGCACCGATCCCGAAAGCGATCTGGCGGTCCTGCGTATCGACCTCGAAGATCCTCCGGTGATCGAGCTCACCGACTCCCAGGAAGTCGCCGTGGGTGACGTCTCGCTGGCAATCGGCAACCCATTCGGCGTCGGACAGACGGTCACCATGGGCATCATCAGCGCGACCGGTCGCAGCCACCTGGGGCTCAGCGCCTACGAGGACTTCATCCAGACCGACGCGGCCATCAATCCCGGCAATTCCGGGGGCGCCCTGATCAACCCGGAAGGGGCCCTGGTCGGCATCAACACCGCCATCTTCTCGCGCTCGGGCGGCTCCCAGGGCATCGGCTTCGCCATTCCCGCCAACCTCGCCCGCAACATTCTCGAGGAGATCGTCACTCACGGGCGAGTGATCCGCGGCTGGCTGGGTATCGAAGCCCAGGAACTCGACGCCGAGCTGGCGGCTTCCTTCGGCCTCGAAGTCCCCAGCGGCGTGGTCATCGCCGGTGTCGTGCCGAACGGCCCGGCGGCCAAGGCGGGGCTGCAACCCGGCGACGTACTGCTCGAGGTCGACGGCGAGGCGATTGTCGACCCTCGTCGAACCATGAGCGACATCGCCGCCGTGGCGCCGGGCACCGAACTCCCCGTGACGATCGTGCGCGGCGGCGAGACCCGCCAGGTTACCCTCGAAGTCGCCGAGCGACCCACACCGAGCCGCCCTTTCCCCTCCGAGCCCGACACCCCCGCCTCCCGGTCTCGAGACGACCAATGACAGACGCCCCGCAGCGCGGGGCGTCAACGAGGTCGAGCAACCGACTCCCCGCGCAGGGGCTGAATCAGTCGCGAATACGGTACTCGGCACTGCGCGCATGGGCGGTCAACGACTCGCCCCGCGCCAGCACGGAAGCCGTCGGCCCCAGGCTGGAGGCGCCCTTCGCCGAGCACTGAATCAATGACGAGCGCTTCTGAAAGTCGTAGACCCCCAGCGGTGACGAGAATCGCGCCGTACCGGACGTGGGCAGAACATGATTGGGTCCGGCGCAGTAATCCCCGAGAGCCTCGGCGGTATGCCGTCCCATGAAGATGGCGCCGGCATGCCGCACCTCGGACAGCCAGCTCTCTGGCGCCGCGACCGAGAGCTCCAGATGCTCGGGGGCAATGCGGTTGATCAGGGCCAGCGCCTCGTCGCGGTCTCGACACTGGATCAAGGCCCCGCGAGCGGACAGCGAGGCCCGCACGATCTCCTCGCGCTCGAGTGTCGGCAACTGACGCGACATGGACTCGGCCACCGTGTCCAGATGCGCGGCATCCCAGCTCACCAGAATGGCCTGGGCATCCTCGTCATGCTCAGCCTGGGAGAAAAGGTCCATGGCCAGCCAGTCGGGATCGGTCTCGCCATCGGAAACCACCAGGATCTCCGACGGACCGGCGATCATGTCGATGCCGACCCGTCCGAACACCGCCCGCTTGGCGGTAGCCACGTAGATGTTGCCGGGCCCGACGATCTTGTCCACCCGCGGTACGGTCTCGGTGCCGTAGGCCAGTGCCGCCACTGCCTGGGCACCACCGATGGTGAATACATGATCGACACCCGCCAGGTGTGCGGCAGCCAGCACCAGGTCATTGAGCACGCCATCCGGTGTAGGCACCACCATGACGATCTCGCCGACGCCGGCGACATGGGCCGGAAGGGCATTCATCAGCACCGAGGAGGGATAGGCCGCCTTTCCGCCGGGCACGTAGATGCCGGCTCGATCCAGCGGTGTCACCTGTTGACCCAGTACGGTGCCGTCTTCCTCGGTGTACTGCCAGGACTGCGGCTTCTGGCGCTCATGGTAGCGACGGATTCGCTCGGCGGCATCGGCCAGCGCCTGGCGCTGTATCGAGGGCAGATTGTCGTAGGCCTGACGCAGCCGGTCGGGACCCAGCGTCAACTCCGTCATGTCCTCGACAGACAGTCGGTCGAAACGGTTGCTGTATTCCACCAGAGCGGCATCGCCACGTCGCTTCACCGCCGCCAGGATGTCATCGACACGTTGTTGAACATCAGTGTCAGAGACACCTTCCCAATCCAGCAGGGCATCGAGACGCGCCTCGAAATCAGCATCCGTGGTAGCCAGGCGGGCAATGTCCAGACCACCGACAGGGGATTCGCTCATGACGGTTCCGTCCTCTCGCAACGGTTCGCAAATGGGAAGGCTCAGGCAGACGCCTGCTCGCGGCGGTGCGCGACGGCTTCCTGCAGACGTTGTATCAAAGGTTTGAGCCGCTCGTGCTTCATGGTCATGGCCGCCTTGTTGACCACCAGCCGCGTGCTGATCGATGCGATCAGTTCGCGCGGCTCCATGCCGTTGGCACGCAGGGTATTGCCGGTATCGACGATATCGACGATCTCATCGGCCAGATTCATCAAGGGCGCCAACTCCATGGCACCGTAGAGCTTGATGACCTCGGCCTGGATGCCCTGCTCGGCGTAATAGCGGCGGGCCACCTCGATGAACTTGGTCGCCACCCGGCGCCGTGCCCGTGCCGGCTCGGCACCGGTGACACCAGCCGTCATCAGCTTGCAGCGGGCGATTTCCAGATCCAGTGGCTCATACAAGCCCTCGGCACCATGCTCCAGCAGCACATCCTTGCCGGCCACACCGACATCAGCGGCACCAAGCTGTACATAGGTCGGCACATCGGTGGCGCGGATCACCACGATCTTGACGTCCGGCAGGTTGGTGTCGAACAAGAGCTTGCGGCTGGCCGACAGATCCTCTGCCGGCACGATGCCCGCATCGGCCAGCAGCGGCAGCGTCTCGTCGAGAATGCGGCCCTTGGACAGGGCCAGAATCAATTGCTTGCTCATGGTATTGCCCGTTGTCGGCTTCAGCCCGGCACGCGTCGAATCTTCGCGCCCAGCAGTTGCAGCTTCTCCTCGATACACTCGTAGCCGCGATCGATATGATAGATACGATCCACCAGGGTCTCGCCGACCGCCATCATCGCCGCCACGACCAGCGAAGCCGAGGCGCGCAGGTCGGTGGCCATCACCGGCGCGCCGGACAGGCTCTCGACCCCCGTGACCACGGCGGTATTGCCTTCCAGCGCGATATCGGCGCCCATCCGGTTGAGCTCCTGGACATGCATGAAGCGATTTTCGAAGATCGTCTCGACGACCCGCGCGGTCCCCTCGGCCACCGCGTTCAGCGCCACGAACTGCGCCTGCATGTCGGTCGGAAAGGCCGGATAGGGGGCGGTACGCACACTGACCGCCCTGGGACGCTGGCCATGCATGTCCAGCGCGATCCAGTCATCGCCGGACGTCACCGTGGCACCGGCCTCTTCCAGCTTGGCCAGGACCGCTTCGAGAAGGTCGGCACGCGTGTTGCGCACCCGGACCCGCCCACGCGACAGCGCCGCTGCCACCAGAAAGGTACCCGTCTCGATACGGTCGGGCATGACATCGTGAACCGCTCCGTGCAGGCGCGCGACGCCCTCGATGACAATGGTATCGGTACCATGCCCGCGGATGTCCGCCCCCATCTTGATCAGGCACTCGGCCAGATCGACCACTTCAGGCTCGCGAGCGGCGTTTTCGAGCACCGTGGTGCCTTCCGCCAGGGTGGCGGCCATCAGCAGGTTCTCGGTGCCGGTGACCGTCACGGTGTCGAAGAAGATGGTCGCCCCCTTCAGGCGCCCATCAACCCGGGCTCGAATGTAACCGCTCTCGACCCGGATGTCGGCCCCCATGGCCTCGAGCCCGCGGATATGCAGGTCGACCGGTCGAGACCCGATGGCACAGCCACCGGGAAGCGACACATCGGCCTGGCCGAAATGCGCCAGCAAGGGCCCCAGTACCAGGATGGAGGCGCGCATCTTCTTGACCAGTTCATAGGGCGCATGACAGTCATGCACCTGTGAACCGTCGAGCTGGATACTCATGCGCTCGCCCATTACCGGTTGCACGCCCATGTGGCCAAGCAGCTCCAGGGTCGTGGTGATATCCTGCAGATGCGGCAGATTTCCGATGGTCACCGGCTCCTCGGCCAGCAAGGTCGCACAGAGAATCGGCAGGGCCGCATTCTTGGCGCCACTCGCCCAGACCTCGCCATCGACGGGGCCATTACCGGTAATGATCAGCTTGTCCATGTGGGTCGACCGTCAGGCCCCTTTGCTTGGGCGGCATCAGTTCTCGGCGGCATCTTGCCACTGTGCCGGTGTATAGGTGCGGATGGTGATCGCGTGCAGTGCCCCGGAGGCGATTTCCTCCGACAGAGCACCATAGATCAGTTGCTGACGCTTGACTCGCGACAATCCTTCGAAGACCTCGCCCACGGCGACGACCTGAAAGTCACAGCCCTCGCCCTGGATATGAAACTCGCAACCGTCGAGTCGGCTCTCGAGCAGCGCCTTGACCTCACTGGGATGCATCGAATCCTCGCTCGTCTGTATCGTCGGTGAATGCGCCACTCAGTGGCAGCGCTGGCAAAACTGACATGGTAAAGAAAAGCGGGGCGCTTGGCGATGGCGGTCGCGGAAAGACTCAGCCAGCAACCTCGGCCGGGGCACCGATGGGCAACAGGCTGTCCAGGTCGGCGACCCGGGTCAATCGCGCCAGAGGCGCGGAGAGTCGCACCTCGACGACGTCGAGCTCCGTCTTGCGGGCCTGACGCAACCATTCGAGCAGCACGCTGACAGCAGCGCTGCTGACACGATCGACGCCCCTCAGATCGAAGACCACCCGCGCCCCCTGACTGCGGTTCTCGAGCCAGTGGCGACCGGCCTCGGCCAGGGCCGCGGCCCCTTCGAAGTCGACGCTGCCGGTCACGGTGAGACGCTCATCGCCAGCCTCGAGGCGGTTGGCTCCATCCTCGAGCAGGACGCTCACTCACCCTCCTCCAGGTGCTCCACGTCCAGCTCCGGCGCCCAGCCGTCGATCACCGCGTCATAGTCGCGATTCTGCGCACGCATGGCCTGGTCGAACTGGTTACGGAAGGTCAGACCGAGATTGATGCCATTGACGATCACATTGACGACCTTCCAGCGATCATCGTCGAGACGCAGCGTATAGCTGACCGGATAGATGGTGCCGTCGACCCCGACGACTTCCATGGAGACACTGGCCTGATCATCATAGCGCGATGCCTGTTGCGCCTGAGGCACGCGAATCTCGCGATAGTCGAAGGTGACCAGCCCCTTGGCGTAGGTATCGATCAGGGTCTGACGAAAGGTCTCGACGAAGCGCGAACGCTGCTGGGGCGTCGCATTGCCGAAATAGCGCCCCATCACGCTGGCACCGATGTAGCGGAAGTCGGCCACACCGGCGAGATTGTCCTCGACGACCGCCCCTAGCTCATCGGGGTGCTGGGCAAAGTAATCCCTGCGCCCCTCGATCTGGGACATCAGTGACTCGATGCTGTCGCGTATCAGCGTTTCGGGATGCTCGACATCCTGAGCCTGGACCGGCAACGCCGCCACCAGCATGATGAGAAGCAGCAGGGCGGCCTTCAGCCGAACCAGCGGGGAAGTTGAAATCATCATCGTCACTCCTTGGCCATGTTGGACACGAACTGCTGGATGAGCTCCTCCAGCACCAGGGCGGACTGGGTATCGCGAATGCGCTCGCCGTCGCCCAGGGTCTCGGGGGCGCCCCCCACCGAGAGTCCAATGTATTGCTCGCCCAGAAGCCCGGACGTCAGGATCGCGGCCGTGCTGTCCTCGGGGAGCGTGTCTTCGAGATTGCCATCGAGCTCCATGACCACATGGGCATCGTACCAGTCGGTGTCCAGCTCGATGCTCTGCACCCGACCCACGGTGACGCCGGCCATGGTGACTCGAGCACGCGGCTTCAGGCCACCGATATTGGCGAAGTTGGCTTCCAGCTCGAAGCTGCTCTCGGGGCGCTCCAGGCTGAGACCGCTGACCCTCAGGCCGAGAAATACCAGCCCGAGAATACCGGCCAGCATGAACACCCCGACCCCCAGCTCCATTGTCTTGCTACGCTTCATTGCGTGTCTCCGAACATCAGGACAGCCCTCCGAACATTACCGCAGTCAATACGAAATCCAGTCCCAGCACCGCCAGGGACGCGTAGACCACGGTGCGTGTCGTGGCCCGTGAAATCCCCTCCGAGGTCGGCACCAGGGCATACCCCTGATATACCGCGATCCAGGTCACCACCAGGGCAAAGACCAGGCTCTTGAGCAGGCCGTTGCCCACATCCGCGATGAAGTCGACACTGGCCTGCATGTTGCCCCAGTAGGACCCCTCGAAGACGCCGAGCCACTGCACCCCCACCAGCTGGCCACCCCAGACGCCGACCACGCCAAAGCCGATGGTCAGCAACGGCAGCGCCACGAACCCGGCCCAGAGGCGAGGCGCCACCACGCGGCGCAACGGGTCGACACCGATCATCTCCATGCTGGTGAGCTGCTCGGTGGCCTTCATCAGGCCGATCTCGGCGGTCAACGCCGAGCCCGCGCGACCGGCGAACAGCAAGGCCGCGACCACCGGCGCCAGCTCACGCAGCAACGACAGCGCCACCATCTGCCCCAGGGCATCCTCGGCACCGAAATCGACCAGGATCGTATAGCCCTGAAGCGCCAGCACCATGCCGATGAACAACCCCGATACCAGCACGATGGCCAGCGACATCACACCGACGAAGTGCATCTGCCGCAACCAGAGCCGAATGCCCTCGGCGGAGGGCATGCCGAACATCGACTGGACAAGAAAGATCCCGGCATCCCCGAGGCTCTCCAGGGTCTCGCACCCCCAGCGCCCTAGTCTCACGATGCGCGCGATCATCGCGGTCCTCCCGCGCCCAGCAGGTCAGCATGGAAATCACGAGCCGGGTAATGAAACGGCACCGGCCCATCGGCTTCGCCATGGACGAACTGTCGCACTCGAGGGTCACGATCCACATCGAGTTCGGCCGGCGCGCCACTGGCCATGACCTGGCCATCGGCAATCACATAGACATAATCGGCGATGGACAATGTCTCCTTGATATCGTGGGAGACCACCACGGCGGTCAGCCCCAGAGCCTCATTGAGCCGACGGATCAATTGCACCAGCACCCCCATGGAAATCGGGTCCTGGCCGACGAAGGGCTCGTCATAGAGGACCAGCTCAGGGTCCAGCGCAATGGCTCGTGCCAGGGCCACTCGACGCGCCATGCCGCCAGACAGTTCGGCGGGCGTCAGCTCACGGGCACCGCGCAACCCGACGGCCTGCAGCTTCAGCAAGACCAGATCACGAATCATCGACTCGGGAAGATCGGTATGCACGCGCAGCGGGAAAGCGACATTTTCATACACATCGAGATCGGAGAACAGAGCACCGCTCTGGAACAGCATGCCCATGCGCCGACGCAGCTTGAACAGCGCCTTGCGCGACAGCGCATGCACGTCCTCGCCGGCAATGCGCACACGCCCGGCATCCGGCACGAGCTGGCCCCCGATCAGCTTGAGCAGGGTCGTCTTGCCGGTTCCACTAGGGCCCATGATGGCAGTGATCCGCCCACGCGGTATCGCCATGTCGATGCCACGGAAGATCGCCGTCTCGCCGCGGGAATAATGCAGGCCCTCCACTTCAACGAAAGAGGAGTCGGTCATCCGTTCGCTTTCCCAACCAGAATTATCGAACATCGTATCCTAACCACGTCTCGACGCGCCAGCACAGCATTCACCGCCTTGCACCTGCATGATGCAGCATGTTCAATAGGCCACCCTTCTCTGCCACGGATAGCCTCCCAGCGATGCTGATTCCTGCCCTTCTCGTATTGCTCGGCCTCATCGGCCTGCTATGGAGTGCCGACCGCTTCGTCGGCGCCGCCGCCGCCACCGCCTGCCGCGCCGGCATGAGCACCATGCTGGTCGGCATGACCATCGTCTCCATCGGCACCTCGGCGCCCGAGATCGTGGTCTCGGTCATGGCCTCACTGGATGGCGCCCCCAACCTCGCCACCGGCAATGCCCTGGGCTCGAACATCGCCAATATCGGCCTGGTGCTGGGCATCACCGCCCTGGTGGTACCGATCCCTGTACGCTTCTCCATCGTGCGCAAGGAGCTGCCACTGCTGCTCGGCGCCACGGGGCTGGCCGGTTATGCCCTGGCCAACGGCCAGCTCGACCGCCCCGACGGCCTGCTGCTGGTGCTCCTGCTGATCTTCAGCCTGTGGTGGCTGTTTCGTGCCGATACACCGGGCGCAGCGGATACCGACACTGACATCCCCGACATGTCCCTGGTGCGCGCCCTGATCTGGCTCACCCTGACGCTGATCGTGATGGTGGCGAGCTCACGCGCCCTGGTCTGGGGCGCCAGCGAACTGGCCCGCGACTTCGGCATCAGCGAACTCGTGATCGGCCTGACCATCGTCGCCATCGGCACCAGCCTGCCCGAACTCGCCGCCTGCGTGGCCAGCGCCTTGAAGCGCCACCATGACCTGGCCATCGGCAATGTCATCGGCTCGAACCTGTTCAACATGCTCGCCGTGCTCCCCGTGCCTGCACTGATGCGCCCGGGGGCCACCGACCCCGCGGCAGCCGGACGCGACTACCCGGTAATGCTGCTGCTGACCCTGGCATTGGGCATGCTGCTGCTGTGGCAGCGCCACGGACAGATCAAGCGCCTGCCAGGCGCCCTGCTCGCCCTGGCGTATCTCGCCTATCTGGTCTGGCTGGGAAGCAGCCAGACCATCGCCGGCACCTGACCCTTGAGTGAAACCCCATGACGGGCAACAATCTCTGCCATGACTGACGCTACCTCTCCCTCCGCTCAGCTGCGTGCCAGCGCCACCCGCACCCTGATGCTGGAACAACAGGCCATCGGCGCCTTGATCGAACATCTCGACGATGATTTCGAACGTGCCTGCGAACTCATCCTGGCCTGCCCGGGCCGGGTCGTGGTCACCGGCATGGGCAAATCCGGCCACATCGGCGGCAAGATCGCCGCCACCCTGGCCAGCACCGGCACACCGGCCTTCTTCGTGCACCCCGGCGAAGCCAGCCACGGTGATCTCGGCATGATCACGCCGGGCGATGTGGTCCTGGCATTGTCACACTCGGGAGAGACCGCCGAAGTCACCGCCCTGCTACCGCTTCTCAAGCGACTGGGAACGCCATTGATCAGCATGACGGGGCGCCCGACCTCCACCCTGGGTCGCCATGCCGAAGCCCACCTCTACGCCGGCGTCGAGCGCGAGGCCTGCCCGCTCGACCTGGCCCCCACGTCCTCGACCACGGCCGCCCTGGCGCTTGGTGACGCTCTGGCCGTGGCCCTGCTCGAGACACGGGGATTCACCGCCGAGGATTTCGCCTTGTCTCATCCCGGCGGCAGCCTTGGCAAACGTTTGTTGCTGCGGGTCTCGGACCTCATGCACCAGGGCACCCGTCTCCCCAGGGTGGCATCCGGCAGCCCGTTGCGCGACGCCCTGCTGGAGATCACGCGCCAAGGTCTGGGCTTCACCTGCGTCGTCGACCCCGATGATCACCTGGTCGGCGTCTATACCGATGGCGACCTCCGGCGCACTCTCGACCAGCATGCCGACCTGAGCGGCCTCAAGGTCGACGACGTCATGACCGCACCAGGCAAACGTATCTCGCCCGACACCCTGGCCGCCGAGGCCGTCCGCATCATGGAAGACAACCGCATCACTGCACTGGCCGTGGTGGACGCCGACGGCCATCCTGTCGGCGCCTTGCACATGCACGACCTACTGGCCAGCGGCGTGATCTGACCCCAAGGAGTAGCCATGCGTCATGACGCCCCCTCGCTTCCCACGCACCTGCTCGACCGCTTGCGACAGGTACGCCTGCTGGCCCTGGATGTCGATGGCGTGTTGACCGACGGACGACTCTATTTCCAGGCCGATGGCGACGAGATCAAGGCCTTCCACACCCTGGACGGCCACGGCATCAAGCTGGTGCAGGGCGCCGGTATCGAGGTGGCACTGATCACGGGTCGTGACTCGCCGATGGTCAGCCGTCGCGCCGCCGCGCTCGGCATCTCCCACCTCCACCAGGGCATTTCACGCAAGCTCCCCGTGCTGCAACACCTCTGCGCGCGACTCGAGATCGAACTCGGCCAGGTCGCCTACTGCGGCGATGACATGCCCGACCTGGCGGCCATCCACCAGGCCGGCGTCGGCATCAGCGTCCCCGGCGCACCAGGCTATATACGCCGACATGCCGACTGGGTCACCGAGCGCGCCGGCGGACACGGCGCGGTACGCGAGATCTGCGACGTCCTGCTGCAGGCCCAGGGGCAATGGGATACCGTACTCGACACCTACCTGAACGATCAGGCCTGACCCATGCGACTACCACGCCCCGGTTTTCGCACCTGGCTTTTCTTCCTCCTGTTGCTTCTGGGCGGCGGCCTGGCCCTGCTCGACTCTCGCGACACCGATGCTCCCGGCCCGGTGCCACAGGATGCTGCCGGCGAACCGGACTACTACCTGGAAGACGTCGAGGCGACGCGTTTCGATGCCGAGGGGCGCCCCCACCAGCACCTGGTCACGCCACGCCTGGTGCACACGCCCGTCGACGACGTCACGCGCCTGGAAAATCCCGATGTCAGACTCCGCGACAATGATGGCCGACGCTGGCTCGCCCGAGCCGAGAAGGGCCGTCTGGAAACCGGCGGCAACCCTCTGGTGCTCGCTGGCGACGTCCACCTGGAGGCCCCCGAGGAACGCTGGCACCTGACCACCCGGACGCTGCACTACGATGCCGATACCGGCCATGCATGGAGCGACACGCCCACTACCGTGAGCCAGCCTCCTCAATCGATGCGAGGCCAACGGTTCGATGCCTGGCTCCATGACAATCGCGTTCGACTGACCGACAATGTCCGCGGCCACCATCCGCCGGCAACCGACGAGGACCCCGAGCCATGACGCGACAGTCCCTCGCCCCCCTGCTGGGCCTGACATTGACCATGCTGACGCTTGCTGCCCCCCCGGCACTGGCGCTGGAGGGTGACGCCAGCGCGCCGATTCAGGTCGAAGCCGACCGGCTGGATCTCGATGACCGTGCCGGCACCGCCGTCTATCAAGGCGATGTCCGCATCCAGCAAGGCAGCATGCGCCTGACCGGCGCACGAGTGGAAATCCGCCGCAACGACGCCGGCCAGTTGAGCCAGGCCATCGCCACCGGCGAACGTGCCTACATCGAACAGAAGCCCGCCCCCGACGAACCGCTGGTGCGCGGCTGGGGGCAGCGCATCGTCTACCATGTGGCCGAGCGCCGCATGGAGCTCGTCGATCAAGCCGAACTCCACCAGGGTGGCGACACCTTCGATGGCGGCTATCTGGAGTACTTCCTCGACCGCCGCGTGGTACAGGCGCGTTCCTCTGCCGAGGGCGTCGAAGGAAACCAGCGGGTACGCATGACCCTGGAACCCGAGCAACAGGATTCCCAATGAAAACGCTTCATGCTCGCCACCTGGCCAAGAGCTACAAGCGTCGCCGCGTGGTCCACGATATCAGCCTGGCGATCGGCCAGGGGCACATCATCGGCCTGCTCGGCCCCAACGGTGCCGGCAAGACCACCTCCTTCTACATGATCGTGGGCCTGGTCCGCGCCGATGCCGGCGAAGTCGCCATCGATGA
The DNA here is from genome assembly GCF_032334135.1 of Halomonas sp. I1. Lineage (NCBI taxonomy): Bacteria > Pseudomonadati > Pseudomonadota > Gammaproteobacteria > Oceanospirillales > Halomonadaceae > Halomonas > Halomonas sp. I1. The sequence goes on from NZ_JAVXUS010000023.1 coordinate 49,195, forward strand.
TCACGACCTGTCCGACGCCGCCATGCACGAACGCGCCCACGCCGGCATCGGCTATCTGCCCCAGGAAGCCTCGATCTTTCGCAAGCTGAGCGTGGCCGACAACATCATGGCCATCCTCGAGATGCGCAAGGACCTCGATCGCGCCGGCCGCCGAGCCCGCCTGGAGTCGCTGCTGGAGGACTTTCACGTCACCCACATCCGTGACAACGCGGGCATGACCCTGTCCGGTGGCGAGCGACGCCGAGTGGAAATCGCGCGCGCCCTGGCAACCGAACCCGATTTCATCCTGCTGGACGAGCCCTTCGCGGGCGTGGACCCGATTTCCGTCGGTGAAATCAAGGACATCATCCGCCAGCTAAAGGCACGCGGCATTGGCGTACTGATCACCGATCACAATGTTCGCGAGACGCTCGATATCTGTGATGGCGCCTACATCGTCGGCGACGGGCAGATCATCGCCGAAGGCAACGCCGAGGCGATCCTCGCCAACCAACGAGTACGTGACGTCTACCTGGGCCAGGATTTCCGGCTCTGAGTCGCCCCTGCCAAGCGCTGATGCGCCTCGTGGAATCACAACAAACTGATATAAAGAGAACTTTATCTCCGAGGCATGCTAATTGCCAATGGCATGATAATTGCTTTTAACAAGGCTTGCATGCGCCGACCCAGCGGACTAGGGTGGGGGTTTCTCGCACGTTGAGCGGATCTCTTTCCCTATGGCCATGAAGGCTTCCCTGCAACTGCGGCTCGGCACCCAGCTGACCATGACGCCCCAACTGCAGCAGGCCATCGCCCTGCTGCAGCTCTCCACCCTCGATCTTCGCCAGGAGGTCCAGCAGGCCCTGGAATCCAACCCCATGCTGGAGCTCGACGACGATTTCGGCGAACAGGCCGTCAGCGATGCCCCCGAGGATGACTGGGCCAGCGAGATTCCCGATGACTTGACCGTCGACAGCGACTGGTCCGACACCTACCAGGACGCCGGATTGGGAAGCCTGGGAGGCACCGGCAGTGGCGAAGCTCCCGACTTCGAGCGCCAGGCGGCCGGCCAGAGCCTGCAGGGCCACCTGGCCTGGCAACTGGCCATGAGCGGCCTGGACGAACGCGCGTCGCGTATCGCCGAGAGCCTGATCGACGCGGTCAACGACGACGGCTACCTGGACCAGCCTCTGGACGAGATCCGTGACGGCCTGCGCGCCCAGGGACTGGAAGGACTATCCAGTCGCGAAGTCGAAACGGTGCTGCTTCAAGTGCAGCAGTTCGACCCCACCGGCGTCTTCGCCCGCGACCTGCGGGAGTGCCTACTGCTGCAGCTTGCGGCCCTGCCCCAGGACACTCCCCGACTTCCTCAGGCTCGGCGTCTGGCCCGCCAGTTCCTCGAGGCGCTGGCCGGCGATGACCGGCGTCTGCTGAAACGACGCCTCAGCCTGGACGATGAGGCCCTCGACGAAGCCATCGCCCTGATCCGAGACCTCGACCCCCGCCCGGGCAGCGCCTTTGCCAGCGAGAGCGACGACTATGTCATTCCCGACCTGGTCGCCCGACGCACCGAAGATGGTTGGCAGGTCGAGCTCAATCCCGACGCCATGCCGCGCCTGCGCATTCAGCCCGACTATGCCGCCTTGATCCGGCGCGCCGACAAGAGCCAGGACAACCAGTTCCTCAAGGACCACCTCCAGGAAGCACGCTGGCTACTCAAGAGCCTGGCCAGTCGCAACGACACCCTTCTTCGGGTCGGCCGCGAGATCATGGTCCGCCAACTGGATTTCCTGGAACACGGCGAGGAGGCCATGAAACCGCTCATACTGGCCGACATCGCCCAGACCGTCGAGATGCACGAATCGACCATTTCCCGGGTGACCACCCAGAAATACATCCACACACCGCGTGGCGTGTTCGAGCTCAAGTATTTCTTCTCCAGTCATGTCGGCGGGGGCGACGATGCGCACTCCAGCACTGCCATTCGCGCCCGAATCCGCAAGCTCATTCAGGAAGAATCGACACGCAAGCCGCTTTCCGACAACAGACTTGTCACCCTGCTCGCCGAGGAAGGCATCGATGTGGCACGACGAACCGTGGCCAAGTACCGTGAATCGATGAACATCCCCTCCTCGAGCCAGCGCAAACGCCTTCGCTGAGCGTTTACCACGGGACGTCACCGACGGCATTGCGCAGGGGGTTTGCTCGACTCCAAAAAGGGTTACAATCGAGTCACCACCCAAGGAGCAAGGAGCGTGTCATGCAAGTCAACCTCACCGGCCATCATGTGGAATTGACCGACGCCCTGCGTGACTATGTCCAAGAGAAGCTCGCGCGCCTCGAACGTCATTACGACAACATCACCACCGTGCAAGTCACGCTCTCCGTGGAGAAAGAACGTCAACAGGCTGCCTGTACCCTGCATGCTGCTGGTGCCGACCTGCATGCCGAAGCAATGGACGGCGACATGTACGCCGCCATCGATGCCCTCGCCGACAAGCTCGATCGCCAGTTGGTGAAACACAAGGAAAAATCCCAGGCGCGCGCCCAGGGCGCCGCCGGCGCACGCTGACCCGTCATGACTCTGGAAACCATCCTTCCCCCCGAGCGCACCCTTTTCGATGTCCCCGGGGGGAGCAAAAAGCGCGTACTGGAATTCTTCAGCACCTTCATCGCTCAGAACACACCCAGCCTCGACAGTCAGGAGGTTTTCAGCCGACTGATCGGTCGCGAGCGTCTGGGCAGCACGGGCATCGGACACGGAGTGGCCATCCCCCACTCCCGCAACCCGCACTGCAAGGCCCCCATCGCCGGCTTCCTGAAGCTCGCCGACCCGATCGACTTCGATGCGGTCGACGGCGACCCCGTCGATCTGGTGTTCGTGCTGCTGGTTCCCGAGCAGGCCGACGACGCCCACCTGGCGTTGCTCGGCCAGGTCGCTGCCGTGATGAATGATGCCGACACACGCAATGCCCTGCGGCGCGCCGATAGCCAGCATGCCCTGCACGAACGACTCGTCGAGGCCATACGCCGGCAGGCGCCGGCCGAACACGACTGACGGCCCCCGTTCCCGGGCCATCCGGCCAGCCATTCGACCAGGAGATCCGCCATGCAGATCGTGATCATCAGCGGCCGTTCGGGCTCGGGCAAGTCGATCGCCCTGCAGGCGCTGGAGGATCTCGGCTTCTACGCTATCGACAATCTGCCGGCCATGCTGCTCGGCTCGCTGGTGGATGAGCTGCACGATGCCCAGGCACGCAGCTCCATCGCCGTCAGCATCGATGCCCGCAACCTGCCACATGCCCTGCAACGCTTTCCGACGCTACTCCATGAGTTGCGCGACAGGAAGGTTCAGTGTCAGGTGGTCTACCTCACCACCGATGCGCGCATCCTGCTCGAACGCTACTCGGCCACTCGACGACGCCACCCGTTGACCCGCAACAACCGGATGACGCTGGCCGAGGCCATCGACCAGGAAGAAGCTTCCCTGGCAGACATCCGCGACCTCGCCGACCTGGTGATCGATACGTCACGACTCTCGGTGCATGACCTGCGCGGCCGCCTCGCCGACCAGGTGGCCGACCGCGGACAGGAAGCCCTGGCCTTGACCATCGAGTCCTTCGGCTTCAAGCGCGGTGTTCCCCTCGACGCCGATATCGTCTTCGATGCGCGCTGCCTGCCGAACCCCTACTGGGACCCGTCATTGCGCGATGCCACCGGGCGTGACTCGAGCGTCATCGACTTTCTCGACGGCTACCCGATGGTCGACGAGATGCGCCGGGACATCCTGGCCTGGATAGAACGCTGGCTACCGCGCTACCTGGCCAGCCAACGCAGTTATCTCACCGTAGCCATCGGTTGCACCGGCGGCCAGCATCGTTCGGTCTACCTGGCCGAGCGCCTGGCCCACGACCTGGCCGTTCAGCAGCCCAGCGTCCGCCTGCGCCACCGCGAACTGGGCATTCATCTCAGCCGCCTCCCCTCGGAAACGACGTCCACCCCCGAGCAGGACGATCACGACCAAGAAAAGGAATCCTGAGTCCGTGCCGAGTCGCAAGCTCACTCTGACCAACAAGCGCGGCTTGCACGCCCGTGCCGCCACCCGCCTGGTTCAATGCTGTCAGCCCTATAACGCCACCGTCACCGTCACCCACGGCGGCCAGACAGCCGACGCCGGCAACATCATGTCGCTGCTGATGCTCGCCGCCCCCTGCGGCACCGAACTGCTCGTGGCAGCCGAAGGCGATGACGGCGACACCGTCCTGGATGCGCTGGAAGAGCTGTTCGAAGCCCGGTTCGACGAGGACGCCTGACCGCCGTAAGCCGTAAGCCGTAAGCCGTAAGCCGTAAGCCGTAAGCCGTAAGCCGTAAGCCGTAAGCCGTAAGCCGTAA